>NZ_JCACKI010000076.1:0-179932 GCF_059505325.1 Tildeniella sp.
GGTAGGAGAACTGCAAAGACTCTACTTCTCCATCATTACATCTTGAGCACTACCCCAAAGGCAAAGGGTAGGTAGGGCGGATAGGTGACATCCACTAAGCCCTCCGACTGTGCGCCCTGATCCTGAGCCACACTTAACCAGGCTTCATTCAAACGCTTATGTTCCAGTGCTCCAGCAACGAATTCAAATTTAGAGAGGGCGTTAGCCATTGCGGCTAACCAATCGGATGCCACTTCATCATCCGCCTCACAGAAAACAAACGCATCTCCTGTAGCTGCGTTAAGACCGACGTTATAGGAATGGGATACTCCCAACCGTGGACCAGGCGGGGTGTAGGCATCCACAATCTGTAAGTTTGGTAGACGATCGCGGTACTGCTCGACAATTTCGACTGAGTTGTCAGTGGAGCCGTTGTTGACCACCACCACTTCCCACAAGCCAGACCATTGCTGGTTGACTAGCGCCTCAAGCTGAACAGCAATGGTTTGTGCTCCGTTGAAGCAAGGAAGAATCACACTTATTTTCATGCAAAAGCCTCTGAAAGTTAGGTGGAGTTGACACTAAACCGCGATCGTCACCGACTGAGTTAAACCGGGACTGGCTCAAAGAGTGACCACGCAGCATCTTTTTCGGAAATGACGGTTACAGGCATGGGCCATTCAATGCTAAAGACTGGATCGTTATAGCGCAGCCCTCGCTCATAACCAGGCGTGTAGAACTCACCCACTTGATAGACCACCTCAGCGTCATCCGTCAGCGCTTGATAGCCGTGGGCAAACAGTTCTGGCACATAGAGCGCCCGTCGATTCTCTGCCGTCAATTCCACGCCAATGTGTTGCATGTAGGTAGGCGACTCAGGACGCATATCAATGATGACATCATAAATCGCGCCCTTGGTGCAGCGTACCAGCTTGGTTTCGCACGCAGGTGCCACCTGGTAGTGCATCCCTCTCAACGTACCTGCCTTGTAGTTAAAGGACAGATTGCACTGAGCAACGGTTGGCTTCAGCCCATGCTCTTCAAATTCTTTGGCGCAAAAGGTGCGGGCAAAACCACCACGATCGTCGTTACGCAACTCCAGGTCAATGATAAATGCGCCTTTTAGCTTCGTTTCGGTGAATTTCATTACTTGCTCCAAAAGAAATCTTTGTCAATTTGCTGGGTGCGAATCAGATACTCAAGCTGCTTCAGACGCGTAAAGCCACGTGACTCAAAGATCTCTTTTGTCATGTCAATGCGGTTAAACAGGTCGAAAAGCTGTTGTGCGCCACGTTGGGCATTCCAGTCACACTTAAAGCCAGGTAGTTGAGTATTGATTTTCTCAAACGAGACCCGGTAGCTGCGGTTATCCGAGCCACTGTCACCAAAGCTGAGCTGGCAGCCCTTAAACACGTCGGCGATGACTTCAGCAATTTCTTTGACTCGGTAGTTGTTTGCGGTATCGCCCACGTTAAAGACCTGATTGTGCACGATGTCGCGGGGTGCTTCTAAGGCACAGGCGATCGACTTCGCAATGTCCAGAGCATGAACCAGCGGTCTCCAGGGTGTACCGTCGCTGATCATTTTAATCTCTTTCGTTGTCCAGGCAAGTCCTGACAGATTGTTCAACACAATGTCAAAGCGCATTCGGGGAGAGGCACCAAACGCAGTGGCGTTTCGCATGAATGTGGGCGAAAAATTATCATCTGCAAGGGGTCTCACGTCCCGCTCTACCAGGGTTTTACATTCAGCATACGCAGTCTGAGGATTGACAGGCGTTTCCTCAGTGGTCAGACCGTCGCCACTGGCAACCCCATACACGCTGCATGAGGACATATAGACAAAGCGGCGAACACCAGCGGCTTTTGCCAGTTCAGCTAACCGCACCGAACCTTTGTGGTTGATGTCGTAGGTAATCGTGGGCGACAGTTGACCCGTGGGGTCGTTGGACAATTCTGCCATGTGGACGATCGCCTCAATACCCGCCAGATCTTCAACCGTAATATGGCGAATATCTTTGTTGAGGGTTTTAGCCGTCAAGTCTGTGCCGTTGTAAAGCCAGCCAACTTTGTAGTAGCCAGTATCAACCGCCGTAATTTCATGCCCACGCTCCATGAGGAGGGGAGCCAGTAATGAACCAAGATACCCTTCTGTTCCAGTCACCAGTACTTTCATTGCGTCTTCCTAGTAATCGTGCTAATCAGTAATCGTGCTAAGCGTTAACGGTTGTGCGTAAGTGCTGTGGGGCAGGGATTTGGGCAACGACAGCTTTACCAATTTCAATGGATGAAGTTGCTGCCGGAGAGGGGGCATTGCAAACGTGAACGGAATTCTGACCTTTGATAATCAGAAAATCGTCTACCAGCTTGCCATCGTTCATGAGTGCTTGTGCCCGTACACCTGCATGGGTGGGAACGACATCCGCAGCCTGCACTTCTGGAATCAGGCGTTGCAGGCTATGAACAAACGCGGCTTTGCTAAACGAGCGGATGATCTCTTTAATCCCTTCGTCAGCGTGCTTGGCAGCCAATTTCCAGAAAGCGGGATAGGTCATGACCTCAGCAAAGTCACGCAGGTCAAAGTCGGTCTTTTTGTAGCCTTCGCGCTTGAGGCTGAGCACTGCATTCGGTCCTGCATGAACAGTGCCGTCGATCATGCGGGTAAAGTGGACACCCAAAAACGGGAAGTCAGGGTTCGGGACAGGATAAATGAGACCTTTGACCAGGTAGCGCTTTTCAGGGGTTAGCTCGTAGTATTCCCCACGAAACGGCACAATCTTTGCTTCAGGATCAACGTTGCCGAGTTTAGCAATGCGATCGCTGTGTAAGCCAGCACAGTTAATGACAAACCGCGTCTCAAACGAACCTTGGTTAGTTTCAAGCACCTGACCTGTAGGTGTTTCAACAATTTTGAGTACTTTGGTGTTGAGGCGTAAATCACCACCACCCTGTTGAACCAGTTCAGCGTACTTTTGGCAGACCTTTTTGTAATCAGCGATGCCAGTGGAAAAAACCTGTACTCCAGCAATACAGTTGACATGTGGCTCGATCTCCTGGACTTCTTCTGCGGTGAGTCGAGCAACTTTAATATCGTTCTGTAAGCCACGCTGATAGAGATTCTCCAGCAGTGGGAGTTCTTTTTCTTCAGTGGCAACAATGACCTTGCCGCAGACTTCATGGGGGATGTCATGCTCTTGGCAAAAGGCAACCATCGACTGGGCACCCGCGCGACAAAAGGTTGCCTTAAAGCTGCCCGGTTTGTAGTAAAGCCCGGAGTGGATCACGCCACTGTTGTTACCAGTTTGGTGAAATGCCCAGCGGCTTTCCTTCTCAAGCACCAGTATTTTTGCGTCTGGATAGCGTTGGCTCAGAGCTACGCCTGTAGAAAGACCGACGATGCCACCACCGACGATCGCAAAATCGTACATAAATTTTTGCCCTTAATTGAGTGAGAACTGCGAAGCTAACGAGTGGTTTGAGGGGCAAGCTAGTTGGGTTACCAGACCTTCCAGGGGGCTTTTCCTTTGTGCCACAAGTCTTCCAGGTAATTCTTGTCTTTGAGCGTATCCATTGGTTGCCAGAACCCATCATGCTTGAAGGCGGACAGTTTGCCATCGTGAGCCAGCTTTTTCAGCGGTTCGTGCTCCCACATCACCGTATCGTCGGCAATGTAGTCGATGACTTCCGGCTCTAGGACAAAGTAACCACCGTTAATCCAGGCACCATCACCTTCAGGCTTTTCATGGAACTGCGTAATTTTAGTCTGCTCTTTGGTGAGAGAGATTGCGCCAAAGCGTCCAGGAGGCAGCACAGCGGTCAGCGTTGCCGATACGCCTTCAGCTTTGTGAAAGTTGATTAGCTCAGTGACGTTAATGTTGCTGACCCCGTCACCGTAGGTAAAGCAAAAGGTTTCATTGCCGATATGCTCCCGCACACGCTTGAGCCTGCCGCCAGTCATGGTGTTTTCACCTGTGTCAACCAGCGTGACGCGCCAGGGTTCCGCCTTACCAGCGTGAATATTCATCTGGTTGAAGCGCATATCAAAAGTGACATCTGACATGCGTAGGAAGTAGTTAGCAAAAAACTCTTTGATGACATACCCTTTGTAGCCACAGCAGATGATAAAGTCATTGACTCCGTGGGCTGCGTAGGTTTTCATGATGTGCCAGAGAATCGGTTGACCACCCACTTCCACCATTGGTTTTGGCTTAATTGCCGTTTCTTCACTCAGTCGTGTACCTAATCCGCCAGCCAATATCACTGCCTTCATGCAACACCTCTTATAATCTGCGGCAAACAAAGTTACGCTCACTATGCTAAGCGCCACACTTACGTATGTCAGTAAAGGGATGGTGAGTCGGCTAGTTGGTTTGTGAAAAAACAAAGAAGATCTTTTGTATTGTGCTGAATGCTGAGATGGGCGCGATCGTGTTGCACCTGAATGCACTAGACTTCTGTTGTGATTCAACACACTAAAATGCCATTTGAAGCCGTGATCACAACACTTACACAACGCTTAACAGCGACTTCGGAGACGGCAGTTAGTTTAACGCTAGAGTTGACAGCAGACGAACGGACGCGATCGCGTCACCGCTTTGATAGCACCGAAGGACAGCCTGTGTATCTCCAGTTACCTAGAGGGACAATGTTGCGCGATGGTGATCTGTTGCAGTCCGATGATGGCTTTGTGGTGCGGGTGCTTGCTAAGCCAGAGCCTGTGTTAACCGTCCGGGCTGAGGCTGAACGGCATCTACTGCAAGCGGCTTATCATTTGGGCAACCGCCATGTCCCATTAGAGATTCAGCCAGCTTATTTAAGATTGTCTCCCGATCCCGTTCTGCGCGACATGCTGGAGCAGCGGGGCTTACAGGTCGTTGAAGAAGTGCAGCCGTTTCAGCCTGAAACAGGAGCCTATGGGCACAGTCATGAAGGAATGAGGGCTAAAGGCTAAAGGATGAAGGATGAAGTTGAGCCTTTTGCCTTATTGCGCTTACTGCAGTTAGCGAGTCCTGCACTGCCTGTAGGAGCATATAGCTACTCTGAGGGCATTGAGGCGCTGGTGGAGGCGGGTAAGCTGGACGATCGCACTGCTCTCGAAACGTGGATGGTACAAGAGCTACGGTTTGGTGCGATTCGCGTTGAAGCAGCAGTGATGGTCAGAGCTTACCGAGCGTGTCAAGCAGATGACTGGGAGCGCGTAAGCGACTGGAACCATTGGCTATCAGCGGCGCGAGAAACAGAGGAATTGCGGCTACAAAGCTTGCAGATGGGGCGATCGCTCTTACGGCTATGGCACGATCTGCACTTGCTCAAGCAGCCGTATATGATTTTGCAGAAGGAGGGCTGTCATTTTGCGATCGCCTTTGCCCTTGCGGCGGCTCACTGGCAAATTGATTTACGTTCAGCCATGTTGGGCTATTTGCATAGTTGGGCAACCAACTTGAGCAACGCGGGTGTCAAGCTAATTCCGCTAGGACAAACGGCAGGGCAACAACTGCTGCTGTATCTTCAACCAGTCATCCAGCTTGCCGTTGAGGAGATTCTGACGCTGCCAGACGAAGACCTGAGTAGCTGCGGTTGGGGATTGGCTCTTGCGAGTATGCAGCACGAAACCCAGTACAGTCGGCTCTTTCGCAGCTAATGAAGCCTTGAAGCAATCCTTCTCGGTTAACGTTTAAGCATAGGGGGGATCAAGTAACGAGCACAGCATCACGCCCTTGCTTCACCTCTGACTAAGCTGACGATCGCTGTGATGAGTGCAACTGGCTCTATGGGCTTGGCAAGGTGCTGCTGAAAGCCTGCTGCGAGTGAGCGCTGATAATCGATTTCCCCTGCGTAGGCAGTCAGGGCGATCGCGGGAATGTGTCCTCCTTGCTCCAGGGGTAAGGCTCTCACCTGCTGCATCAACATGTAGCCATCAACCGCTGGCATCCCAATATCGCTTAACAACACATCTGGCTTCGTTTGAGCTATGGCAGTTAACGCTGCTGCTGCTGAGGTAACGGCTGTTACGGTGGCTCCGTACTGCTCTAACAGAAAAGTAGTAAAGGCGCGTGCGTCGGCATCGTCATCAACAACTAAGACCTTAATCCCATCTAAATTCAGGCGTAGCTCAGAGGATTGGCTCACCTGATTAACCGTTAGCTGCGTTGGCATGAGCGGCAGTATGACAGTGAACGTTGCGCCCTGACCTAATCCAGGACTTTCTGCCCGAATTGTGCCGCCGTGCAATTCAACCAATTGACGCACGATCGCCAGCCCTAGCCCTAGTCCACCCACCGATCGGGTCGTCGCACCTTCTGCCTGACGAAAGTAGTCAAACACGTAGGGCAAAAAGTCTGGCGCAATGCCTTTGCCTGTGTCAGCGACGGTGATTTGAGCTTGAGCGTTTAGCTGCTCCAGACGAATATCGACCCGCCCCTCGGTCGGCGTAAATTTAACGGCGTTAGAAAGGAGGTTCCATATCACCTGCTGCAAGCGATTTGCATCACCCGCAACGTACCTTACATTTGGCTCAAGCCGCGTCTGGATCTGAATGGCTTTAGCGTCTGCTGCTAAACGGACTGTTTCGATCGCAGCTTGAATAGTCGTAGTCAAAACGACTGGGGCGACATTCAGGCTCAGTTTGCCCTGCAAAATTCGAGAGACATCTAGTAAGTCTTCAATTAATTCAGCTTGTAATCTGGCGTTCCGTTCGATGGTTTTCAGCGCCTCTGCCGTTTGCGCCTCATCCAGCCTGCTGGTCTGAAGTAATCTTGACCAACCCAGGATGGGGTTCAGAGGCGATCGCAGTTCGTGTGAAAGCACTGCCAAAAACTCGTCTTTGATACGGTTTGCGTTTTCAGCGGCTTCACGGGCAGTTTGCTCCTGCTCTAAAAGACGATCGCGTTGCTGTTCCAGGAGTTTTTGACCGTCAATATCCGTCGCGGTGCCAAACCACTTCAGCACCTGTCCCCGCTCGTCTTTCAGAGGCACAGCCTGATGCAGATGCCAGCGGTAAACACCATCTCTCCGTCGCATACGTCCTTCGGCGCGGTAATAAGTGCTGCCCGCTTGCGCTGCCAACCAGCGATCGCCGAGAATGGGCACGTCGTCAGGGTGGACAATGGTTTGCCAGCCTTCCGCTTGTGCCTGGGTGTAGGTTAGCCCTGTAAAGTCTAGCCATCGTTGATTGACATCGAGTAGAGCGCCCTCACTGCTAGCCGTCCAAACCAATTGTGGGATCAATTCTGCTAACGAGCGATAGCGCTCTTCGCTTTGGCGCAAGGCAGCTTCTACTCGTTTTTGACGACTGATATCGAGGTTGATGCCTGCCCAGGCGGTGATCTTCCCATCTTCATCCCTGACGGGCATTCCCCGTGCCAAAATCGGATGCCAATTACCATCCACTCCTCGGAAGCGGTGTTCGATGTCCCAGATGCCTTCTGTGCGAACGCATTCGTTCCAGGCAGCGATCGTTCGCTCTGCATCATCGGGATGCAACACGTCGCTCCAGCCAAACTCAGAACATTGCGCCTGAGTCAAGCCCACAAGCTGTAGAAACGAATCACTGGCATAGACATTGCGCCCGTTGGGGTCACAAACCCAAATGCCGTAATCTAGCGTTTCTCCGATCGCTCGATACAAATTTTCACTTTCACGCAGCTTCGCTTCTGCCCGTTCGCGTTCTGTAATATCTCGGATCAGCCAACGCAAGCTGGAAACGTTACCTGTAGAGTCATAGACACGACCAACCGTCAGTTCAGCCGGGAAGGTACGCTGCTGCCAAGTTTGTAGCTGCATGACCCATACCTGTGCTCGTTGCCTTGAAAGCGGCTCTGCTAGTTGGTTCAGGCGATCGCGAAACACTTCGAGATCCTGGTTGGCGACGAAGTTGAACAGTGGTTGACCCAGTAACCCAGCTAAGCCAGACGAGAGATGAGCGGTCATTGCCTGATTGGCTTCTTGAATTATTCCCGCTGTATCGGTTACCAGATAACCGTCTGGCGCGAAATCAAACAAATCTTGATACCGTTGCTGCGCTGTCCTGAGCTGTTCATTTTGCCGCAACAAGTCTTCTTCAGCGATTTTCAGTTCTTCCACAGTCGTTTCTAGCTCTTCATTGGCAACAGCCAAATCAGTACTGTGTTGCTCCAAGCGAGCGTTGACCTCCAGCAATGCCGCTTCAATTTGTTTGCGATCGCTGATGTCAAGGACGAAGCTGATCACCGTCGTCTCATCCATTAAAGCAGAACCAATCAAAGCCGAAATGTAGGTACTATCTTTGCGGCTGTATGCCGTTTCAAAGGGCGTGCTGACTCCCGCTGTTCTCAGTGCATGCAGCGATCGCTCCTGCGCCTCCAGATAAGCAGGTGGAGTGAGCGCTGGCAAGTCAACTCGACCAGAGCGAAGTTCTTCCCGCGTGTAACCAAGCATCGACAAAAAGACATCATTGGCTTCCACGAGCGCACCGTTTAAATCAGTCGTAATGATGCCGATCAAATCGGCTTCTGACAGATGGCTAAAGCGCCTTTCGCTCAGACGCAGCAGCTTCAAATTGTAATCAGCTTTGCGTTTAGCAGCCTGCAACTGTGAACAAAGCACGGTAATGAGAAACGCCACGAACAAGAACGTGAGTAGCTGTATCAGTTGCTTGGTGCTAACGATCTTGAAGGAATACAGCGGTTCGACGAGAAAGAAAAGACTGTAGAGCGTTGAGAGGGCGATCGCTAACAAGCCTGGTCTGAAGCCTCCAAACCAGGCACTCACGGCGATCGCTGCAAAAAAGAATGGGTAGATGAGCGGATTGAGCAGTGGGTACAATAATTGCGTCAAAAGCAGGGCAATGGTCGCGGCTAGAGCCGCAACAACATAGGGAAGCAAGCGAAAGCGCATAACGAACGGTCTTAAGGAAGCGTCTACTCTCATTGCACGCAATAGCATACCGCTTCATCAAAAGACATTACTGGCTTCGCAATCTTGCTCAACGGGCATCTCCAGAGTTTGATACCAAATCAAAGTGCAAGGGCTACCGATCCTTTGCCCTCATCCCCAGCCCTTCTCCCGCAGGAGAAGGGAGCTAAAGGCAAAGTTCCTCGCCCTTTGGGAGAGGGATTGAGGGTGAGGGCGGCTTGCTTGATCTGTAACGTCTATTTTTGGCTTTGGTATGAATAAACAGAATTTACCAGTCCGCTACGCAAAAACGCAAATCAAGCGCGTCTTTGCTAATGCTTTTCTATCTAAAGGTAGAGAAGGTTGAGGCAGTAGATTGAACTTAAGACATTGATAAATCTAAAATGACTGCATACTACGCGATGCGCGACTTTCCTGAAATGCTTGCTGCGACTGCCCAACCTTAAAAGTCCGAAAGCCCTTCTCCCCAAGGAGAAGGGTGGGGATGAGGGCAAATTTAGTTGTACATCGCGTTACATTGCCTTAAGAACATTTGAAAGCGCTTCATGTCCTTTTGGGATGCAGTCATCGATCGCCATCGCCCTTCGTCCTCTCGTCACTTAATCCCACTCTTCTAACTGCTGTGCCTCTGCTGCGACCAGCGTTTGCTTGAGCGCTTGCCAATTCATCTGCTGTGCGGCAACATCTTGTTGCAACACGCCCTGTTCGAGATGCAGTACGCGATCGCACCATTGCTCTGCTAACTCTAGTTGATGATTAGCCATGATCACAGTCATGCCGTGCACTTGAGCCAGTTCGCTGAGCACGTTTAACAACCAATCACCGCGACCCAAATCCAGTGACGCAGTGGGTTCATCCAAAAGTAACACCTTGGGTTCTGTGACAAGAGCACGGGCGATCGCTACCAGTTGTCGCTGCCCAACCGAAAGCTGTAGCTCAGTGCGGTGCAGCCAATCTGCTGGCATATGGAGGCGATCGCGCCATTTCTGAATGCGCTCTTGAATCGTTTGTTTCTCTAACTGCCGTAGCGTTAAGGGATAGGCAAGCGCTTGCTGTACCGTCATACCCAGGAGCTTTGACTCTTGCAGCACCAACACGACCTGCTGCCGTAGTTGCACTGCGGGTATCTCATGCAGCGCCCGCTGCTCCAAATAAATCACGCCGTCAGTCGGTTCACTCAGTCGATTTAACAGCCGCAGTAAGGACGTTTTGCCAGCACCAGACGCGCCAACCAGAGCAATGCGATCGCCCCGAAACACCTCAAAAGAGACCTCCCTCAACAGGTAGTGAACGTTTGCAGCCAAGTGTTTATCAGCACGAACTGTACCAGGGGTCACTATTTTGGGCGCAAGACTAACTCGCTCAGCACGAATTTGGGCAGATTTAGGCGGTTGCAAAGTCAGGTTTCTACTCTCGAAGCACTGTGTCAAGTGTAAAGGGTTAAATGTAGTCAGGCGGTTTACATCGCACGAATCAGCCTTATATCGGTTGGTGCAACGCTGCCCCAATCGTCCATGCATCGATCGCTAACAGCAGTAATGTACATCCCAGCAAAATAAAGTACATCCACGGTTGCGAGAGTGGACGCACGTCAGCCATATCAATATCTGTCTCTGTCTGCACACGGTTGACCATGCAGTTAAAGCCAGCAACCCGCATCGGCAATAGGTATGCCTGTCCCGATCGGCTAAGGAAGTAATAAACAAGACCTCCCTGTCCGGTAGAACGTGGCTTTAATGCCGTCACCTCTGACCATGCCAGCGACCACCCTCGACGAAAAAAGTGCGGCACCCAACCCGCGTACCTCACATGAATACCGTCCTTATCTAGCACTACCCGTTCGGTCAGCGCGGCATATAGCAGTACCCCACCCAACCCAATGCCCGTCCATAGTAAGGATGATGGAATGACGGATGCTGTCATAGCGGCTAGAAAAGGCAGCGGTAGCGTCAACGACAGATATAACAGTAGAAGCGTCAGCCGAATGAGCGGTGAAAGCTTGAAGACAGAAGTCGCAGACAATGCGGCAGGAGCGATCTGCAACGACCGATCACCCGGTTGCAAAGAAGCATCTGCTGCAACAATCAGAGACGGCTGATCACGTTCCATGAGATACCTCGACGTTTTCTTCAATTTACAGCTTTTTCCATTTAAGTATCAACTTAAGCGCGGATACACGTAGATCTCCACATAGAATGTGTCTACGTATAAGCACAATAACAAAACTGCTTGGATCAATCGTTCTATCTGTATTTATAACCCTTAGTCAATCAATACTGAGCTGCGTTAGCGCGATCGTCTCTCAGTATACTGAGCGTCAAAAACTACCGTTTTGACAAAAAGAGCATCAATGCGTTGGTAGAAATCTGCACTCTGAAACGTATCTTTTTAGCTTTTTCTATCAGTATATTCTCTAATGGTTTTCCAAACATAGGGGACTAATTCTTAGTTTAAAGACTGAAGATCACGGAAAAATTACCGCTTTGTAGTGAAGCAGCAGCAACTGTACAGGTTGTTATTACAAAGGCAATGTCACGCCTCCTACTTAAAATCATGCCTTTACATCAATGGGCTTGAAAGCTTTAGACAATGCTAATACGATTCAGCCAATGTAGCCTTTTCATCTTCAGAAACCCTGCTACCTTTACGGAAACCTTCATTGCATGTCAGCAAACCGTCTTCAAAAAGCATTAAGCCATTGTCACAAGACTCAATGCTTTTGACAAAGCTTCAAGTTTGCTAACCTTAGATCAATGCTACTGGCTTAGATAGACTGCATTTAAAGAAGTAGAAAACCGCAGTTGTGAAGAATTGATGAAGTTGGTTTAAAGATAAAGCTAATTTTTAAAATCAAGCAATTTTAAGTTCAGCTATTTAGCGGATTTGAGTCAATTTATGGGAATGTTAGGTTTGCAATGTAGTGTAAGGCTTCTACCCAACCTGGTCTGTCAAACTGCTCAAAACGTTCGGCAAAAATTAGTTGGTGTAACCTGGATTTTCTTCGCTGTGCTAAAAAGCCACTTCAAAAATGAACCATGATTTAGAACGTCAGCAGCCCACAGTTCCTGAGGTGGGGGTTTATGAGTGTGAAATTCATCTCAAGTTTAGGCTAATCGAAGAAAAGGGAGCGCTGAATGATCGTGAGCATCTTCTGGAGCTTTTGCTTGATGCCTTTACCTGTGGCACAGATGAGTATTTAGAGCCGCTTCAGATTAATGTCGAGGCGGCGGAGATTCCAGAAACTCAAGCGTCACCGCAAATGCGACGACGACTCATTCGCTTGCGGAACTCTAAAGACCTTGCTTAGACCACGCTTTTACGGGATGTTGAATTTTACGGCATGTTAAAAAGGCGATCGCAGAACGAAGCAACTCTACCCGGAGCTTTCAAGAATAGTGCTTCAGGTTGACAGATGCTGCCGCATTCGTTACCCTTATATAGGTCTGGTTGATACGCCCCCATCGTCTAGAGGCCTAGGACACCTCCCTTTCACGGAGGCGACGGGGATTCGAATTCCCCTGGGGGTATCCAGGAAGCTTACAGAGAGCGGGTTTAACAATCCTCTCTCTGTAGTTTTAAGGGGGTTTCGGACGATCGGCTTTCTGCAACAGTGCCTCATACGCCCGTTGTTGAACCGATTCCTCAATCCAGCGATGGTAAATGCGGTCATGCACATCGCGGCTATGTCCCATTTGCTTCGCAGCCAAGCTAGGGTCCAGCCCGTATTTAAGTGTGCGAATTGCCCAGCGATGGCGCATATCGTACAGGCGAAAGGGCAGTTTTACATCCCTAAAGTAGTGACTCGCTGATTCACCCACCTTAATGTTTCGTCGGGTCAGGTCAATCGGTGGCAGCTCCACTGAGAAAAGGCTGAACCGTTCGACCCATTCAGGATGGAATGCCCACACTAAGCGGCTACCCGTTTTGGTGTTGGGTTGCACGAACACAATCGGGTTGCGTTCACGAAAGCGGTCAAAGTCCAGTCTGAAGGCTTCATGCGGTCTTAAGCCGTAGGTAGCGATGACACCCAACGCCAACCGGGGTTAGTGAGCCTGTCATAGGACTGACAGATCAGCTCGTCACTGGGAATGTTACGCGGGTTGACCATCGCGGGCGAGTACTTGCCAGCGTAGGGAGCTGGGTCGTACTTCACGCCGGCGAACCGTGCAATCGCCCCGCAAACCATCGCTGCTCTCTTTCTCGTTTTGCTGTTCACTGGCGTGCTAGTCACCACCTCATGCAGCAGGTTAGCTGTCAGGGTAGCGCCTGGAGGCAAACGATTCAAGATTTTCTGATAGTCCGTCAACCATGACGTTTCTGACCGCCCACGCTGGAGAAAGTCATCCCGAAAGCGGTTAATCCAAAACTGGCAGCTATGAGCCATTCACTCTCCACAACGGTAGCTCTAACTGAATGCGTGTCGGGTCTTTCCGATGCCCTGCTAACTTGCGGTGTAGAAACCGATCGAGGGCTTGCATGTACTCCGTCTCTAACTGCCCTTCCAGCGCTGAGAGTTGTTCCAGCGTCAGGCGCATAGCGAACCTGCCCCCACTGCTGTAGAAGGGGCGATTTTGACCATTTGCCGTCCGGTTCGAGGAAACTCAACGCCGATCGCCACACCTGGATACGAGCGATCGGGTCTGAGTAGTCAGCGTGGCTATCCACTGTCCACCCCTTCCCCGTCATTGAGGGCACTGCGATCGCTGAAACCTTCTCTAGGCGTACTGTTACACCCTGTTCCCTCGAAAAGTAGGGCTAAAAACTGCCTGTAACCCTCGCTGTTACTGGTGTTACGTCCACTTGGTGCTAATAAGCTTGGAGCGCCCTCCGGTTCAGTCGCGCCCCCAGCGCTGGACTGACCGGGAAGCTTAAAAAAGTCAGGGGGGTCCGGGGGGGTATCCACAGGCAGTCGGGGTGCCACAGGTCACGGTGATGGTAGAGCGTGGAGCCGCTGAACTGGTAGCGGGTGACGAGGGCACAAAAGCGATCGCGCGCCGTGGCGGGTAGTGCTTCCCGGTTGAGCAGGTCAGCAATGGCATCACGTAAGCGTGATCGCGCCTGCAACTGCTGAAACAGATTCCAAGTGTTCCCACACTCCGGACCAACTTCACTTTCTGTCGTGTCTACTGATTCCGGTTTGGGTACGCCACAGTGCCAATAGCGGGAATTCTCGACGCAACGCGCCCAATCTTCAGCTCGCCGCCAAATTTCATGCTGATGACGGCACCAATCGCGGTAGCCCGGCAGCTGCATAGCAGTGGCAACAATGTCAGCAATGAGGCGATCGCCCTCCAACGGAGCCATTTTCTTGAGGATGTGACCGAACACATAGGAGCGCAGCGCAATGCGTCCAAGAATCAAGTTTGTTTGTCCATGACCACTCCAACCCAAATCAATGCAGCAGTTCAAATCATTGAGGAACTTGCTGGCACGATGTGACAGACGCTCATGCTTGCGCCGGGTGCGTCGAATGGCTCGTTTGAGCACGGCAGTTTGTACGTCATTTTTTAACGTACAGAACTGCCAGCGCTGGCAGAACAGGTCATCATTCGCGTTGGTCAAGTTGTAGTCAGCAGTCAGAAGATAGGAACCCGCTTGGAGCGGTAGACGGTGCCCGTTGTAGAGTGTGGTTGTCTCAGGGTCCCAGCTACGAGGATTGGGGTAGAGTTCCAGTATTCCTGGTTCGATCTTGAAACCAGCGCTTTCTAAAACGCTGCTAATGGCTGCTGCCAGCTCCCAACTTTTCTGCGGCTGCTCGAACGGTAAGTAGAGATGAACGCCAGCACTGTAGGAACTGGTGACAGCGAGATGAGCGACGATGCCCAGTGGTTCGAGCGCTGCCATAATGCGGTCGATGGCAAAGCGATCGCGTTGCGGATGGTAGATGCTGCCTGCATCGATGTCGAGCATGGCATAGCGAGTCAGCTTCCCAAAGCGCACACCATAAACATAGGCACCCTGCCGAATGAGTCGATCGCTCAAAGGATGCCTGTTCTCAGTGCGCCATTCGGGGGTGGCGCGTGGGATGGGGTGTTCAGCGTAGAGAAAATTGAAGCGGTGCGGAAACAGTGACAGAAGGGCTTCTGTACGGTCTGGAACGTAGCGAAATGAGGGCGAGTTTGGTAGAGTAGGCATAGTTTGTAAGGCAAAACAAAGGGCTAGAGGGGGGCATTCCTCTAGCCCTACTCATCAAATGCCTTTGGACTGCTGCAACGCTTTGAACATCGTTCGCAGTCGATTGAGCCGTTGTTGTACGATTCCCAAATCGTGCTCACTGACCAAGCTGGGGGCAACCTGATGCAGCCGTTGGTAGAACTGCAACTGGTCAACCGTGACGGCGATCACTTCATAGGTGAGGTTGGCAAGCGCCTAGTCTGTACGATCGCTCATCCCACCGACTCCAACCGCTTGAAGGTGCGATCGAGATAAATCCGGGCGGCGCTGGTGGAGCTGTCGCCGACTTGCATCAGGAACATGGCAAGGGCACAGGTCACAAAGTCGTCCTGGCTCCACGCGGGGTTAGCGGTCAGAAAGTCTAAAACGCGGTTGTACAGATCTTCAGGGATGTCGGTTTGGAGGCTGACATCGATGTCTGTGGGCATGGGGTAGAATCCTGGTAGTACAAAGATTTTTGTCAATCCAATATCGAGTGGGCATCCTTAGTGGCTAGGGGTGCCTGTTTTTTGTGGCTGATGGGTGAGCGTGGCGGCGATCGCTTCCATCAGCAAGTCTTTCTGGTGTCGATCCAAGGGGTCAATCAGGCTGATAGCTGCGTCTAACTGGTCGCTGATTGGGGCTGACTCTTCAAATTCAGCGAGAAACTGCTGAAAGACTTGGCTTCTCTGTGCCACCGTGTCGAGTGCGAGATAGGCGATAAGTAGGCGTCGATCGTTCGCCTCTAGGTTTTGCAGATGGCTACCATACTCGGCAGCCAGACGGTTAACTGCGTCGTTCTGAACCCAATAAGTGATTGGTTTCATGCGTCGTCGTCCTCGTCATCAAGGTCTTCATCTTCTGCAAGCACATCTAGCAAGTCCTCTTGAGCCTCTGGGGAGAGTTGCTGAAACAGGTCTGTAATCTGTTCGATGATGTCGAGTTGGCGCTGCTCTTCTACTTGTTCGGGGTTGTCTTGCGTTTGCAGGTTTTCTAAGTCCGTCAAAATTGCCTCCTGAAAGGTTGAGTGGGTTAGCGGTTGGGTCGATCGCCACTTGGGATGGATGATTAGTGAACAGCACGGGCGGCAGCGAACCAATCCCGTGCTGTTGTAGTCAACTGAACAAGAGTTCAGCTAAGATGAGTAAAGATCGTCACAATTCCGAGTCTCAGTTCATGACCTTCCTGCAAGAAAGAAACGTAACCCCAGAACAGGTTATCGACGTTTTAGGAGTCACTCCTAGAGCTTTTTTCTACTGGACTTCAGGACAGCGAGAACCACGATTTACGATTCAGCAAATTCAGGATCTCTGCAATTTGCTCGGTTGTTCTGTTCATGATTTGCCGTTAAATTTTGGACGCATCCAAACAAAAAACGCTGAAACCTAGTAGCAATAGGTTTCAGCGCTCATCAAAAGGAGGTGAATTGTCGTGTAACTAAGCCCCGTGCCCATCACTGCGATGCTGCCGAAACTCTTCGATCAAACGCTCAAAGGTTTGTTGGTGGATGGTGGCAATTTGCTGCAAGCCATCAATGCTCTCGATTAATCGATTCACGTTCTGGTTGGTCAGGTTCACATTTTGACCAACAAGCCCAATCGTTTGACTCGTTCCACCAACCGCCTGGGCTAGAACCCCAACCGTTTGAGCAAGAGTTTCAACGCTTCTTCTTGTATCTGCTAAGCCCAGTCTGAGAGTTTCAACAGAATTGTTCAACACTTCTACTGACGTTCTCAAAGTGGCATTGACTTCGACTTGAGAATCCATCTGCTGTCCAGTGCGTTCGAGGGCAGCTTCAATCCGGTCTAACCGTTCGCTCATACGTTTTCCCCTAACAGGAGGTGATTCAAACCTAACATTCAAAAGCGATGCGCCTTGAGGTAGTGGTGACACACAACCCCAAGACGACTTCCCCCAGTCCGAGTACACCGAACTAGGAGCAATCCAATCATGTCAAATTTCAAGCATCCGGCGATCGTTTCGCTGGCAGCAATTACCGGGGCACAACTGAGTGCGATCGTGCTCAGTCCCCAACCCGGTCAGACCTCAAACGTTTGTCTCCAATGGGCACAGGTGGCGATCGGTAGCGTTTACAATCAGCCTCGACCTTCCGATCAACCCCATGTCCCGGCGGGGCTGACGGTGGGCGAATACAACCAATACCGGAAATCTTCAAAACCGATGATTTCGCGTTCCCCCCACCCAATCCGAGCCATCACAGGCTGCTGTTGCTCCAACAGTTGTGGCTCCTCAGCCTATTGCTCGAACTCAAGCTCTATCGCTATCGCCTAGAGTTGTGGCACCATCGGCTCCCGTAAGCATCCCTCCGAGCGAGACAGCGGCGATCGATGCCGAAATCGATGCTGAAATCGATGCTGAACGGGGGCAAACCTTAGAGTAATATCAGGCATCGATCACAGACGGCAGCCCCACACCACAGACCCGCACCAGTTACGGATGCGAAAAAGGTCGAGATGGTAAGACCTACTGTGGGAAGGGTTAAGCAATGAAGCGACTTTTCATTGTCTTGGGACTGCTCAGCCTCACCCTGACGGCGTGTGGCGATGGTTCCGGCGAGGGGCAAATGTGGAGTGAGATTACTAGGAATGTCGGTGGAGCCGCAGGGGCAAGTAAGGCAGCTTCACAAGCACCTGCTACCGGAGCCGCTAAAATGCTAGAAGATCCAGATGCAGAGACGGTAAACGACTCTGAAGAGGTATGGGCTACCACCCAAGAGGAGGCGGAGAGGCGTTGCGCTGAAATCGCTGCACAACGCACTAACCAAGGGGGCACCCTGGTTACAGTCCAAGGTGTTTCGCGTGTCAGCAGCAAAAGGTTTTTCTGTCAATTTAGAGCTGAAACAGGAGGGCGCAATTGAGCGAAATTAAGCAAATGGAACTGGTTCCCAGAAAAGGCGAAATCAGGCTATTCATAGCTCTACATGAAGTCGATAACATGAGCGTTATGGAGATTCTCAACCTGGCTCAAGGGCTTGGTTTTAATCCTGAACTACAGTGCCGCACGTGGGAACAGGATGGCAAGACAAAGTACGGTGTGTATGCGATGTTGCACCAAGAACAGCGCGAGTACGATTCCCAGCTTGAAACCGACTATGAGACCGATAAAGCTTTTGAGCTTTTGTGGAATGCTCTAGAGCCAAACGCTCACCTCAAGGTGCATTTCTCTTACAACCTCAAATACGGTAGACAGATCGAAGCTGAGGCGATCGCTGCCTAACATCATCTGACGATTCTTATTCTCCAGTCATAAAAAGAAGCCAGAGTAGCGCAATGTTACTCTGGCTTTATTGATCTAATGCCTTCACTATGACTCAATCTAACGACACACCTAACCGTCTTGACCGCATCGAAGCCATCCTAGAACAGCTTGTTGAACGCACCAATGAGAACACCCAGCAACTGACTATCACCATGCAATCGGTCGATCGTCTGGCAAACATCCAAATTGAAGCTTTTCAAGCGATCGGCACGCTGCAACAGTTGATCGCAGATACACAACAGTCCATGTCAGAGATGCAATCAGAAGTCAGAGGGTTACAAACCGAGAACCGCCGCATCCTCGACATTTTGCAGCATCGCAATGGTGGCAACTAGTACTTAATGACGCTTCTCTTCCTCAATCGCCTCTGCCACGTCTCCCACCTGGTTGCTGATATCCAGGGACTTTTGCTTGTCCTTACCCTTCAAAAACAGGGAGGAGAGCATCCCACCCAACCGTGCAAAAAAACTAATCTTAGACGCGCTCATAAACGTAGTGTGATAGTACTTGCTCAGTGTCCCCAAACGCTCCCTACTCCTCACGCTTCAAGTACCGCATCACGGCAGTTTCACTCTGCCCTGCTGACACTAAGAGCAATTGCATCATTTGCATGAGCGTTCGTAGATCAGCCTCAATGTCTGAGGCTCGTTTCTCTTGAAAGTCATGGAGGATCGTCAGATTAGCGTTCAGAGCATCGTATTTTCTCAGCAAATGATTAAAATCTTGCTTAGCGGCATACTCCTTCGTTTTGCCTGCTGCATAGACATCTAGCTCCTTCTGGCGTTCTGCCTTCTGCCGTTCGATTTCTGCCTGTGCTCGTTCGAGTGCCTGCCGTTGGCGATCGGCAAGTTCATCCTGTCGCTTCAAAAAGTAAGTGCGAACCGTCCAATAGGCACCGAAAGCCCCGGTTGCCAAGCCGCCCACTGTCGTGAGAAAAGCGGTGTCTACCATCAGTCGCCGCCTGCCTCACTCAAAGTACCATCGTCCGCAAACACAAGCTCGACATGACTTTGCAGCACATAACTACGCCACCGTGCCACCGCCGCAGCGGGTGGAGGAGCCAGCGCGACGATCTGATTCCAAAGCGGTGCTACTAACGCGACGGCAGGCAATGGCATTGAGATTGCCTGCTGCATCGTCGTACCAAGCCAATTCCCACCACCGCCAAAAGTAGGACTCATCACCGTGATCAACATCGTGCGGTAATCAGGGTCCAGCAGCATTGCCGTGCGAAACTCACCCCATCGTGGCGCGGGTGCTAGGACGGCAGGAGTGTTGGCAAGCTCCCAAAGACGCGCGTAAGCGTCCACCTGTGAGAGGTAGCGATCGCCCTCTGCCCAGGGCAGATCCCCCGCCCATTGCTCTAGACCGTCAGAGAGAGTGTGCTTTTGTGCCTGTACATATTCGCGTCCAGTCGCGGGCGCTGGTAGCGTGTATGTCGGTTCTTGCGTCAGCCAGAAGTCGAGCGGCAACTGTAAGTCGAGCAGATAGATAAAGCCATCCGGGTGATGTCTGAACATGATCAGTAAGTGCCTGCTGCGATTAAAACATGCTCAAACGTCGTCGGTTGCACCACGTTAAAACCGTTCCCAGTGCCTGTGTTAAAAATGGGCAAGGCATTTGCTAATGAGCCAGATTGCCCAGCATAACCAGTCGCGCCACCAGTAAAGGAAACAAGCAACCGATCGTTATGAGAATGTGTAGGCATCTCAGCGATGGTCTGTACGTGCAACTCCTCACCCTTTTGCTCGTGCTGTGTCCGAGCCGTCAAACTGGAACCCGTCCCCGCACCCGCAAAGACACGTCCTCTCTCATCTGGCAGCGTGATACGTTTGTTTGCCGCATAATCAGCCGCCGCACTAACGCCCCTGGTACTGGCTCCTCCCACGCTGGTGAGTACTGGGCACCGTGTTTGGGTGTACTGGCTCCACAGATGGGTGAAGAGCGGCTCTGTCCAGCTAAACGCGATCGCCGCGCCACTGTTGGCGTTACCAACGGTACGAAAAGCATCCAACGTGAGATACAGCCATTTGCCATTGTATTTATTGAGATAGCCCTGTGCCGCGCCGTTTGTACCCGTGTAAAGCAGCACAATACCCACCGCTTCAGGTGGAACGGCATTTGCCAGCGGCATCAGGTAAACTCCCTGACCAGAGCGTTACCATTCGCGGCACTCCAAATGCCTGAGAGGGACCCTGTAAAGCCAAACGGCACTTCATAGTAACCACCCGGATCGAGCTTAGCGGCATAGTCTGCGACAGTGGCAGCCGCATCCAAATCAAGGTAAAGCGTTGCGGTGGAAGCATTTCAAATCGTGGCACCTTTGCGATCCGCGTTCGCCGCCAGAATGGCAACAGACGCGATCAATGCTGCCACTATGGTTGAAGCGACGGTAGAGGAGCTACTTGGCTGAAAAGATGGGTTTGAGCAGGAGTGTTGAATCTAGACATAAAACTTCGCATTTTATTAGACAAGCGTCTCTGGCAGCAGATCAAAACTTCAGTGAAAGATCGAGCACCGACGGCTCAATTCCAGTTGCAAATAACGCAATTTATCCAATAATTGATGCCCATAAAAAGCTGGTGTTTCTATTAACTCTAGAATTAAATAGGCAATCAAAACCATGTAGATTTGGATCGTCACGCCATTAATGTTCTTGGTGGTCAAACGATCCAGTTTAAGATACATCTTCAGAAATTTCCAAAGCACCTCGATTTGCCAGCGCTGGCGATCAGTTTCACTCACTGCTTCATTCGTCATACTATTGACGTTGGTGGCAAGACAACATTCAGTCTGACTTTCTAAGTCACAAAACCAGATAACATGATACCGTTGAAGTACATCCCACTTTTGCGATGAGTATAAGTGCTTAGGGCTGTGTTTCAAAGGAAGCGATAAACTTTGAACATTCCTGCTTTGCCCAATAGAGCAGTGTTGGTTGTTGGTGAGTGCCAACGTGTCCTATGAGTGAGCGACAGAAGACATCGCAGTCTTGACTGGGGTGAAGGTAACTCACAGCACTCAACAACGATTAGTCCATCGTCAAACCTTCTCATTACCACCCGTGGAAGGAACGGTTGAGGAGATGAGTGTAGACGGCGGCAAAGTGCGATAGAAGCGTGCTGATGGCGGGGCGCTGTGGAGGCGGCAATCGCCCTGTTTGAGGATTGGTATCACGCGCGGGTTGCGACGTTCATCGGCTACCTCAACAAGCATTGAGCATGAATTGTTAACGACGGCTATTATCAAGCCGAAGGCATCGCCATTGGTTCTGGTGCGCTTGAATCGACGGTCAAACAAGTTGGGCAGCGCATCAAAATATCGGGAGCACAGTGGGAAGAGGACAACGTACCACAGGTGCTGAAACAGCGCTGCGCCTATCTAAATGGACAATTCTCAAAATGAGTTTGACAAAACTGGGATGCACTCAGAAAGAACAATCCGCCGATCGCTCTTTAATTATTGGTAACGATGCGATCAAACTCTGTCTCTATGAAGACCCTGAAAAGGCTAAACCTGGTGGCATTGCCCATTTTGGTTTGCATGTGCAAAACTTCTCAGAGATTGTTGAGAAATGCGAATCTTTAGGTGTGCCGATGCCGTACGGTATTGTCAATTGGGAAAAATCGCGCTCCATCTACATTGTCGATCCCAATGGCTACGAAATTGAACTCAGCGAAGTCAAAGGTGGCGGCTTGTAGTCCTAAACTTATTGTCGTTCCTCCTCTCTCCCCTTTTTTTCATGCCCAAAACATTGCCTATTGCCGCTTTTCTCACTGCACCCGGAGCGCTTCTGGATGTACGAAGTCCGACTGAGCATGAGCAGGGACGCATCCCCGGAGCCGTGAGTTTTCCCCTGTTTAGCAATGAAGAACGGGCGCAGGTTGGCACGTGTTACAAACAGCAGGGGCGGGATGACGCGGTGGAGTTGGGGCTGTCGATCGCCGGACCCAAATTAGCGTCCTTCGTCGCGCAAGCTAAAGTGCTGGCAACCGATCGTACGGTACGAGTGCACTGCTGGCGTGGGGGAATGCGTAGCGGCAGCATGGCTTGGCTGCTCGAAACGGCAGGCTTTCAGGTAGCGTTACTCGATCAGGGTTACAAAGGATTTCGCCATTGGGTTCATGCAGCGTTGATGGAACCGAAGCCGATCGTGACGTTGGGCGGCATGACGGGCACTGGCAAAACCCTGATTCTGCAAGCACTTAGGGAGCAAGGAGAACAAATTCTGGATCTGGAGCAACTGGCGAGTCACCGAGGCAGCAGCTATGGCAATCTTGGCTTGCCGCCACAGCCCAGCACAGAACAGTTTGAAAACCTGATTGCGATGGAGTGGCAGACGTTGCATGTCGATCGCCCCATTTGGGTTGAAGCCGAAAGTCGCATGATTGGTTCCTGTCGCGTACCCGATACGCTGTTTCAACAGATGGTTGCAGCTCCAGTCTTGCAGGTGGAGCGATCGCGGCAAGAACGCATCAACTTACTGCTGGACGGCTATGGTGCAGTTGAACCTGAAGCACTTATTGCTGCTACGATTCGTTTAAAGAAGCGGCTTGGGGGCGAACGTACTCAGCAAACAATCGACTTTATTCGCGAAGGCAATTTAGCTGCGGCGATCGACATGGTATTGGATTATTACGATAAAACCTATCTGTACGATCTCAAACGACGACAGGTTTGTGTTGAATCGATCGACGCTAGGGGATTGAAAGAGGCTGAAATGGTCAAAACGTTAGTGCAGCGATCGCGCCAACTGAGCGACGCGCAGAAAATGATCGACAGACCTCAAAACACCATTAATGCTGCCTAGACGGATTTTTTACGAGCAGATAAAGACTTAACGTTAACCGTTAAAAACGACTGCCAGCAAAAGTTTTTCATGTTTGTGCACGCGCTGGTTAGTTGGCAGCATAAAATTACTGTTGTGTGGGAATCTGGATAATAAACTCTGTTCCTTGATCCGGTGTCGAAAGACAGACGAGTTTGCCCTGATGTTTTTCGGTAATGATTTGATGGCTAATGGACATTCCCATGCCAGTCCCTTTGCCAACAGGCTTTGTCGTAAAGAAGGGATCAAAAATGCGCTGTTGAAGCTCTTTGGGAATGCCAGAACCATTATCCGCGATCGCAATTTGTACCCATTGGTTGTCAATTGCCGCCGTCCGAATTGTAATTTGACTTGGATGGTCCTGGTTTTCTTGATACGTTCGTTTAGCACTCAGTTCTTCCAACGCATCAATGGCATTGACCAAAATATTCATAAACACCTGGTTCAGTGATCCGGCATAGCACTTTACAGATGGTAATTGACCATACTCTTGTATGACCTGAATTGCCGGATGTTCGGGTGTACTTTTGAGGCGATGTTGCAAAATTAACAGCGTACTATTGATACCTTCGTGGATGTCTACTGCTTTGCAGTCCGCTTCATCAAGGCGGGAGAAATTGCGGAGCGATCGCACAATTTCGCAGATCCGCTGGGTGCCGATCTTCATCGAAGTAAGGGTTTTCGGTAAATCTTCTTGAATAAACTCTAAGTCGAGATTTGCAGCAGCCTTTTGAAGTTCGGGTGCAGCATTGGCACTGTGCTGTTGATACAACTGCACGAAGGATAAAATATCGTCGGTATACCCCTGCACGTGAGCGAGATTGCCATGAATAAAATTAACGGGATTGTTAATTTCATGGGCAACGCCAGCCACCAGTTGCCCTAGCACTGCCATCTTCTCGGATTGCACTAAATGTACCTGCGACTGCTGCACTTGTTGTAGAGCCTTTTGGAGGTCGGCGGTGCGTTGCTCGACTTGTTGCTCTAGCGTTTGACGCAGGTGTTGCAATTTCAATTGAGTCGTCACACGGGCAAGCAACTCTGCTTCTTGAAAGGGTTTGGTGACGTAATCTACCGCGCCCAAATTAAAGCCTCTAACCTTGTCGGTTGTGTCAGACAAAGCCGTCATAAAAATCACTGGAATGTCATCGGTGACGGAAGTGGTCTTGAGGCGGCGGCAGGTTTCAAAGCCATCAATACCGGGCATCATCACATCTAGCAAAATTAAATCTGGCTGGCTTATGCTTGCCTGTTTGATCGCACGCTCTCCATCAGTGGCGATCGCCACCTCAAACCCAGCGTCACCCAAGACTTCTGCCACCACCTCCAAATTGGCGAGCGTATCATCAACCACTAAAATTAACGGCGTATCCTTCATGCTCAACCTCTTCTCAACTCCGGGTACTTTCATCGAGTAGTTGCTGAAGCAACACCTCCAATTTGGCGACCTGAAAGCTCTTGCTCAGTTCAAGCAGTTGCTCTGTCAGGGGCGCATACTGAGGGTTTTGGTGTGCTAAGCCTTTCGCAATCTCAGTTAGTTTTTTCAAGCGCCCCTGCTGGGCTAACTGAAGCAACTGTTCCAAATCTGCGGATGGCGGTATCACTAGCTGTATGGATGGAGTGAGGTTGCTGTGTGATGCAGGGATTGACGATCGCACCTGTTCCTTCCCCGAAACCGTAGATTGATAAATCCAGGTCAGTTGCAGATAGTTGCGGAGTAGCTGAAACAACTCGTCTACCTGTACCGGTTTGGTCAGAACATCATCGCCGCCAGCATCCAGGCTCTGCTGCTGATCTATGCTGGATACGGAAGCAGAGGAGACAATCACGGGCAGCGTCTTGAGCAGCTCAGTCTGGCGAATCTGTTGAAGCAACTGGTAGCCATCCATCACTGGCATCAGAATATCGGTGATGATGAGATTTGGCTTGCTGTGGATGGCTTTTGTCAACCCATCCTGACCATCCTCTGCTTCGACCACAGTAAAGCCAAGGGGTTCCAGCAAGTTGACAATGACGGAGCGGTTTTCCCATTTGTCGTCGACGATCAAAATGGTTTGCCGTTCCCCTTGATAGCCCACCAATTGTTCTCCGGTCGCATTGGTCGTGGTCTGTTGCCATTCTGTGGCGATCGGCAGTGCCACATCAAAGAAAAAGGTACTGCCCGCGCCAAACTGACTTTGCACCTGAATGTGACTGCCCATCAGTTGGACGATCGTCTGACTGATGGCTAGTCCTAACCCAGTACCTTCGGCATTCCGTTTTTGATCGCTGACCTGCTCAAACGGCTGAAAGATTTTTTCTAACGCCTCTGGACTCATACCAATGCCCGTATCGTCGATTTGGAACCGCAGGCAGGTAGTTTGAGACGAATCGGTTGCACATTGAGCCTTCTCTTCCTGCTTCAGTCCCGATGCCTCATCTTCAATGGGACTGACTTTGAAGAGAACCTTGCCCTGGTCGGTAAACTTGACCGCATTTCCCAACAGATTGATCAATACCTGCCGCAACCGTTTCTCATCGACCTCAACGCCTTCTGGCAGCTTGGCATCTGGCAAATACACAAACTCAATACCTTTTTGCTCTGCGCGAATGCTTAAAATCTCGGCAATGCCCTGTAACAAACCGGGTAAGTTAACCGTCTGAGAGTCTAATTCCAAACGACGAGCTTCAATTTTGGAAATATCTAAAATGTCATTAATCAGAGTTAACAGGTGGGAACCGCATTGGTAGATAATTTCAACGCCCTTACGCTCTTTGTCTCCCCAGTGTTGGGAACGATTGAGGATCTGGGCGTAACCCAAAATACCGTTGAGGGGGGTGCGGAGTTCGTGGCTCATGTTTGCCAGAAATTCACTCTTGGCGCGACTAGCAACCTCAGCCGTTTCTTTCGATTGCTTCAATGCTGCTGTGCGTTCCTCGACTTTGAATTCTAGTTCTTCATTGGCTAGCTCTAGCCGTGCTTTTACCTGTTCGCGCTCAATAATGACGGCTGATAGAATCAGTGTTGTCACCGTGATCGTGCCAATAAACGCTTGCAATAGCAGCAGGGATTCGTTGAGGGTACTGCGATTGAATGAACTTGTCCCTCGAATGGCACCCGCGATCGCCAACGCCGAAACTAACACGATCGCAATGGCTGTGAACCGTTGCTCAGCACGAAAGGCTGACCATACAAGCAACGGGATCAGCAAGTATTCAACCGGGTAGCCAAAGCCAAAAGCGACTGTTCCCACACTTATCAGAGCGCCAGCCCAGAGCATCACTTCCAGGATGAACTGAAGCGATCGCGGAGATGAGGGTTGCGCTTCTGTGGAGGTTGATTGATTGGCGGTGTGGTTGCGTTTGCTAAACCAATGCTCAATCCAAAACAGCAACAGCGGTAGAATAACCAGAACGCCAATGGTATCTCCTAACCAGAACGTTACCCAGCTAATGAGGTAGTTTTTCCCAGCAATAAAGCCGCAAAAGTACATGGTGGTCGCCCCAAAGGTCGGACTCACCATACAGCTCAACAGTTCAATACCAGTAAATTTAGTAACATTCGGTGCGTTGTTAAAGACCTGGTAAGAACCGATGAAGCGCTTGATCAAAAACGCGCCTGCGAGTGCCTGTAGCACTGAGCCTGTAGCAATGCCAATGCCCGATGCGATCGACATGGATAGAATGCCCGTATTTGCCCACAGGGGCCACGTTGCAGCCACTACGGCTCCTAACCAGATGCCTACCCAACCTCGATAGCCCACAAGCAAAATGACGGCAAGTGCAATGCCAGACGGGGGGTAAACGGGGGTGATAAATCCGGGTGGAATGGCAAGATATTGCCCAAGTTTTGCCGTGACATAGTAAATGATCGCGATCGAAAAGATAAGCAGAACTTTGTTGGGTCGATTAGCAAAGGCTTGTGGATCCATTACAGTGAGCCAAATCTAAAGTGCTTTGGACGAATAAGAACGACTCAAGGTTGATTCACTCTCAGTGTTCCCAATCGATCAAGCATGAGAACGTTGCTCTGTGTAATCCAAGCAGCAGCCCTCCACGTGACGTTTGGATACTGCAACACGACATACAGCCTTTCTGTAACGGTTGCTTCCTGACTCGTATGACGCAAAGAGCCATTGCGGTTTACGATGTCATGAGTGTGTTAAGGCGTTGATCAGTGAACATGAAGCGTAATTGGACGATCGCTTTCGCTATGTTGTTGCTATCGGGTTTGAGCGTTGCCTGTTCGCCACAGCCTCCAGCGGCTAATGCGCCTGAAGCCGCAAAGAATGCCGCAACGAAAGCCGTGTTTACGATCGGAGCCATTCCCGATCAAGACCCGGAGCAACTGCAACGTCTCTATGCCAAGCTATCAACCTACTTACAGCAGGAATTAAACGTGCCTGTGACCTATAAACCTGTCACCGACTACACAGCAGCGGTCACTGCCTTTAAGATTGGCGATTTGCAAATGGTTTGGTTCGGTGGTTTAACGGGTGTGCAGGCGCGGTTGCAGGTTCCCGGTGCCGAGGCGATCGCGCAACGAGAGATTGATGCCAGGTTTCACAGCATTTTTATTGCCAATAAGAACAGCGGGCTGACTCCCATCACGAATCAGAAAGGCTTAACGGCGCTGAAGGGCAAAACTTTTACCTTTGGTAGCGAGTCTTCGACTTCGGGACGGCTGATGCCTCAGTACTTTTTGCAGCAGGCGAATGTCAAGCTGACAGACTTTAAGGGAGAGGTAGGTTTCTCCAAAAACCACGATGCCACGCTCAAGCTGGTGCAGGCTGGCACGTACAATGCAGGCGTGCTGAACGAGAAAATCTGGCTCAGTCGCTTGCAAGAAGGCAAGGTGGATACCAACAAGGTGGAAGTAATCTGGCGCACCCCGTCTTACTATGATTACCACTGGGTGATTAATCCTGCGGTGAAACAGCAGTTTGGGGGAGATTTTGAAGAGAAAGTGCGATCGGCATTGCTCAAGCTCAATCCCGCTGTGCCAGAACAGAAGGAAATCCTAGACTTATTCAATGCCACAAAATTCGTGCCGACTCAAAATTCTAACTACGCCCAAATTGAGCAAGTGGGACGGGAAATTGGCAAGATTAAGTAGGCAAGATGAAGTGAATGACGACGATCGCGCCTCTGTTTGAGCTGAAGCACGTTTCCCAGCGGTTTGGAGATTGTGAAGCACTCACGGACGTTAGCCTGCAACTGTATCCCGGTGAACGCATTGCGCTGGTTGGCTCTAGTGGAGCCGGGAAAAGTACTCTTCTGCGGCTGCTCAACGGTACGCTTTCTCCCACGATCGGGGAAGTTTGGGCATTGGGCTGCAACCTTAATCAACTCTCACCACGACGCTTACGACAGGTGCAGCGACAGATTGGCACGATCTATCAACAGTTTCACCTGATCGACACCTTGCGGGTAGTTCACAATGTCAATGCTGGACATTTGGGACGCTGGTCTTTGCCCAAAGCGTTACTGTCCTTGCTGCTGCCACTGGAGGTCGAAACGGCAGTCAAGGCGTTGGCGCAGGTGGGCATTCCTGACAAACTGTATGCCCGCACCGATCGCCTCTCTGGTGGCGAACAGCAGCGTGTGGCGATCGCGCGGGTGCTGGTACAAAACCCGCTGGCAATTCTGGCAGATGAACCGATCGCAAGCCTTGACCCGGAACGCAGTCGAGAAGTGATGGCATTGCTGCGATCGCTGGGCGAGCAGGCAGGACAAACCTTAGTTGTGAGTTTGCACGATGTTGCAATGGCGCGTCACTATTGTCAGCGGTTGATCGGGTTACGGCAGGGACGAGTGGTCTTTGACGCAGCGACTGAGGCTGTAACCGCCGATATGTTCAATGCTCTGTATCAGCTTGAGCCGCAATGAGGACAATCGTACCGCGTCAACCGGGTTTCACTGCACCGCTTGGGTGGGGACTGCTGGGACTGGGGGCGATCGTCCTTTCCCTCCTGGCAGCAGGACTCTTTCAACGAGAGTTGCTGAATGTGGCTGGCTTTCCTCAGCTCTGGCAATTTCTCCAGGCAGCGATACATCCCGATCTCAGTCAAGCTTTGCTCCAGGTAACACTCAGCGCTACGGTGACAACGTTTGCGTATGCCGTTTGTGGCACGTTGTTTAGCCTGATTCTGGGCGCGATCGGTGGCATTCTGCTTTCACAAGTCTGGTGGGAGTCTGTGTTCTCACGTCGCCAGCCGCAAGCCTCTTCCTGGTGGTATGGCATCCGCCTTCTTTTAGCAGTGCCCCGCGCGATTCACGAACTGATCTGGGGTTTGTTCTTCATCAACCTTTGGGGTTTAGATCCGTTGACCGCGATTCTGGCGATCGCCATCCCTTTTGGAGCCATCACTGCCAAAGTGTTTGCTGAAATTCTGGATGAAACGCCGCGCCAGCCCTTACAAGTCTTGTTGAATAGCGGTGTGTCTGCACCGATCGCGTTTTGCTATGGCTTACTGCCGCTGGCAGGGCTTAACTTGGTGTCTTACGCCTTTTATCGCTTTGAGTGTTCCATTCGATCGGCGGCGGTGCTGGGCATCGTTGGTGCAGGCGGGTTGGGCTACGAAATTCTGCTGAGTTTGCAATCGCTCCAGTACGAGCAGCTCTGGACATTTTTCTATGCGCTTTTTCTGTTGAATGGGCTGGTGGACTTTGGCAGTGCACGAGTACGTCGCTTTTTGAACTGTGCGAATCGGTTAGATCTGCACTTGCCATCGTCCCGACGATCGACGCAGCCTCCCATGCAACGCTCCTCGCGTAACACTAGACTACAGGGAAGCACGATTGGGCTAACCATTCTAGGATTGATGCTCTTCTCGTTCTGGTCGATCCATCCCGATTACAGCAAGCTCTGGGCAACTCGAACCCGTCAACTGTTAGGAGCATTGGCGCGATCGTCCATGCCGCCGGATTGGAGCCTGCTGCCTCAACTTTTACCGCTCTCAATGGAAACGGTGGCGATGTCCATTTTGGCGATCGCGCTGGCGGGCTTGGGCGGTATGCTGCTGGCGTTTCTAGCGGCATCAAACGTCTTGCTGCCCGGTGGCGTGCTGAATCCGGGTCGTCAAGCAAACCGCTGGGTCGCTGCGGGGCTGTTTTTGCTGACACGAGCCGCCTTGCTGCTAGCGCGAGCGATTCCAGCACCCATCTGGGCATTGGTAGCGCTGTTTGTTCTCTTTCCTGGCATTCTACCGGGTGCGGTCGCCCTTGGTATCCACAACTTAGGCATTCTCGGTCGGCTGAAGGCGGAGACGATCGAAAACCTGGATACCCGTCCCTTAGAAGCCCTTAAGGCACAGGGTGCGCCCGGTTCGCTCGTCTTTTTGTATGGTGTGCTGCCGCTCAGCCTGCCTCGGTTTCTGGCGTATGACCTGTATCGTTGGGAAGTCTGTATGCGCGAAACGGTGATTGTGGGTTTAGTAGGTGCTGGTGGCTTAGGACGCTTGCTGACGGAGCAACTGAGTAGCTTTGATTATCGGGGCACGATCGTGACACTCGGTAGCTTTCTTCTGCTGACGTTTCTAGTGGATGCCATCAGTGCTCAGGTACGACGATCGCTGCGGTAATACCATTTCACTAAACTGCGGCTGGCGATCAGCGGTTAGCGGTCAGCGGTCAGCGGTCAGCAATAAGAACGAATCTGTAGGGCGATTTTGTAGCATTGGTATAAGTTCGTTTGCTTCAGTAGCGACCGTCATCAGAGTCTGGATTGCCTTGAGCATGGCTCCTAGAGGCATCGCTTGCGCGTGTAGGGGCGCTTCTTGAGTGGCGCTACCTATGGTGAGAGCGTTCGTTGAGGTGACTGATTCATTGGGCTACATTGAGTTTGCGGAGTGGTAGAACGACTGCAAAGGCTCTGCAAATTCACAACTCTGCCATCCTGGGTTCGGATGTAGCAGGGCAGCTCGTCGAAGGGGAGCACCGTTTGACTAAGCACAACGCCTGGGGTGATGAACTCAAGCAAGCCTAGCGCTGCTGTCCAACCGAGGCAGATGAGCGATCGAGCCGCATAGTTCGGTTTCAGTTTCATCGGTTTACAAAGCGGTGGACTGGAATAGGCGCTTCTCTTTTTATACAGCTCACGTTGCCGCGATCGCAATCATGCACAACACAGTCGCCGAGAGCATTAAACACCAGTGCTATTTTTACGACCAACTGAATGCAGCAGGGCGAAATTGTAGCGTTGCATCATTCGCTTTTGTGTAATTGCAAGGTTGGGTTTCTTAGCGTTAAGCGAATCTAAGAGGTGGGCGATCGCACTAACTGAGAGGTAGGTGGAAAAGCGGCAAAACTCAGAGCGTGTGACAGATAGGTAAGTCATACAAACCAGGCAAGTAAGAGAGGCAGCAATGTCCTAGTATTTCCACAGAGCGCCCCATGACTCGAATGAAGCTATTTTTTACTTTATGAATTGATCAGTTGATCGATAAAGCATTAGTTATGTCCACAGTTCACCTGCGTGTATTGATTGCTGTTGCGGTCAGCTTCATCACTCTTTTGGTTGTCGTTGCTGTGCAAGCCAAACCTGTCTCGCAACCTGACCTAACGCTGTATGGTAGCGATGCTAAGCACTTGAATGCGTTTGGCTATGCTCTGGCGATTGAACAGGAAACGCTTGCGGTCGCATCTGGAGTTGGTATTTTTGTCTTTGAGCACTCTGGCTCCACTTGGGTTGAGCGGGCAAAACTGCTGCCGAATGACATTGAAGAAGCGGGTGCTAACTTTGGTCGCAGCGTTGCGGTAAGCGGCGACATCATTGCTGTAACGGCTCCCACCGCAGAGACCAACACTGACCTCCCATATACTAATAGGTCAGGAGCCGTCTACATCTTCACGCGGGAGGGGTCAAGCTGGAAACAGCAAGCCAAGCTTTTTCCACCCAAACCAAAATCAGGCTTCCACTTTGGCTATGACGTGGCACTTGATCAGAATACAGTTGTTGTGGGGGATGACAGAGGCGTGTATGTGTTTGAGCGTGACCCCATAACAACAACCTGGTCATATACAGCGAATCTCGTTATCCCCCCAAACCCGGAGCTTAAGTTTACCGATCCAGCCACTCGTTTGGGTTCAGTCGTGGCAGTCAGTGGTAACACCATTCTAGTGGGTGGCACTAAAACCCAGTCAGCGGGAGCTGTTGGCGCACTTTTTGAGCGCCAGTCCCAAACAGGCACCTGGACTTACGAACGGGAGTTAGTATTCCCGGTGCCGCCGAAGATCATTGGTGGTACTGCGTCTGTTGGTTTGGACGGGAATACTTTGCTCCTCGGTGTGACGTTAGAAGCGTCTTTCCCCTTTATCGGCTCTGCTTACATTGCCAAACGCCCGACTGCCAGTGGTGATTGGCAACAAACGGCTAAACTAGCACCCCGCTATATGCATCGTCCGGGCGGGCTGTTCGGTTTAATCGCTGACTACGGCTTTGGTGCCAGGGTCGCTCTGAAGGGGGATTACGCAGTGGTCGCTGCCGTTGGTGCCCAGAACAACGCCCTTATCCAAAATAGTCAAGGGGAAGTGTTTCTCTTTCATCGTCAACCACGGGCAGAGTCTTGGACGCAACTTGCCAAGCTAGTACCACGAGTGGATAGAAAGGAATTCCTGCCCATAGTCAGCCTCTCAAGTCGTTACGTTGTCGTTGGTGACCCAAGGGCACTGAATGATCGGGGAGAACGAACGGGTGCTGTCCACATTTTTGCGCTACCAACGGCAGCACCCTAAAGATCTGCTTCCGTCTGTTGCGCCCAGTCGGCTACGGCTAGACATAAGCAAAGTAATCCGCATTCAAGTCGAGATTGGTAACGCCCTCAACCACCCCGATCAGTTCTTTGCCGAATCCGGCTGTCAGTAGACCGCTATTGATGGCTTGAACCAAATTGGAACTGTCGTTCGACAGTAGACGAAAGACACCCTGGTTAAACTGTTACATTTGGGCAGCAGATGGTCTTCCTCCAGGACGTTGAGGAACTACTTTGCTCACGGCTGCTACTGTGCCAGCTAGTTATGCAAAGCGCTGTATCGGCTTTAAAGGCACCGCTGCCTGTTAAAGCTTGTGCTCATGCAGGATTTCTCTATCAACTCTAGATGCGCTGCTGACCACCGATCGCGCTGACCGCTAACTGCTGACCGCTGACCGCTATTCTTAACCATTGCTTCACAAACTCGGTGTGTACTGATAATTTTGCGTTCCTGAGCAGTCTTCAGCTTTAAGCCTGTTAGCTTCTGTGTTGTACTGGAAGTCAGCAGAGGTCTCACAGTCGCTTTATTTGGCTGAGATGAACGCAAGACAAGTTTTTGGGCACTCTACGCTTAGTTCCTTGGCTGCGCTTGGAGTCACACTGATTCCGCCGGATGGAACGATCGCACGATGAATAAGGTTCTGCAATGACAAATGGTGTTGAGAGGGAGGGTGCGTGACTAGCTCACAAAACATTGGAGTCGTGGTCATTGGACGCAATGAGGGCGATCGCCTGCTTCGCAGTTTAGATTCTGTTGTGGATGCCTCTCGCCCGGTTGTCTATGTGGACTCTGGCTCAACGGATGGAAGCTGTGAAGCAGCCCACGATCGTAGCGTTACCGTGGTCAATTTGGACTTGTCGATTCCGTTTACAGCGGCGCGTGCCCGGAATGCTGGCTTCGATCGCCTCCGCGAACAGTTTCCTGATGTCGAATCTGTCCAATTCATTGATGGCGATTGCGAAGTAGTGGCTGGTTGGCTCGAAGCAGCGGCGATCGCTCTGGACGAGAATCCTACAGTCGTTGCTGTATGCGGCTGGCGACGAGAACGGTATCCCGATCGCAGCCCGTATAACCGCATTTGTGATGTCGAGTGGCGCATGGGTGCAGTCGGTGAAACGATGCATTTTGGTGGCGATGTGATGCTTCGTGCCAGTGCGTTTGCAGCAGTTGGTGGTTATGACAGCAGCGTGATTGCGGCTGAAGATGATGAACTTAGTGTGCGCTTGCGGCAGGCAAAGGGTTCCATTCTCCGTATTGACCACAACAGTACGCTGCATGATGCCAATATTCATCGCTTGTCGCAGTGGTGGCAACGGGCGAAACGTTGCGGCTATGCCTATGCTCAGGTTCATAGCCTGCATGGTGCGCCACCCGAACGCAAGTTTGTCAAGGAGATTCGACGCACCTGGCTGTGGGGCGTGATTGTACCACTAGGCGCGATCGTCCTTGCTCCCTTCACCGTTGGACTCTCGCTTCTCGCCTTCGGACGCTACCCGCTGACGGCACTGCGAACCATTCTAGGGACACGCAAACGAGGCTTTTCCTGGGGTGAGAGCATTCCCTGGGGCGTATCCTGTGGGATATCGGTGTTTCCAGAAGCGTTGGGAGTCATCAAGTTTACGAGCGATCGGCTGCTCCACAGACAGCACAAAATTATTGAATACAAGGGCGCTCAAACGTCCGCGACTGAAACCATTCAAGTAACAGGGAGATAGCCAATGACAGCCACTAACGGACAAACCAAACCCGTCGCCGTCGCGCTACTTGGGGCAGGCTACATTTCTGACTATCACTTTGCAGCACTACGTCAGTTGCCAAACGTGGAAGTGCGGGCTATCTGTGACCTGAATACGCGACTGGCAGAGCAATTCGCCCAGTCCAAAGGGATTTCGACGGTCTATTCTGACCTGGGTAAAATGCTGTCTCAAGAGCGTCTAGATGTCGTACACATTCTCACGCCACCCCATGTTCACTTTGCCACAGGATGCCAGGTGGTGGAAGCGGGGGTGGATGCCTTTATCGAAAAGCCACTGTGTCACCGGGTCAGCGACTGTCAGGAACTCCGACGACGCGCTGAGACGATCGGGCAAACAGTTGGTGTAAGCCACAATTTTCTTTACTTCCCGGTGTATGAAAAGCTGGTCGCGGATTTACGCAGTGGACGGTTGGGACGCGTTGATCAAATTGATATTGTCTGGAACAAGGAACTCGGACAGCTATCCGGCGGACCCTACGGCGCGTGGATGCTCCAGACCCCAAAAAATATTTTGTTTGAGGTCGCACCCCATTCCTTTACCCATTTGGTTCATCTGATTGGGCAACCGGATTCGCTGTCTGTGGATGTGAACGATCGCATTGACCTGCCTCGCGGACTCGAATTCTACCGTCGCTGGGAAATTCGCGGTTGGAAGGGCAACACCAGTATTCGGCTGCGCTTTTCGTTCATCGACGGCTACCCAGAACACTACATCCACGTGCGCGGCACCAATGCGGTTGCCCATGTAGATTTTGAGAACAATACGTATACCTGTCAGGAGCATACGCCCTATCTGCTGGATGTCGATCGCTTCGCCACGGTTGCCACAGTCGCTCGTGATTCCGTTGTACAAGCGACTGGCACCTTGGCGAACTTTGTCCTCTCTAAAGCTGGACTGTCCAAAGTCTCTGCGCCGTTCTCCTACAGCATTGCGCGGACGGTTGAAAGCTTCTACACCACACGCGGCAGCAAGCTGGATGAACGAATTGATGCTTCATTAGGAGAAGGCGCTATTTCGCTGGCTGAGTGGATTGCCCGCGAAACGCATTTACCAGAACCAAAAACAGATACGTTTGTGCTCAACCAGACGGCTGAAATAGAGGTACCCAAGCCCAATGTGCTGGTGATTGGCGGCACGGGCTTCATCGGTCAGGCATTGGTGAAACGCTTGCGGCAAGATGGGCATGGCGTTCGCATTCTCGCCCGCGACCCTAATAACTGCTCACCCGCACTCCGCAACCTCGGTGTTGAACTGACGAAAGGCGATTTTGCCGATGCGAACGCAGTGAGTACCGCGCTGGAGGGCATTGAATATGTCTATCACCTAGCACGTGGTAACGGCAAGACCTGGGCAGATTACCTCAAAACTGACGTGGAACCGACTCGTAAGGTAGCGGAACTATGTTTGGAACATGGCGTGAAGCGACTGTTTTACGCCTCGTCGATCGCCATCTATTACGCAGGTAGCGGTGCCGGGACGATTACCGAAGCCACGAAACCTCATGAGGGGATGCTACGAGTCGCACCTTACCCGCGATCGAAGGTCGAGAACGAACGGAACTTGCTCCAGCTTCAGCACGAAAAAGGCTTGCCTGTCGTGATCTTCCGCCCCGGTGTGGTGCTGGGTCGCGGTGGCAATCCCTATCACTGGGGCATTGCCGCATGGCCCTACAATTCGGTGTGTCGTCTATGGGGCGATGGCAACAGCAAAATGCCGATCGTGCTGGTGGATGATGTCGCGGATGCAATGGCACGGGCGATCGCGGTTCCCGGCATTGAAGGCGAATCCTTTAATTTGACCAGTGAACCCCAAGTCACCGCCAACGACTATCTTGACGAATTTGAGCAACAGGCAGGCTTGAAACTCCGACGCATTCCCACCGCTAGCTGGCGCAACTACTCGGAAGCTCTGGTGAAATGGGCAGTGAAAAGCCTCGGACGTGATCCCAATGCCGCCTTCCCCAGCTACGCCGATTGGGAAGGTCGCAGTTTCGCCGCCGTCTTCGATTCCTCCAAAGCAGAACATCAGCTTGGTTGGTCTCCCGTTAAAGACCGTGCCACCCTCGTCAAAGAAGGCATCCACGCTCCAGCAGATGAATTCTTTGCATAGCTAATCCATATGCAAGCTAAGCTAACGTGAGTTCTGGATAAGAAAAAGCGGTGCAGGTACGCTGAAATTACTAAATCAATCAGCTTTCCCCGCTGTATGTTCAGCTTAGAAGAACTTTTCTGCATCATCGATGACTTTTGTCAGACTTTTGAGCCGCAGTGGCGACAGCGATTGCTGGCTGCGGGCTTACACAGGCGTGAGCGTTCACGGCAACTGAGCCTCAGCGAAAGCCTGACCCTGATGCTCGCGCTTAATCCTCTGAGAGGCTGTTTGAAAAGTGTCTGGCGGTTAAAACCGCGACTACATTAACAAAGTCCGCCTGCGCGGACTACCTCAGCACGAGGGTTTTGGAACCTGCGTAGGCAGGTTTTGTGCGTGTAGCCGCGACTTCAGTCGCCAGAGCTACACGCATCTGGACTTTTAAAACATCCTCTGAGTGTCATTGTAGTAGTAGCAGAGAATACGACTGGTAGAGTCAGCAGTCGAGCGATCGAGAATTTGAGTCATCGTGATGCATTTTGTAGAGTGTTAAGACCATTGGAGCTTTGAGGCAATCGTACCCAGTAGTACAAGCAAACCGAGCGATCGCCGAAAATAATTAACGCCTTGAAAAAGTTCCTGCCATGCCCAAGTGAACAGGGAGCCAAACGCCACTGCCTCTAGACCTGTATGAATGTTGTCGCTTGTCATGAGCAGTGCGATCAAAGTTGCTCCAAACCAAGCCAGAAGCGGTAAGTTGGGCTTCTGAGCAATCACAATCTTGCCATCGCTATCTCGAAAAATGCGGTTAAACAGAGTATCTTCCGTAGCTTTAGGTGGATGCACTTCAGGTGTATTCATTCAACTCCTTTTACTTAAAAGAAAGAAAGCATAACGTTAAATATCAGTATGCTCCTTCACCATTAAAAATCGTGTTTGAGTTCGTGTTTTACTTACGTATAACTTAGACAAATACAACTAAACCATCCAAAAGTCATACTTGACACTTTAAACCTGGTTGACTGACAAAACTCTTGAAACCCTTATCCTGCCGTAGGTTGGGTTAGCGTTAGCGTAACCCAACGAAACCGTTACTGGTGTTGGGTTACGCTCCGCTCAACACCAACCTACATCAGAACTTTTGTCAGTCAATCAGCACTTTAAACTTTACCTAATAAGACTGCGAAATATTTTTGATGCGTTCTACTAAGCAGAAAGCATCAGACATTGGTCGTCATGTAAAAGTAATGATGCTACCTTGACTCCATCTTGCTCTTCAAGCATACGCAATGCCTAACTGCCCAATCTGCGCCTCGGTGCCAGTGGTCAAGAACGGGAGCAGGCACGCCGGCAAGCAACGCTTCAAGGTCGGGATTGTGGTCGGCAATTGGTTGAAGACCCTGCCAATCAGCTGATTCCTCAAACTACGCGGGACTGGCTTGACAAATTGCTGCTGGAACGTTTGGCGTTAGCGGCAATGGTGCGGGTGACAGGTGTGTCTGCACGCTGTACGTCAATCAGCAAGATGATCAAACACCCAAGCAGACCACAGTGATCCCAAAAAACGGTCGGTTCACGCTGCAACTCAATGAGATGTGGTCTTTTGTAGGCTCCAAGCGCTGCCAGCAGTGGCTTTGGCTGGCGCTGGATGTGGACAGGCGACGGCTGGTGGGGGCGTACATTGGCGACAGAACCCGACAAGCAGCGAAACGATCATAGGCAAGCGTCTACTTTTATAGCTTCAATTTATACCTCAAAACTCCGTATAAACCTTTAGTCTGCTAGTGCCATTAAGTCACCCGTATTTCGCGCTTGAATATTTAATGCGGAATTGTTTGACGAGGGAGTGTTTCTAGTAGTACACGCAATTGGTCAGCACTCTTAACAGAGCAGTTACATTTCACTCAGTTCAAATGCTGCTCTTAAGTCGTGAGAGGTTCCTACGCTGTAGCTCAAAATGATCCTAACGCGGCTAGACCTCTTTAATTTTGCTCGTATCAGATTGCGTGTAGAGGCGGATTCCCGTTCGCTTTATCGGTTAAAACAAATCCTGAAGAGGCACTACCAATGCTAATTATGCCGATCGCCGTTTTCTCTGCGCTGTTGCTGCTGCTTTTTGCAGAACTCAAACCGAAACCAGGCAAGTCTCCTGAGAAGGAATTGGGGGAGGCACTCACTAAATACCTTTCCGCAGGGGTCAAAGTCCGCCTTGAGAAGGATAAGGATTAGCTTGGTCTGGGCAGGTCGTTCTACTACTTAAACGCTGAGAACACTGTTGCGACTGAATGACACGCCTTCAAACGATGGATGCGTCAAGCCTAAATAGTCATTGGCAGAAGCGGACAACGAGCCATACGCCTATCGCAGTGCGATAGGCGTATAGCATGGCTTTGCAAGTACACTAGAGAATCGCTTCTAGCGGCACGTCCAGCACTGGAAACTGCGCCCAGCTAGCCGCATCAAAGTGCCACCATTCTGTTTGCAGCGGTATGAACCCGTGTTTTACCATCGCTTCTTGAAGCCGCTGGCGATTTTGCTTTGCCTGAACGCTGGCACCGTCGTAGGTAGTTGCTGCCCGTTCAGTGAAGTCGTCAAAGTCGGTTGGCATTTTCAACTCTCTGCCAGCACGATCGACCAGCGTTAGATCCACCGCAGACCCACGATTGTGCCGTGAACCATACGTTGGATTGGCGACATAGCGATCGTCTGGTACCAACTTCCACATTTGTTTTTGGACAGACAGCGGTCGGTAGCAGTCATAGACTTTTAGCCCCAACCCGATTGCTTCCAGGTCTGCTTGCACCTGAGAAAGTTGTTTCGCTGCGACCGCCCTTAGCAAACAGCGCGATTCTTTGTAGAGAACTCGATGCATAAAGTTATTCGCTGTCGCGTAGCGCAGATCCAGGTGAATAGCGGCATTGATAGAGCGAATGTCTACTAATTGAGCATTAGCAGCTTGATAACCAGGAGTGATCTGGTTTGGCTGAGCCGCCGCGATCGACTCTATCGGTTGCGGCACTGGAAGGCGCTGCGTCGTTGGGTTAGCAGTGCTTTTTGTGTAACCCTGACACGCCACCGATAACGTTAACAGCGCGATCGCCACAAACCTGAGCCAATGCTGAACGCTGCTGGAGACTTTCACCGGACTAACTTCCTATGTACAAGCGATAGCATCAGTTTTCCCGTTATGACTGATTTGCTGACATTTTTTTTGCAGCCCTTCTAGAATAGAGGTCTTAGTGAGTAAACCTGCTCCACGATCGCAGCCGAGGCTAACAATGCTTGCAACTCCCCTTCTTCGCTCTAGAGAACTGCCAACACTGGAATACACCTCCACGCGCGATCGCTTTGATGCGTCGTGGGAATCACCCCTTTCCACATTGCTAGGACTGGGACGAGCAGCAGGCGCAGATTTTGTCGAATTCTTTTTAGAGCGAGTTAACTATATTAGCTGCCTTGCTGAAGACGATGCCATCACCAGCATTTCACCACGGCTTTCCACTGGGGCAGGCATTCGCGTCTTTCGCGGTCAAACCGACTGCTACGTCAGCACTAACGACCTGACCTTTTCTGGCTTGAAAGCTGCCCTCGAAAAAGGATTGTCGATTCTAGGCTTGCAATTGCCGTCCCCGGGAGCGTACATCCCCGAAATCAACCTGGAACCGCTGCGTGACTATGCTGTGTTGCGTGGTAAAGAATCCTGGCTGGCAGAATCTAGCTCCATGCGCGAAATGGGCGAAGTGCTGCTGGATGCCAACGCTCGTTTACAAGAAAAAGCGACGCATGTTCAATCTCGTCGCGCTGTCTACTTCCGCGATTGGCAAGAAGTATTGGTTGCCTCCAGTGACGGTACGTTTGCGAGAGACATTCGTCTGACCCAATCCGTGGGCTACAACTTGCTGTGTGCCGATGGTGCAAATCGATCGTCCATTGGCGAACGTGCAGGCAACACCAGCGACCCCAACTTCCTTCGCACCTGGGATTACACTGCCACTGCCGAAAGCGTCGCCGAATCTGCTGGCAGAATGCTCTACGCCGATTACGTAGAATCGGGCACGTACCCGATCGTCATGGCAAACAAATTCGGCGGCGTGATCTTCCACGAAGCGTGTGGACACCTACTTGAAACCACGCAAATCGAGAAGCGTACTACGCCGTTCATGGACAAGAAAGGCGAAAAGATTGCTCACGAAAACCTGACTGCCTGGGATGAAGGGCTTTCAACCGATGCGTTTGGCACGATCGACATGGACGATGAAGGGATGCCAGCGCAACGCACCTTGTTGATCGAAAAAGGCGTGTTGAAAAACTTTATCGCCGATCGGGCAGGTTCCATTCGCACCGGACACCCCCGCACAGGCAGCGGTCGCCGCCAAAGCTATACCTACGCTGCTGCCTCCCGGATGCGGAATACCTACATAGCCCCCGGAGACTTCACCAACGAAGACCTGTTTGCCTCCATTGAAAAAGGCATCTACTGCAAAAAAATGGGCGGCGGCAGCGTCGGTGCTACGGGACAATTCAACTTCTCTGTGGACGAGGCATACCTGATCGAAAACGGCAAAATCACCAAGCCCCTCAAAGGCGCAACCCTCATCGGCGAGGCAAAGGAAATCATGAACAAGATTTCCATGTGCTCCAACGATCTCGACCTCGCAGCAGGCTTTTGCGGCTCCGTTAGCGGCAGCATCTACGTCACTGTCGGACAACCTCACATTAAAGTCGATTCGATTACAGTCGGCGGACGATAGGGAAAAGCTTGAAGGCTAACAAGTGAAGAGTTAAAAGTTCTGAGATAGAGATTGCTTCCTTGTTATGACGAGTAAGAGGTGAGTTGTCCAAATTTAGGGAGTTTGGTGTCCAAAATTAAGTCAGAGTCACAACTTGAGGTAACGTTCAGCCATTTGTACGCTGCTCGATTAGTTAAACCAGGCTGCAAACCCAAAGAACTGACCACGAAAAACCCGATCGAGTTGTGCCCATACCTGTTGATTGGTCAACTTACCCACTTCTAAATACGGCGCTGCTGCTGTTCCTTGTAGCCATAGCACTACATCGGTTGTGCGCGGTTCCAAAAAGGCTTTGCGGAGATTTACCCCCCTGACTTCGCGCGATCGCCAGAATGGCAGCAACGTCTTGCCTGACAGCAACCCATCAGCTTCATCCAAAAACGCCAACCAGCCGTCAATCATCGCTTGAGTGACTCGCACCCCAGGCAACACACCCGTTTGCTTAGGGCTGGGGAGCCATTCGCGATCGTTGTCGGTCTCAGCAGCAATCAACTTCCAGGATTGGCGACTGAGTGAGGTGGTAGTTTGCAAGTGCTGTAACGCTCTTGCCATCCGCTGCGGTTCGGCGATCGGGAAGCGTAGTAGATGGACAAACGTGACAATATCCACAAAATCAATGCCGCCAAAGCTAAATTGACTTGGCTCTGGGCGACCATCCACTAGAAACTTGTAAGGGGTCTCTGGTTTCGTAAAGACTACGTGCGCCAGAGCGTTGAAAAACTCCTGCCCATCGTGTGCCAGGGCAAATTCGCCGATCGCCCCTAGTAGATTGGTGTAACCCTGTAACCAGATCGCATCAGCGGCATCAAAGGCGATCGTGAAGCTCTTAGCCTGTTGTTCTGTAATGGGTAGCCGATTAATGGCAGCAAAAATGCGCCAGAGCGATTCTGTGGGTTCAATCTTGCCATTGCCATTTAAATCGAGCCGAATCAGACCGAGCCGCAACGGTAGTTTGACCCGCGCATCTTTAATTGGTGCCAGCGTTGTACGCACTGTTGCGAGATCATCCAGAAACGTTTGGAGAATTTGGCGCGTATCGTCATAGCGAATCACTTGCGGATTCGGATTTTCGGGAATCGGCAGACGTAAAAACGGCAAAATACTGGTGAGTGAATTGTGACGCAAACCGTAACGATAAAGCGGCTGGGTCAAACGCTCCACACCGCTGACTAACTGCGTCACACCTAAACTGAACCGCGCCTGATCGTCCTCTGGTTTCTCCTTTAACCGTGCCAGCATTGCCGCTTCACCGTCGGCAAACTTGCCTGCCATCAGAAATGGCTCGATCGCAGAAGGTGTTTCAACCGACCTCACATGCGGCACCCCTACTCCCCACACAAGCAAGACTAAACAAAAGACAGCGCACAAAAAAATACGGACAGGTGTTTTCAGCATAGCGATCAGTTGTCACACAGTCGGTCAGTTACACAACAGTTCTACACCGACACTACCGAGAATCACCGCTTTAAAGAGTGAAGAATGACAACGCGATCAATGGTGATCGCGTCGTTGTTTTCGCAGTTTTGCACATTCGTCGAAACCCTAATCAATGGAGGCAACGGTTACAGTAGAGCAAACGCGATCGCTAATCATCCTACAGGAATTAAATTCAGGGTGCCTTAGTACCAACGTAACGCATCAATCGCTTGAGCTAAAAAGGAGAACCTTGTGCCTGACAGAATCAGTATTGTGATTGAAAAGAATGAGCAGGGCTATGCTGCTTACAGTCCTGAAATTGCCGATTCTCAGGTTCAAGGCAGTTCGTTTGAAGACGTAACAGCGCAGATTCAGGTAAGAGCTAAAGATTATCTCGAGCACCTTCCTGCTGATGAATCGCCTCAAACAAATGACAGACCTATCTGGGAAACTTTTGAGGACTTTGCCAATAGCATTCCAGAAGAGGTTCTCGCTAAATTGCCGACAGATGGAGCGGAGCAACACGATCACTACATCTATGGCACACCGAAGCGATCGGTATGAAATTGTTATTTGCAGACACTTTCTACTGGGCAGCGTTGCTCAACGTTCGAGATGCATGGCATAGACAAGCCGTTGTATACAGCCAACCGCTGAAGCAAGTACAGATTGTTACTACAGATGAAGTATTGCTTGAATTTCTCAACTTCTTCTCATCTTATGGCGACTATATGCGATCTGGTGCCGCGCAAAGAGTGCAGGATGTTCTGCAAAACAACAGTGTCCGAGTCGTTGATCAAACCCATCAGTCTTTTCTGGATGGGTTAGCGCTTTACGCCCAACGGTTAGACAAAGGTTACAGCGTAACTGATTGCATCTCAATGAACACCATGCGGCAGCTTGGAATTGTCGAGATTCTGACGCACGATCGCCACTTTACGCAGGAAAGCTTCACGATTCTCTTTAGTGAGGAAGCTTAATCGTCAACTCAGGCAGTACTACCGAAGCCAGCGCGATCGCTCATACTAGAGAAGAACGCATAACGTTTTGAGAGAAGTTTGAGGGAATTGCTGTGCAAACCATCAATGAATTAGCGACACAGGCAAAAGAAGCTGCCGATCGCCTGGGAATCCACAAATTCGATATTTACGGTTCCACGGTGGATGAGAGCAGCGCCAAAGTCGATCAGGGCAAGCCGGATCAGGTGAAAGCCTCCAACCGTTCCAGCGTCACCGTGCGCGTGTGGAATGACGATCAGACAATGGGTATTACCTCAACGACAGATGTTGATCCCACAGGATTGGCGCTTGCGTTGAAGACCGCTTATGAAGCCAGCTTTTTTGGTGTCAAAGAAAACGTTCCCGACTTTAGCCCTGAAGCAAGGGCACCGCTGGCGCGTGAGTTCGCCGAAAAAGCACCCCAGGCTCCGATTTCAGACTTGCTGTCAAAGCTGCTGACGGCAGAAAAAGCAGTGACCGAGGCACATCCCGCGATCGCCTCCGTCCCCTACAATGGACTTGCTCAGCGCGACATCGATCACTTCTATCTCAACAGCGACGGTGCCCTGCGAACAGAAGCGTATTCCACCACATCGCTGTATCTCTATACCAAAACTGAAGAAGAGGGTAAAAAGCCTCGTAGTGCAGGCGCCTTTCGCATCAGTCGTGACTTGGAAACGTTGGATGTGGATGGTTGCCTCAAGGAAGCGGTTGAAAAAACCGTTAGCCACCTGGATTACAAAAAGATTCCCACGGGCAAATATCGGGTCGTTTTCTCACCAGAAGCATTTCTGAGCCTGTTGGGTGCCTTTTCAAATCTATTCAACGCCCAAAGTATTCTTGACAATCAAAGCCTCTCAAAGCCTGAGTCGTTAGGTACGTCGATCGCATCCCCCTTGCTCTCTGTATCGGATGATGCTCTGCATAAAGACAATGTGGCGATCGCCACCTTTGACGGTGAAGGCACACCCACTCGTCGCATTTCCCTGATTACTGACGGTGTGTTGTCCAACTTTCTCCACAGTGCTGGCACGGCTAAACGGTTTAATACCCAGCCTACAGGACATGCCAACATGGGCGCGAAGGTGACCGTTAGTCCGCACTTCTACCATGTCTCCACCACTGCGTCGGCTCAGCAGGAATATAGTCTAGACACGGCTGAAAATGTCATCCTCATTGACGATCTACACGCCCTTCATGCTGGGGTCAAAGCGCTCCAGGGTTCCTTCTCGCTGCCATTTGATGGCTGGTTGGTGAATCAAGGCGAGCGCACCAGCATTGAGTCTGCCACTGTTGCTGGTGATTTTCTAGAGCTACTCAAAACCATTCTTTATGTAGAACCAGAAGGACATCTCACCCCCGGTGGTGTTTGCCCTTATATCTGGGTTGAGGAACTGTCAATCACAGGTGAGTAAGTTAGCTCGTGGCTAAGCAGTCAGCGGTCAGCGGTTAGCAGTCAGTGAACCCTTACTGTTGGCAATGTCTTGAGCTTGTGAGCAACCAGTTCTAACCCAGAAATTGACAGATCGAGGCGTTCCCATTGGTAGTGGGTTGCCTGAATCTGGCTAAAGGCGGCTTTGGTTAGTAGCACCTCGCCACGACGAGCGAGATCTTCACCCAGTTTGCACGCCAGATTCATTTCACTGCCGTACAGATCGTTCTCGCCGACCAGCAGCGTTTTGCCGTAGCCGATACCAATGCCTGCATAAAGATCCTGCTCGTCGGGTTGTCCGGTGTTCACGGCAGCAAAGCCTTTGAGAATGTCAACAGCACTGTCGATCGCCCCCTGCACATCTGGAAAAACGGCGAACAAATTGTCTGCCTCTTGTTTCACCACGCGCCCGTGATGTTGAACCAGGGGCGTGGCGATCGCAGTCATACGGTGCACCATTGCCAGAAAATGGATGATGCCATAGCGAATGGTTAGCCTGGAGAAACCGGACATATCCAACACAAGGATGGCGCAGTCTTGTTCAAAGGTTTCGCAGATTTGGGCATCGATCGCGGTCGATCGCTCTGGATATTCGTTGCGCTCTTGCAGCAGTCGGTTGAGTTCGGCGCGAGTGTTCTGGGGGGAAAGCATGGGAAGAAAGTATAAAGGATGAAGGCTAAAAGCTAAGAGGATGTTTTAAAAGTCCTTCTGTTAGTAGCAAAAAGCTAGATCCCCCTCAATCCCGCTTCAAAAGGGGGACGACCAAAGCCTTTCCCCCCCTTTTGAAGGGGGGCTAGGGGGGATCGCTGAGTACTTAACGTTACAGACCATACCTTTTTAAACACCCTCTAAGAGTGTTCTTTATCCTTTAGACTTCCCTTCTTATCCTTCATCCTTTAGCCTTTCCTTCCTTTCCTTCCCTTTCTACAGCTTGAACGATTCGCCATACGATTCGCCAAAGCAAACTTGTTCAGTACTGAATCGACCGCCAAAGGGCTTAAACGGCTCGGCGGCGTAGCCCAGACAGAGTATGCAGCAGACATCAACCGTATCGGGAATGTTGAAGGCAGTTTTGACTTGCGTACTCACAAAGCCTTCCATCGGGCAACTATCGACTCCAAAACTCTTTGCCACAATCATCAGGTGGGCAACAGCAAGCATGGTATGGCGATTTGTCCAGGTTTCGATCGATTCAAAGCTGGGATGGTTTTCAAAGAAGGGCGGAATCTGCGATCGCATGTATCCTGCAAATTGCTCCGTCATCGCCTGATGTGCTTCACCTAGCTCGATCACAGCTTCGATATTCTCCGCGCTGCTGGCAGTGCGATCGCCACAACAAAGCAGCACCACAGGCGCTTGAGCGATTTGAGCTTGATTGAAGGCACAGCTTTTAAGCGTGTCTTTGCTTTGCTGCTGCCGTAGAATAACAAATCGCCACGGTTGCAAGTTATAGCCAGAGGGCGATCGCAGCCCCAAATGCAAAATTTCTTCGAGAATAACGTCTGGAATGGGATCAGGAAGAAAGGCACGGGCAGCACGACGCTGGTCGATCGAATCCTTCAAACCCGTCGTAGGCTGTAAATCAATGGTCATGTCAATCCTTTTACAACACAGCTTGTTAATCAGACCTGAACTCTAGACGTTAGACGATTTGGAGCCGTTCGGTTCAAGTTTTGTGCCTTAACGTCTTACAAAAGCGTCTCAAGCCAACCCGCTTAACGTCAACGTTCCAAGGGCTGACCATATCTTTGGTCAACATCATGCTCAATGCGCTGTCGAAACCAAATCTGCACTATGTTTCTATACCTCTCCAAACTACTGCCGCTTTTTCTTTACCCGCTGGGACTGACCTGTGTGCTGCTCTTTGCCTCTCTGGTGCTGCTCTGGCGACGATCGCGCTGGACTGCGCTGCCGATCGTGCTGTCGTTGGTGCTGCTGCTGGTGGGTGGCAATGGCTGGATGGGCGAATGGCTCGTGCGATCGCTGGAATTTCAGAACCTCCCCTTAACTGCATTGCCAAAAGCAGACGCGATCGTGGTTTTGGGCGGTTGCACTAAGCCAGCCTCACCCCCGCGCCCGTGGGTAGAAGTCAGCGAAGAGGGCGATCGTGTCCTGTATGCAGCCAAACTGTATCGAGACGGCAGAGCGCCGCGTGTCATTCTCAGCGGTGGTCGCATTGACTGGAAAGGGGGCGGTACACCCGAAGCAGACGACATGGCACAACTGATCGAAACAATGGGTGTGCCAAAAGCCGCGATTCTACAAGATCCGACTTCGCTCAATACCTACGAAAACGCCGTCAACGTTAAGCAGATTATGGCGACACAGAGCATTCGTCGTATTTTGCTGGTGACATCGGCAATGCACATGCCGCGATCGCTGGCGATTTTCAAGCATCTGGGGATCGATGCGATCGCCGCCCCCACCGACTTCAACACAACAGAACGCGACTGGCAGGAAATCCAGGGCAGCACTCAAGCGATCGTGCTGAACCTTTTGCCTGAAGCTGACCGCTTTAACCGCACAACCAGAGCCTTGAAAGAATATCTGGGGCTGGTGGTTTATCGCTTGAAAGGATGGCTATAAACTCAAGCGTTACTATTAGCGATCGTCACACACGTTTCAAATATTTACTCTTTCTAGAAGCAGTTTGTGCTAGTTCAGAAAAACTTGAGCATTCATTTCTAAACGGTGGGATCATTGTGTCATAGGTTATACAGCGGTTGGGAATGCTAGAGAAACGCAAAGCATTGATCAAGTTTGCTGAAACGACTCGCCCGATCGCTGTAGCCACAAACAGCCCTTCTGACCACACTGTTTGTTTTTGGCGATCGCGGCGATCGCCATGTTACTGAGAGGAAAAATAGTTATGCTACCCGGTTCACTTTTAGCCGATGCCAGTCAACGCTTAGAACGCGCCTTAAAATTTACGTCTATTTCAGAAGATGCCGTTGAAACGCTGAAATTTCCCCAAACCAGCCTGACCGTCTCGATCCCCGTGCGGATGGATGATGGGTCGCTCAAAATTTTTCAGGGTTATCGGGTGCGCTACGACGACACCAGAGGTCCAGGCAAGGGTGGTGTGCGCTACCATCCCCATGTATCGCTGGATGAAGTGCAATCCCTTGCCTTCTGGATGACCTTTAAGTGTGCCGCGTTGAGACTGCCGTTTGGGGGCGCAAAGGGTGGCATCACCGTCAATCCCAAAGAGCTGTCCAGAATGGAACTGGAGCGCTTGAGTCGGGGCTATATCGATGCGATCGCCGACTTCATTGGTCCCAACGTGGACATCCTCGCACCCGACGTTTACACCAACGCCATGATCATGGGCTGGATGATGGATCAATACAGCATCATTAAGCGTCAGATTTGCCCCGCTGTGGTAACAGGCAAACCCGTCAGCATGGGTGGCAGCTTGGGGCGAGAAACTGCGACAGCGATGGGTGCTTTTTTTGTGATTGAATCCACCTTGCCGAAGTTCGATCGCCATCCCAGTAGCACAACCGTTGCCGTGCAAGGCTTTGGCAACGCCGGGGCAATCCTGGCAGAACTTCTCTACAAGGCGGGTTATAAAGTCGTTGCTGTCAGCGATTCTCAGGGTGGCATTTACAGCAAAAACGGGCTAGACATTCCCAGCCTTCGCCAGTTCAAAGATGCCAGTCGGGGGGTGAAAGCGCTCTACTGTGACAGTACCGTGTGTCACACCGCTGCCGAAGATGTCCTCACCAATGCCGAACTGTTAGCGCTGGACGTGGATATTCTGGTGCCTGCCGCCCTCGAAAATCAAATCACGGAAGCAAATGCCGACACCATCCAGGCAAAGCTCATCTACGAAGTTGCTAATGGACCCATCACCTCTGCCGCCGATCGCATCCTCAACGACAAAGGCATCTACGTCTTTCCAGATATTCTCGTCAACGCCGGAGGTGTCACCGTCAGCTACTTTGAGTGGGTGCAAAACCGCAGCGGCTTGTACTGGACGCTAGAAGAAATTAACCAGCGCTTGAAGCTTCGCATCGTCGAAGAATCCGAGTCCATCTGGCTCATTGCTCGTGATTTAGCGATCGACCTGCGAACTGCTGCTTACGTCCATGCTCTCACGCGTCTTGGTGAAGCCATCAGCGCTAAAGGCACGCGGGATTACTATCTGAATGGTCATTAGTAGAAGCAAGGGGAGGGGAGGAGGCAAAAGGAGCGGAGGGAGCAAGCTAAAGGCTAAAAGTAGGTTAGCGATCAAAATTAACTCAAAACTTCCTTCCTTACCCCCTGCCTCCCCTGCCCCCTGCCTCCCCTGCCCCCTGCCTCCCCTGCCTCCTCTGCCCCCCTCACTCCGCACTCCTCTCCCCTCACCTCCAAGCTGTCCATCTTCACCCTAAGCGTAGTATTTTGGAGAAATACGTTTTTCAGAGCGGTACTATGCAACGCCTCCTCAACCAATGCCATTGGAAGCACATCGGTCAACGCTTACTGCTTTTTGTAGCGGTCTTTGTCCTGGCGATACAGCTTTTTGCCACACCTGCCCATGCTACAGGTGTGAGCGAAGTACCCAAACCCAAAGCCGGAACCTGGATCGTTGACCAATCTGAGGTTCTCAGTCGCTCCAATGAAGGCAAGATTGCGACCGTTCTAGGAAATCTGGCAAAGCAAACGGGTAACGAGGTGCGCTTTGTCACGATTCATCGGTTGGATTATGGCGAAACGATCGAAACCTTTACCGACAAGCTGTTTGACCAGTGGTTTCCAACAGCAGAAGCAGGCGCGAACCAAACGCTGCTGGTGTTAGATAACCTCACCAATAACGTAGCGTTGCGTGCGGGTGAAACCGTCAAAACCAAAGTAACGGATGACATTGCCGAAAGTGTCACTCAAGAAACAGTGCTCATTCCACTAAAGGAAGGAAACAAGTACAATCAGGCGCTTTGGGGTGCCAGCGATCGCCTCGCCGCTGTGCTGTCCGATCGCCCAGATCCAGGTCCGCCTTCACTCACCGATAACGTTCAGGTTGAAGGCACTTTTGCCACACCAGAGCAAACGAAAGAAAGTAACGCTACCGTCTGGGTTATCGGCTTTCTCGTCGTGGCTACTGTCGTGCCGATGGCGACTTATTACTTCTACCTCTTCCTTCAATCACGAGAAGGGTAATTTCCGAGTTTTAAGTTCTGAATGAAAGTCCACCATTTGAAGCTCAAAGCTTTAAATGGTGGAGATAGACTGCTCCGCTACTACAGCGCTACGGCAAAATCTGTATACTGCCTCATCTTTGGCTCGTGGAATGCCAGCACGATGTCCTCTTTAGGGACACCTGCACGAACCAGATCAGTTGCGATACCGTCTTCAGTCCAATCCTCTTCGATCCAAAACTTATTATCACGAATCCGAACATAAACAGTCACGCCAGTAACGCGATCGCCATTTTGCCAACCAAGATTCATCCAAAGATAGTGAGCTTTTGCCTCATCCACAATCAAAAATGTCTCAATTCCTGTGGTGGAATGGCGGTTACTCAGTTCTACATACTCAGTCAAAAGACGCTTAATTAACTGAGGATACTCGGTTAATTTATCCATTGCGTAACCTCCTCTGCCTCTATGTCTACAACAATGATTGGAAGTTGATGTTTATTGAGAATGAGTTGAGTGACATCCTGAGTAAAGAAGATGTTGTAGACAATTTCGCTGATAGCGATATATAACTTGCGGTCTGGTGCTGTTTCCTCTAGAAGATAGTAGTAAATGTCATACTGACCCAGAGCCTCTTTCAAATCTTGCATCTTTGATGCACCTATAAAGCTTTTTATTTCTACAACCAGCTTTTGCCCATCTCGTTCAGCCGCGATCGGGCGTTCAGCACCAAGATCAGCATATAGCATTGTTCTTCGATACTGAATGATGTAAGGGTCATCTGTAATTGACCAGCCATCTTTAATCAGGGCATTTTTAACCGAGTTATGAATAAAGTCTAACTTGGGCATACGCCAGGTAGCAGTCCGCCTCTCATCGGTCAAAGTATACCTCTAAACTATCAGCATAGGTTGGGCTTCATACCTCAACCCAACTTCGCTTTACTGCATACATCTGTTAAGCGTTCTATTGCCATAGATAGAATCCCCTTTAGTGTCCTACCCGTATTGCAAATCGCTTTAAGTCCTCTCGTAAAGAAGCTGCGGACTCCTTTAATTTTTCTGCATCGATCTCAACTTCCACCCAGAGATCATCCATTCTAGCCGCATCGTATGCAGCCCAACCAGGTCTAGACTCCAGTTCAAAATATACTCTAAGTCTCTTCGGTTCTTCTTCGATTAGCTCGAATCTAAGATTAGGTTCCGTGAAGCTCTCTTCCGCATTTACACGTTCACCGTCTGCTATAGATTCAAGCCACTCTATAAGACGTTCTAATTCCCAAGTCAGCAAAGAAGGATCTGTAGCAACCCAAGAAACCTCTGGGAGTTTTACTCGAATCCTTACGTTTAGCCAGTCTGAATCGTACCGCTCGTTTTCAAGATGTGGAAACTGGTAGCCCACAACCTTCATCTCAAACTCTGTATTATCACTTCCCCTCAGTAGCATAGCTTTCTATGAAAAGAATGCCTAACAACGAACAACTAGTAAATTCTTAGTCCTGCACGTACTCTTGCCCACTCAGCAGCGCTGCTTCTGCTCGTTGAAACTCTCGTCCTAGATAAGAAGCGTGATCGAGCATTGTGATTGGGCAGGGTTTTGTCTGCTCAAAAAGCTGTATGCAGATTTCTTTTGCCGTTCTGCCGCTGTAGAGATGGGTGGGCAGTCGTTCGATTTTGCCGCGTGTGGGGATGGGTTTGCCTGTAGCTGGATCGCAGGCGAGACCCCGATCGTCAATAAAGTTTGTAAAGTGCTTGGCACAGATTAAGCCCTGTTCACGATCGAGGTAGATGATAACGTAGCCACCAGGATCAAGGTCAATGTAGCGCTTAGAGAGCGTTTGATCAATTGCAGTGGCATCTGCAACTGCCTGATTCGTAATCTGCATAACGTTACAACGTGCGATCGTTCCAAATGTGATCTAGATAACCTCTTACTATCTTAAAGGGTCTTGAAGCACTGACCAAGCCCACAAGCAGAAGCCACGCTCAGTCAGATTTCATCCCTGCTTTATCCTCTTTTCACCGTTACAGTACAAAAGTTTTGGCAACAAGAGCCATCTTAGAAAGGGCAAGACGGCAGCGGTTCTGCCAAATTATGAGTAGACATTTTACCTGGTAAGGGGGCTTAAGCCACTTGCGACCGCCCACAAGCTATGTCAACTTGCTATATCACTTCATCCCTTCGAGACCCTTGAAGGAACCTTATGTGTATGCTCGACTCCTTCATTCCATTGGCACTTGCAGTTGCGCCTAACCCTCTAGGCTTGCCGTCTAACCTTAAATTGACGACGATCCCCATTGATGCGTATACCTGTTTTGAGCTTTGGCTACCCGTTGCACACGGCACACTTTCACCCGAAGAGGCGATGCTTTTACGAGGCGATCGTACCCGCCTTGAGGATATTTGTGCCAAGCTAACCGAGTTCATGGGCGCGACACTCACTCGCAGCAATGCGCCCACGCATGATGAGCCATTGTTACAAGCGCCCACTTACTACTGGCAAGAAATTCGTAGTGTACTTTATGACGCAGGAAGAGCTTTTGACGCGATCGCTGTTACGTATTTGCCACAGGTCATTTACTCCAGTCTTAGTCAGGATAGCGGTCTGCCTGCTTGGACGTTACAACAGGCAGGGTGGAGCGTTTCTTTTCTCGCCCTGCATCCGATCGCAACAGGTTTCCGTGCCGAAGCGTTGCCTTTCACTGTGACGATCGCCTTCGGACAATCGATCACCAGATCGCTTCAAACCATTCCTATTGTCGCAAGCCAAACCTGCCTGCATGGTCGCTAAGCCCATCATCATCGATTGCGATCCAGGAGCAGACGATGCGATCGCGCTGTTTCTGGCGCTGGCGTTTCCAGAGCAGCTCCACGTCTTGGGCGTGACGACAGTGGCTGGCAACGTACCGCTGAGCTTGACGCAGAAGAATGCACGTTGCCTTTGTGAACTTGCTGGCAGAGACGATGTTCCAGTCTATGCAGGATGTCCTCGTCCGTTGCTACGCCCTCTGACGACGGCTGAAGATGTACATGGCAGAACAGGGCTAGACGGCATCAGCCTGCCAGAACCACAGATGCCGCTGCAAACGCAACATGCGGTTGACTTTTTGATCGAGACGCTCTTGCAAGCGACTGAAGCCATTACGCTTGCTACGCTGGGTCCACTGACCAATATTGCCGTTGCAATCATCAAGCAGCCTGCCATCTGCCAGCACATTCAGGAGATTGTCATGATGGGCGGGGCAGTGACGCAAGGCAATATCACGCCGTCAGCCGAATTTAACCTTTATGTTGATCCGCACGCCGCGCACGTGGTTGCTACTGCTGGAGTGCCGCTGACGATGATGAGTTTGGATCTTACGCATCAGGCGATCGCCACACCAGAGCGGCTCAATGCCATTCATGCGATCAACTCGCCCATCAGCGACGCGATCCTTGGCTTACTCAACCATTACGGCGCTTATGACATGCAGCGTTATGGTTTCGCTGGTTCACCGCTCCATGATCCCTGTGTAATTGCTTATCTTTTGCAGCCTGACTTATTTACCAGTCGCCGCGCCTATGTGGCGATCGAAACCAGCAGCGAACTAACAATGGGTCGTACTGTCGTCGATTGGTGGTATGTGACCAACCAGCAACCGAATACCAACGTAGTTGAAACGATCGAGGCTGAGGCGTTTTATCAACTGCTGACGCAGGCGATCGCCAATCTCAGTCGCTAGCATTACTGCTTAACACTGCCCCATGATGCCTGTAAGCCTTGCCAACTGAGCTAACGATCGACTGTCTAGCCAACCTTACGCAAAAAAATGGGCAGTCATCTCCATAGAAATACAGACATTTAGAGAAGCGGCAGAAAAAGTTTCCGCAATCCTCACAAGGGGATTCGCTGTGGATTTTGGCATGGTTAGAGGTGGCATACCAGTCAGTGCATGAGCACCTGCGATAAGTGTTGCCCACCCCTGTTACCCGGAATCCCTATGTTTTTTTCACCATCCGCAAAGCTTAACTTTCCCGTCTGGCAGTTTCTCAGCCAGCCAATTTTCGACCCCAACTTTCATGTCGTTCTGAATCCAAGCCGCTTTTGGCGCTTTCATCAGGTCTCACTCCTAGAGCGTTGTCTATCTAAAGAATGCGCTTCTAACGATAGTCGCTGCGATTGAGATGATAACAATTTGCTTGAAGCTGCTGACGGCAGGGCGATCGCTCTGCCGTTTTGTTTTGTTTCGCAACGTATCCGTCCGGAGAATCCATGAAGTCCTCGAATGAAGTTATGAAGATAGTTGGATAACTAAGTGTAAATACAGTTGTGCGCTGGTCTGATCGCCTCCGTATCAACCACGTTGCCTTTGAGTGAGCGCTATCTGTGCTGGACGTTTTAGATAGGGGAAGCGATTCATGTTGGCACACGAGTCTACTTACTGCGTGACTGTTCCTGGAGGCACTGCTGAAGTTTCTCTGAACGGACTACGGGCGATTTTAGGACAGGTAGAGGCTGAGCTTCATCAAAGCGAAATTTATGGTCAGATGCTTTCTAGCCTGAAAGCATTGCCGGATGATTTGAATCGACAAGTGCAGTGCATGGTGAGGGCAGTGGGCAGAGAAGCCGTTCGGCTAGCGCTACGCAAAGTGGTGCGAAAGAAGCCATCAGCGATCGAGCAACCAGCCACACAGAGCGTTGCACAGTCTGCCTTACCCACACTGGCACCCAAGACACTACAACTGTCGGCACAACCACCAGCGAAGCTAACGACAGAGAAGGTGATCCCGTGCGATCGCAGCCTTCCTGAGACTGTAGCCGCCCTTCCTGTAGAGTCCCAAGCACCTCCCTCAGCACGTGAGCGCACTACCCTTTATCCGCCAACACCACCGTATATCGCCAAGCGACTCGCTGACCCGCAAAGGAAATTAACCAAGCGGGAACTGGCACTTCGGGCAGTGCTTGAAGCACGGGAGACTTGCTTACAAACGTTGGGGCAGACCATTCGCCAGGTACGGCAAGAAAAGTCCTGGTCACCGTATCATTTGCATATCAAGACCCAGATTCCACTGCATCAGTTAGAAGCACTGGAATCTGGTCGCATCGATCGACTACCAGAAGATATCTATTTGCGAGGCTTTATTCGGCAAGCGGGTAACGCGTTGGGGCTGGATGGCAATCAAATGGCTGCTTCGTTGCCTGCGATCGATGCAGCTACCGCTGTCTTACCGTCCTGGCAACAGCCAAAAACACACTCTAGATTACGCTTAAATTCGATGCACGTTTACCTGGGCTACGCAGCGTTAATGGCTGGTAGTATTGCCTGGGTTTCTCACCAATCTGCCCCTCATCAAGCAGGATCAACACCCGTGCCTGCACCAGCTACAGTAGCACCGCTACCCAAACCAGTTCCCAATCAGCCAACTAAACATAACGCGAGCCAAAAAGATGCGGCGGCGCTAAACGTGAAGCAAGGTACGGCTACTCCAGGTGCGATTTCGCCACCAGAGAACAGTCCTTTTTGATGGAATGGATGTAACCCGGATTTAGATCCCCGACTTTTACAAAAAGTCGGGGATCTACTAAACAAACGCTATTGATTGAACATCCTTTGCTTCTACCTCCCAGCGTGCGCCTGGTAGGATGGACGAGACGTTGTTTAACTCAGGATGAAGCGTGGTCGTTAAACCAGAGTGGTTGCGGGTCAAAGCACCGCAGTGGGAACGAGTCGGAACTATTAAGGACATTTTGCGGGACTTGGAGCTGAATACCGTTTGTGAAGAGGCATCTTGTCCCAATATTGGCGAGTGCTTCAATAACGGTACCGCTACTTTTTTGATCATGGGACCTGCCTGCACACGTGCCTGTCCCTACTGCGATATTGACTTTGAGAAAAAACCGCAGCCGCTCGATTCAGCCGAACCAGAGCGACTAGCAGAAGCGGTTCGCCGGATGCGGCTGAACCACGTGGTTGTGACTTCGGTCAACCGAGACGACTTACCGGATGGAGGTGCGGCTCAGTTCGATCGCTGTATCCATGCCATTCGCACTGCTTCGCCGGAAACGACGATCGAAGTGTTGATTCCTGACCTTTGCGGCAATTGGGATGCTCTGGCAACCATTCTGCGAGCCAAGCCAGACGTGCTAAACCACAATACCGAAACGATTCCCCGCCTCTATCGCCGTGTACGTCCACAAGGGAGCTATGCGCGATCGCTGGAATTACTACAGCGCACTCGTGACCTGGCTCCCTGGGTTTATACCAAAACAGGGGTGATGGTGGGTTTGGGTGAAACTGATGATGAGATCAAACAGGTGATGCACGATCTGCGATCGGTGGATTGCGATATTCTCACGATCGGGCAATATCTCCAGCCAAGCCAAAAACATCTGGGTGTTGTAGAATTTGTGCGTCCGGAGCAGTTTGATGCCTGGAGAGCCTACGGTGAATCGCTAGGCTTCTTACAGGTCGTCGCATCACCGTTGACGCGCAGTTCCTATCATGCCGAACAGGTGAGAGCTTTGATGGAACGGCATCCACGGGTAAACGGTTTGAATAATGAGTTGTAGGAGATAGGAGGCAGGCTTCGACGTGAGCGCTCAGCCGAACGAAGGCAGAAGGCAGGAGGCAGGAGGCAGGAGGCAGAAGGCAGAAGTGAAGAAGGTTTCAAAGATGGCGTTCGGACTGAGATGATGTACTTCATCTAGCTGCAACCACGTGGACAAGTGACTAAGATGCCTCTAGCTCACTCCTCACTCCTTACTCCTCTCTCCTCACCCCTCACCCTTGCCATTCTCGGTGCTGGAGCCTGGGGCAGAACGTTAGCTACACTGGCGAAGGCAAGAGGACACACTGTTAAGATTTGGTCGCGGCAAAGCCAGGAGCGTTTGCAAACCGTGATTGAGTCTGCCGATATTGTCATTTCGGCGGTTTCGATGAAAGGCGTGAGTGCGGTTGTTGAGCGGATCCAACCTGACGCGATCGCGCCTCATACCGTTTTCGTCACGGCAACTAAAGGGCTGACAGCAGACATCAGCGTTGAAACCGTCCCCCTCTTGCCCTCGCAAATTTGGCAGGCTGCTTTGCCAACTCATCCTGTTGTTGTCCTATCGGGACCAAACCTTTCCAAAGAAATTCAACAAGGATTGCCTGCTGCAACGGTTGTTGCCAGTCGTGACCTGACAGCAGCAGAAACTGTACAAACTGCGCTGTCTTCTAATGCATTTCGGGTCTACACTAACGCCGATGTGCTGGGCGTTGAACTGGGAGGGGCGCTGAAGAATGTGATTGCGATCGCGGTTGGAGCCTGTGATGGTTTACAACTGGGCACAAATGCCAAAGCGGCTTTAGTCACTCGCGGACTCGCCGAAATCATTCGCGTGGGCACTTACTGGGGCGCGAAACCGGAGACCTTCTATGGGTTATCTGGTCTCGGTGATTTGCTGGCGACCTGCAACAGTGCTCTGAGCCGCAACTATCAAGTTGGTTACGGGCTTGCTCAGGGTAAGTCGCTGAGCACTGTTCTCGACCAACTTCAGGGCACAGCAGAAGGGGTGAATACAACCCAGGTCTTGATCAAACTGGCAAACCAGCGGCAGATTGCTGTCCCTATTTCGCATCAGGTCGATCGCCTTCTCAACGGTGACATCACTCCCCAGGCAGCCGTAGAAGCGCTGATGCTACGAGACTACAAGCCAGAAACTCACTGAGTTATACCAATTTAAGGAGCGAACATGGCAGATGGAAACGGGGTGCAGGGGTAGAACCCCTTCCGCGTGAGCGCTGTTCGGCTGAGCGCTCACGTCGAAGCCCAGGTCGAAAGCTGGCTGAGGGCAACGCCTCCACACCCCATATGCAACCCTTATTTTTTAAACTGGTAAGTAGCTGGGTGAAATTAAACGTAGGGTGTGTTAGGCATAGCCGTAACGCATCAAAACCTTTAGCAGCATGGGTGACGCTTCGCTTTTCTTGAATGCCGAAGGCGATACCCGTCCGACGCAGATTTTATATTTAATTGAACCTTCCTACTTAGATCAATCGTTTTGCTGTAGAGAACGCTTTGAGCCAACGCATGATTCGTGGCACGATGCGTAAAGCGGTTTGTCTAAAGCACTGCTCTGGGTCTCAATCTTCGAGAGGATGCTTTCACACGGACTAATGGCTAGAATACGTTAAGTAATATGTTCATACTGAACTTTCTCGTTTATCCAAGGCGTAATGCCATATGCCCCGCCCAAAGTTTGATCGTGATGGCGATCGCGCTTCTGCTGACGACGCTATTGAAACGTGATAGCAGACACTCGGACTGATCCACGTTGCTCTAACAACACGATTTTTATCGATCATCTTGTAGTTGACCAACGAACCGAAAGCAGCATCGTGCGCCTCAGGACAAAAGCATTTCACATTCTAGGATTTAGTCATCGCTATGCCCATTAAAGAACAATCGACTCCTCCTCGCCCTCGCTTGATCAGCAACATTTTCCTGGCGCTCATTGGGTTATCCCTGATTGCAAACTTCGTACTGCCAATCTTTCTTGGACCTCAAATTCCAGGCGTACCCTACAGCCTCTTTATTCATCAGGTGCAGGAAGGGGAAGTTGAGCGGGCACAGGTGGGACAAAACCAGATTCAATTTCAACTAAAAACTGGAGACGGTCAGCCTGGGCAAGTGTTTACAACCACGCCGATCTTCGATTTGAATTTGCCTACCCTACTGGAACAAAAGGGCGTTGAATTTGCTGCTGCGCCGCCACCTAAGAATGGTTGGATTGGTAGTCTTCTCAGTTGGGTTATTCCACCCCTGATTTTTGTTGCCATCTGGCAGTTCTTCATTCGACGAGGCGGGGGTGCTGGTGGACCGCAGGGCGTACTTTCGATCGGCAAGAGCAAAGCCAAAGTCTATGTCGAAGGAGAACCGGGGAAAGTCACTTTTGCCGATGTGGCTGGAGTCGAAGAAGCGAAAGCTGAATTGGTAGAGATTGTCGATTTCCTTAAAACACCAGGACGCTACACCCAGATTGGGGCACGCATTCCTAAAGGGGTGCTGCTCGTCGGTCCTCCAGGAACGGGTAAAACGTTGCTAGCAAAAGCTGTTGCTGGTGAAGCAGGCGTACCGTTCTTCAGCATCTCTGGCTCTGAGTTTGTGGAGTTGTTTGTTGGGGTCGGTTCTTCACGAGTGCGCGATTTGTTTGAGCAGGCGAAGAAGCAAGCTCCTTGCATCATTTTCATTGATGAATTGGATGCGATCGGCAAGTCACGCAATAGCGGCGGCTTCTATGGTGGCAATGATGAGCGAGAACAAACGCTGAACCAGTTGCTTGCCGAAATGGATGGTTTTGCGGTAGGTGAAGCAACCGTCATCGTACTTGCAGCGACCAACCGTCCTGAAGTGTTAGACCCTGCGCTGTTGCGTCCTGGTCGCTTTGACCGTCAAGTGCTGGTCGATCGCCCAGATCTATCCGGTCGTGAACTCATTCTCAAAATTCATGCTCAGAAAGTGAAGCTGGGTGAGGATGTGGATCTGAAAGCGATCGCCACTCGCACTCCTGGTTTTGCAGGCGCAGATCTGGCAAACCTGGTGAATGAAGCGGCGCTACTGGCTGCCCGCAATCAACGCCAAACAGTGGCGCAGGAAGACTTTGCTGAAGCGATCGAACGAGTGGTCGCAGGACTGGAGAAGAAGAGCCGTGTGCTCAATGAAAAAGAGAAGAAGATTGTGGCATACCATGAGGTCGGTCACGCTCTAGTGGGTTCTCTTACCACCGGGAGCGGCAAAGTCGAGAAAATCTCGATCGTGCCGCGCGGTATGGCAGCACTGGGCTACACGTTGCAACTCCCAACTGAAGATCGGTTTTTGATGGACGAAGCAGAATTGCGAGGGCAAATTGCGACGCTGCTGGGTGGACGCTCTGCTGAGGAAGTGGTGTTTGGCAGCATCACCACTGGCGCATCCAACGATTTGCAGCGGGCAACCGACCTTGCAGAGCGGATGGTAACGACTTACGGCATGAGCAAAGTCCTTGGACCACTCGCGTACCAACAGGGGCAGCAAGCGCAGTTTTTAGGCGATGGTGCGCCTAATCCCCGTCGGGTGATGAGCGAAGAAACGGCACAGTCGATCGATCGAGAGGTGAAAGACATTGTGGAAACCGCCCATCAGCATGCACTCCATATCATCAAGCTCAACCAGGACTTGTTGGAAACGATCGCCACCCAACTGCTAGAGACCGAAGTCATTGAAGGCGAGAAGTTGCATCAGTTGCTGGATCAGGTGCAGACGGCGGGTTAAAGCGGTCAGCTATCAGCTATCAGCGGTCAGCTATCAGCGGTCAGCGGTCAGCTTGGAGCTAATGGCTGACTCAATAGTCTGCGGCTATCCTCTAGACGTCTTCAGCGTCTAGAAAAGCATCAGAGAGAGACTGAAAGTGCGTTAGGTTAACGATGAAAACCGCTATCGCTCCTACTGATGCTTTCCTTGCCTGTAGCGACTTCGATCGCAATCATCGACGTGTGGACAAAAACTAGCGGCACCTGGATCAATGTTGCCACGATTTTGCTAGGCACCTTGTTAGGGTTGCTACTGCGAAAAAGCCTGCCGTCTGCGATGCAGCAGGTGATTACACAAGGAGTCGGGTTAGTAACACTCTTCCTCGGTGTGACGATGGCTAGTAGCCTGCTCAAGGCACAGGCAGGGCGAATCGATGGCATCATCCTGGCGCTTCTGGCGATCGTCTTTGGCGGGTTGCTGGGAGAAAGCCTGCAACTAGAGAAACGCCTGTATACATTGGGCGAGTGGCTCAAAGCACGCTTTAAAGGAGAGGGCAGTTTTACAGAAGGCTTCGTCGCTGCCAGTTTGCTGTTCTGCATTGGACCAATGGCAATTATTGGCAGCCTCAACAATGGCATTGCCGGAGACAACACGGTTTTGACGATCAAAGCCACGATGGATGGACTCGCCGCGATCGCCCTCACCAGCAGCTACGGCATCGGGGTCGGCTTCTCCAGTCTGATGATTCTGCTTTATCAAGGCGGACTATCACTGCTGGCTGGGCTACTGCCTCAAGTGCTGGCAGACCCCAACACCGATCCTCACGTTCTCATCACCTCCGGCGTGGGTGGTCTGATGATTTTAGGCATCGGCTTAAATTTACTCGATATTGCTAAGGTCAAAGTCGCATCCTTTTTACCTGCGTTACTTATTGCACCTTTGCTCTATAGCATTGCCAAATGGTTCACCTAAGAAGCTGTTTGAAAAGCTTGAAGCAAATAGAAAATCGCGTTCACCACCTCCCGCAGATCCAACGTGCACGATCGCCCACCCGTTTTAGCCGCAGGCAGATAGAGTACAAGACATGCCCACTGGTCATCACTCCGGTCTGTGTCGTATGCTAGTCGTGTCATTGGGTCTCTCAGGTAGCCCCCTCTACTCTACATGACTGACTTCTCAAACACCCTCTAACGTCAAACTGTAAACTCTTGGCAGTTAAACCAGGAGAAACAGATATGTTTAGAATCGGCGAATTTTCTAAAATCGCCCAAGTTTCGGGTCGTCTGCTGCGTTACTACGATGAGATCGGACTCCTTAGTCCTGAGTTTACTGACCAGCAAACGGGCTACCGCTTTTACAGTGCGCAACAACTACCCCAGCTCAATCGTATTTTGGTGCTGAAAGAACTCGGTTTATCGCTGGAACAGATCGCTCAACTGCCCGATCGAGACACCTCCACAGATGTAATCCGAAGCATGTTGAGCATTCGTAAAGCTCAGATTGAGCAATCGGTTCAGGAAGAACTGGCGCGGCTGCGTCTAATAGAAACGAGACTACAGCAGATCGAAGTGCATGGACAGATCCAGGAACCCAACGTTATCCTGAAATCCGTTCCAGCCCAGCAATTTCTGGCACTTCGCGAAGTTCTGCCCGACATTGATGCGGTAAAACGCCTTGTGCAGAAAATCAATGGCTTTTTACCGTCTAAGGTAGGACAAAGTAGCCTTGGTCATATGGCTGTTGTCATGCATTCCCCGGTGTACGATCCCGAAGCGCTCGACCTGGAAATCGGCTACCTAATCACGGGAAAAGCCCTAGAGTCAGTCAGGCTGTCTGAGGAACGGGTGCTAACCCTACGCGAATTGTCTGAGATTGAGACCATGGCAACGCTTGTTCATGTAGGGCGAGTGGCTGACACCCATCAGACATATGGTGCGCTTGGTGCCTGGATTGAACAGCATGATTGGCAGATCGTTGGGACAGGGCGAGAAATTTTATTGCAACTGCCAGAACCCGAAAAAACGGAAGAAGCCGTGTTTGAAATTCAATTTCCCATCAGTAAAATCAGTAGCAAATTGGGGGCTTGACTTTGACGTAACGGCAACCCCTAACCTGTGCATATCCTCAGATTGAGGCAGAAATCAAGTATATGCAACGGAATTAAAGCCACAGAGAATCAATATGAAAAACCCAACGATCTTTGTTACAGGTGCAACGGGTAAAACTGGTGGTGCTGTCGCAACACAACTGTTAGCCAAAGGCTATGCTGTTCGGGCACTTGTGCGATCGCAAGATAAAAGGAGCCAACAACTCGAGCGTCTTGGTGCAGAAATTGCAGTTGCCGATCTCTTCGATCCCGAGCAACTTACCCAGGCTCTGCGCGGTACACAACGGGCTTACTATCTGCCTATCTACCATCCTTATATGATTCAGAGCGCGGTCGCCTTTGCCGTTGCAGCGCAGGAGGCAAAATTGGAGGCGATCGTGCAAATGAGTCAGTGGACTTCCAGCCCCTCGCATCCTTCGTTGCTCACCCGTCAGACATGGCTAGTAGACCAGCTTTTTGCGAACATTCCCGGCGTGGCACACACAATTGTTAATCCAGGGATGTTTGCCGATAATTATCTGCGCGTTGTGGACTTCGCAGTGATGCTCGGCTTCTTTCCCATTTTGATGGGCAAAAGTCGGAGTGCCCCCGTTTCCAATGAAGATATTGCTCGGGTTGCTGTGGCGGTACTTCTCGACCCCGAACGCCATGGTGGCAAACGTTATCGCCCCAGCGGATCTCAGCTTCTATCGGGATATGACATGGCAGCGATCGTGCAGAAGGTTCTCGGTAAGAAGATCTTGCCGATTGAGATGCCGATGTGGTTGTTTTGCAAGGTTGCTCAACAGCAGGGTGAAGATCCCTTCTTAATCAGTTCATTGCGTTACTACGTTAAGGATCACAAAATGGGAACATTCTCATGGAATGGGGGCACTAGTGATGCGATTCTGGAACTGACGGGGTCACCCGCCGAAGCTTTTGAAACGACGGTACGGCGCTACCTTGCCATGCCCTTTGCCAGACCAACCTTGAGCAATCGTTTGCGTGCCTTGGTCAATTTCCTGATGATACCTTTCTACCCTGGCTACGATTTGGAACGCTACGATCGCCGTATGCGTTTTCCCGTGCTGACTCACCCTAAATTCTGCCTAGATAGCGATCGCTGGCGTACAGAACATAGCCCCCAAGTTGCAGTTCTCAGCGATGGCAAAGTCTAAGAATGGACAAACACTCAAGGCATAACAACCGCGCTGCACCGGAATGACTCAACATGGTCGGCTGAGTTGCAAAGGTTATCTGCGGCGGGTGATTGGGAGCGTTCGGCTGCTGCGCGCGGCTTGGCGGCGATTTGGAGTGGGTGTATAGTTGTAATACCTGCATTCTTGAATCGACGATGCCGCCCTCGCCCTCATGACTCCCGACGTAGCCTGGACAAAGGCGTTCAAAGGTGGTTTTGTCCGTGGTACTGAGGAAGTCCGCGCTTATTGGACAGAGCAGTGGAGCGAGATCAATCCACACGTCGAGCCGATCGCCTTTTACCCAGAGGACGCTGGGCAGGTCTTAGTCGAGGTGCATCAGGTCGTGCGCGATCTGACCGGAGCCGTGCTTGCCGATGAACACGTTGGTCACCGTTTCACCATTGAGCATGGCTTGATTCAAGCCATGGAGGTCTGTCCACTGCCATCGTCTGGACTCGGTGCCTAACCATGCGCTGTGGTCACAACTATCACAGCCACTGGTGATTTTGCTTTTGTTTCAACGGATGTGCCTTTAGAAGCCATCTTCTGTTTAAACAAGCATCGCCACCCCATTATTAGATAAGCCGCCGAACAAAGCGCTGCACCTGACCGCCTACGTTCCAGTCGCTGCGGTTGTTTCTCTCTTCGCTCCTTTCACCCCGTCGCCGCTGATCTGAGCCGTTGGGCAGCTTCATATCTTAGTGAAGATGCAACCGCAAACTTATCTGTTAGTGTTCAGCAAGGATGTGAGCCATCTTATTAACTAACGCGATGTGCGACTTTCCTAAAATACCTGCCAAAACTGCCCTCACCCTAGCCCTCTCCCGATGGGAGAGGGAACCGGAACGGTCTGGAAGCCCTTCTCCCCAGGGAGAAGGGTGGGGATGAGGGCGAATTAGTTGCACATCTTATTAACTAGGGCTAATCCATAGTCGTGGTTATCTCGGTTAGCCAGTGCTGCGATTGTCGTGCTAAAGCCCGCCGACTTCGGAAAATGAAATGTAGCTGAGTATCCTGATCCTTCCCCTGTATGCCCTTCAACTTCCCATAGGGAGACTCTACATCTACAAATAGTCCCAACCCATAGCCTAGATTTTCAAACAACGGATACTTTCCCAGGTTGTGAATGGGGTGAGACAACAAAGTGAGCGATCGCTTCTGTCACATTGGTCAGTTATTCTTAATCAACTGAAACGGAAAGATTAACAGGAGATGTAAATTAAACAAACGCTTATGCTGAATCAATATCGGCATAAACAGATCTTATCTCCAAAACTTGTGATTCTCTTTCCCCTCAAGCTGAATCAATTGCGGCTGTTATTGAATCAATTGCGGCTACTGCTGAATCAATTTCCCCTCAAGCTGAATCAATTTCCCCTCAAGCTGAATCAATTGCGGCTTTTGCTGAATCAATTGCGGGTGGTTCTTGTAGAAGTTCGATCGCTAACGAGATTGGTGTGGATGCGGTGTTTTCCAATCATTGCTATGAAGTTCAGTGCTTTGTGAATTTTTTAGCTGAACCGTTTTCTAGCAGGGCATGTGTGAAGCATTTGTAGGGAAAACTACACTTGGCATGTAGGGTTAACCTGACTGCGTTTTGAGCGCGATCGCGGCACCATATAAATGTTCAAACTTACGTTCTTGATCCAAAAGGAGATAGGCATATGTTGGTTCGTTACTGGCAACCCTGGCGTGAAATTGAGTCTCTGCGTCGTCAGATGGACAATGTGTTTGATGAACTGACGCAAAATACAAATAGCGAAGCTTCCTGGACTCCCGCTGTGGAGTTGAAGGACAATGGCAACGCACTACTGCTGCGGGCACAGCTACCTGGCGTGGATGCCAAGGATCTAGATATTCAGGTCACGAAAGAAGCTGTTTCCCTTTCTGGTGAGCATCATCACGAGCAAAAAGCTGAGAAGGATGGCTTCTTCCGCTCCGAGTTCCGCTATGGCAAGTTTCAGCGTGTCATCCCCTTGCCTGTTGCGGTACAAAACGATCGCGTTGAAGCTGCTTATAAAGATGGTATCTTGAGCCTGACGCTGCCAAAAGTGGAAGAAGTTCGCAACAAAGCCGTCAAAATCAACCTTGCTGGAACAGAGCAGCCAGCGGCAACGCTTGAAGCAAGCAATCGCACCTAAGAAGAACTCAACGAGCGGTCAGATGATCGCTTAAGCAGGGTGAGCAATTGCTTGCCCTGTTTTTTTTGCAATCTCTAGAAGGTCATGCTGGAAAGCCTTTGATAAGAGTAATGTAATTTGTGTCACGCATCGGTGTGGTTTCAATCACACGATCGCCTAGCAAAGATCACCAGTAGGCGAGGCTTGTCATCACCTGGCTAGCTCGTGAAAAGCCCGATATTATTCATATCGCAAGCCCCCTAAAACTATGCCAGCTCAATCCTCCCTACTGCCATCGACCCCTTCAACGACTGCTCACACAGCCTCCTCGCGTTGGTTAGAAACATTACTAACTGGTGTGGCGCTGACGTGCACACTCAGTCTGGCAGTGCAAGGACTCGCTCACAGCAGCGAAGTAACTGTTGCCCAGAAACCCATTGCGCAGAAAACCTTACGTGCAAGCAGTGCGATGCCAGATGGGAACTATCTTTACGGTCAGGCTCCCAAAGCGGGACAGCTAGGAGCGACCTACCTGGTCTTTGAGGTGAATAAAGGCAACGTTAAAGGCGCGTTCTACATGCCTCAATCGTCTTTTGACTGCGTACATGGCAGCGTTCAGACTCAGCGGTTAGCACTCACTGTGGTCAACAGCTATGAACAGGCGACTTACCCCTATGCTGTAGCACTGCAAACAGGAGGCACATCGGCATCCTCAACACGCCCTGATGTTACACCGATCGCCTTAGAAGGGTTTCACCCCATTAAGCAACTGAGCGCGAACGATCGACGCATTTTATCAACGTGTAAAGCCAGCGCTCGTGGTATCTGAGTTTGTTTAACAGTGTGCATCTTTAGGCTACCGTTGCACGTCCAGCGGGATTAGCATCCAGACTGCGCCAAAGGTACCACGAGGCGATTGTGCGGTAGGGTTGCCATGCCTGTCCCAGACGCTCGACGGTTTTTTTGTCTGGCAGTTCTGCCAAACCATAAGCGCGACGGATGCCAGCCCGAATGCCCAGATCGTCTACCGGGAGAACATCCCATCGGTGCAGACGAAAGATGAGCAGCATTTGCACTGTCCAACGTCCCACGCCTTTGATGGGAAGCAGTGTTTGCACGATCGCTTCATCATCCATCGCTTCCAATTCAGCGATCGTGGGCAGTCCGTCCAGCGTTTTTTGCGCCAAATCTTTCAAATACACAATCTTGGGGCGAGAGATGCCTGCACTCCGCAGGTCGTCATCGGGCGTGTTAAGCAAATCAGCAGCACTGGGAAACGCATGTGGATACAGCGCCAGAAAGCGACGATGAATGGCGGCAGCAGCCTTACCCGAAAGCTGTTGATAAAGAATTGATTCGCACAGGCAAAACAGTAAATCGCCCTGCCGTTGTCCCTGGCTCAGCGTACAGTCACCCACCTGTTCGATCAACGTTGCCAGGATGGGATCGGCTTGCTTTAAGGTTGCGATCGCGCTGTTGAGCATATGGTTAACACGTTGACAGGTTAAAAATGGGTAGCGCTGTACTAGCTTTTAGCGATCAGCGGTCAGCTTTCAGCGATCAGCTTTCAGCGGTCAAGCCCACAACTGAACGCCTGCCTTCTGCCTCTTCGCGGAGGTGAGGTGTGAGGTGTGAGGTGTATTAGCTCTGCCTTCTGCCTCCTGCCTTCTGCCTTCTGCCTTCTGCCTCCTGCTTCCTCTAACCGCCAACATGAATAACAGGACGGCGCTCAGGGTCTTTTTCGGCTCGACGCAGCACTTCACGCGTGACCACCGCAATATCTCCTTCGCCAAACAGAATGAAGCGCATCAAATATTGAAGTGGATTGCCCTCCACCCAGCCGAAGTACGCGTGGGGCAGCTTACCCGTTTGATCTCGAAGATGTAAAAGGATCGCCGCGATCGCGTTTGGCACCGCCGCACTTTCAGCCCGCAAGATGCGATATTGTCCCACCTGTACGCCTTTGATCCGAATGCTATCGGCAAATTCAGAAGCATCGGATATTTGCACTTCTAAAAACAGCACTGCATCTTTGGGCGGAATGTGGTTGTCTTCGCGGACTTCTTTCTCCTTCAAAAAGTACTCCTGCTCATCGCCTATATTTAAGCGATTGGCAATCAGCCGCAGTTGAGTTTGGTTTGCTTCTGCAATGAATTGACAGGCAGTGTCATCCATTTCAATTTGATCGGTTCGCAGCTCTGTCGATCGCCAAACCCGTGAAACCAACGATGTGATAATGATAGTGCCAATAAAAAAGCCAGCGATTCTGATGCCTTCGGGTCGTTCAATAATGTTGACAACGGTGGTGTATAAGAACACTAGCGTAATCGCGCCAAACACCAGAACTCCTTGCTTTGAGCCACAACGACGGGCAGCTAACATCACCGCAAACGCAGCCGAACTCATCAACACCAACACACCTGTGGCATACGCTCCTCCCTGCGCTTCAACGTTGGCTTTGAAGAGGATTGTCACTGTAAAGGCGATCGTGGTGTAGACCAAAACCAGTGGTCGAGTCGCTCGTGCCCAGTTGGGTGCCATGCCATAACGTGGCAGATAGCGCGGCACAATGTTCAACAGTCCTGCCATCGCGGATGCCCCAGCAAACCAAAGAATGGAAATGGTACTGATGTCGTACAGCGTCCCAAAGCCGTCGCCCAGATAGCTGTGTGCCAGATACGCGAGGGCACGACCGTTTGCTTTGCCTCCCGACTGAAACTCTCCACTGGGAATGAGTAGCGTAGTGACCAAACTGCTCGTGAGCAGAAAGAAGCTCATGATCAGCGCGGCGGTCGTGAGGAGCTTGTGGGTTTGCTGAATGCGCCCTTGAGGGTTTGCTTCCGTATCACCGCTCTTACCGCGTACCAGCGGCATAACGGCAACGCCTGTCTCAAAGCCAGATAGCCCCAGCGCCAGTTTGGGAAAGAGCAACGCGCTGACACCCAGCATCATGAGCGGATTACCATGACTGGTGAAGAGAGCTGTACGCCAGTCACTAACGAACGTTGGTTGATTGAGAATCTGATTGAAACTAACCCCGATCGTGACTAAGTTCAGCAGCAAATAGATGCCAACCAGAAAGACGGCTATACCGATCGCCTCTCGAAAGCCTCTCAAAAACACAGCGCTCAGTAGGGCGATTAAAATAAGCGTCACGCTGATTGCTTGATCATGTAAAAAATCTGGTACCAAAGGGTTTTCGACCAGGTGAGCTGTCGCATCAGCCGCCGAGAGCGTGATTGTGATAATAAAGTCAGTGGCGACAAACCCTAGCAGACAAAGGACAAAAAGCTTGCCCTGCCACCACGGCAGCAGATGCTCAAGCATGGAAATCGACCCCTCTCCGTGCGGACTCATCGCAGCTACGCGACGGTAGATGGGCAAGGCTCCAAACAAGGTTAATAAGACCAAAATCAGGGTTGCCAGTGGCGAAAGAGCGCCTGCTGCTAGAGCTGCAATGCCAGGTTGATAGCCCAAGGTGGAGAAATAATCGACTCCTGTGAGGCACATCACCTGCCACCAAACGTGCTGACGATGCCCTCCGTCCTTGCGATGCGCCCCTCCCTTCGCGGGTTTGTCGTCTTCAAGCAGCCAACGGATCAATCGCTGACGATGCTGTGTGGTTGGATCAGTGCGTTTAGCCATGCAACCTTAACTCCTCCTTTACCCTAAAAGGCTCGACTACCTTAGCGATCGCCAAGGGGTGATGCCTCAATCTAAGCATGTAAGCTTTACAACTATGATCCACCCAGACAGCGCAAGTCGAGCAAAAATGGCACAAACAGTCACTCTGCTCCTATAAAGGTATAGGAGCAGAGTGACTGTAACAGACTGCTTCAAGAACTCAACACAGCAACAGGACAATTTGCCTGGTTCAGAATGGCATTGACACCATGACCAAAAAAAATGCGTCCGGTCATCATGCGAATATTACTGCCCAGGACGATCAAGCCTACCTGTTCTGCATGAGCAAATTTAAGAATTTCGCGCTCTGGGCTGCTCCCCTTGAGCAGGCGAAACTGAACGTTTGCCCCTAAGCTCCGGGCAATGTCTGCCTGATGTTTCACAATCTGGAGCGCAATGTCTTTCACCGGGTCTAAGGTTTGCTGATTGTAGATGTATTCTACCTGTGGCAGGTTAATGACATGTACTAGCGTCAAGACCGCGTTCATTTGAGCAGCAAGCACACTGGCAACTTCCACCGCTTTGTTGCTGTATTCTGAGCCGATCGTGGGCACCAGAATATGGCGAATGTCTGGGGGATTCGTGGCGCAGGTCTCGCCCTGTTGGAGCGGTAGATGAGATTTCACGACCAGGGTCGCACACGGCGCTTCTTGAACGATGCGATCGACCAACAGGTTAAACAGACTGTCGCTACGCCTACTTTCGCTGGCTCCCAGCACAATTAAGTCATAGCCTTTGCGGGCTTCTTGCAAAATCACGTCTGCTTTGTTGCGTCCAGCTTCTACTTTGGTTTGTAGGGTACTGGTTGCAGGTAGCTGCATCGCTTCTGTAATCGCCACCAGAGCCGCATCAGCAGCCGTATCTTTGACGGCGATCGTTGTGGCAACTGCCTGACGTGGTGGCTTCTTGTCACTCAAGGCGTACAGGGCTGTAATTTCTACTGCGTTTTGGTGAGCCAGACTGCTAATCAGTTGGGCTGCCAATTGGGCGTTTGGACCGCCACTGGTAGGAATCAAAATGCGGTTAACGTTCTTGATAAAGCTGCGACTGTCTTGTTCTTCTTGCTGTAGGCGATCGGCTTCCTCTTCACCAATCTCTACCTTTGAGAGCGTCCAGCGCAGTAAGGGCGGTGCCATCAAGGATGTGACGATCGCCACCATGACGATGATGGAATACATTTGCTGATTGAGTACACCTAGCGACAGACCGATCGTGGCGACAATGATTTCCATCGCGCCTCGGGCATTCATACCAGCACCAAGCGCCAAACTTTCCCAATGAGATAAGCCGCCGACTTTAGCGCCCAAATAGGCTCCAACAAATTTACCGACGCAGGCGACTGCCAGCACCAGCAAGCCAATTACCAACGTCTGTGGCACCAAAAGTTGCAGCAAATTAACCTTTAACCCCGCTGCCGCAAAGAAAATTGGAGCCAGGAAGCCAGCAGTAATCATCTCTAGCGTGTGACCCGCTTCACGGCTAAAGCGTCGGGATTGCCCTGCGAGAATGCCAAACACGAACGCTCCTAATGCCGCTTCAATGCCTAAAGCATGAGTCAGAGCCGCCGCAGAAAGGGCAAGCACTAAGACGATCGACAAACTAGCAGTGGCTCCACCAATATGGTTGTCTACCCAGCGCAAAATCTGATCAACAACGGTACGCCCGATCGTAAAGGCGATCGTGAGAAACAGCACCGCACCGATCACCGACTTGAACACCGTGCTGAGATCAAAATGACCACTGCTGGCTAAACCCGCCACTACAGACAACAAAATCCAGCCGATCGTGTCATCCGTCATCCCGGCTGCCAGCGTAATCTGACCAATATCCCGACGAATCAAATTCAAATCCATCAGCACTTTGGCAATCACTGGCACTGCCGAAATACTCATCGCCGTAGCAATGAACAGGCTAAAAATCAAGCGCTCATTGGGTTGTGCTAAAAAACTGTCTGGCAGCAACTCGCCCAACACAAAGCCAGTGCTAAACGGCACAATAATGCCGCCCAGTGAAATTAGCAGCGCCGTTTTACCTTTCCGCAGAATAAGATTGAGGTCTGTTTCCAGCCCGGTAACAATGAGCAAAAACAGCACACCGAGCCAGGAAACCACAGCGAGTAAATCTGACTGCGCCTGACTGTTGGGGAAAATCGCCGCTTGCACTGCTGGCAATGTCCAACCCAGCAGTGAGGGTCCTAGCAAAACGCCAGCTAACAACTCACCGACTACAGGCGGTAAGTCAACCCGACGCATCAGTTCGCCTAAGCCCCGCGAGACTAGCAGAAGGACAGCTAGTTGCAGGAGTACTAACAGCAACTCATGGTGACCTAACGGCTTGATCACACCATCCGTAGCAAGTTGGCTGGCAAAGAGAGTCTCAAGCTTTAAGGTCAAAAAAATCATACAGTCTGTACTCACACGATCGGATCAACAGCAAATCGGATCAACAGCAGAAAGGCAAGAGCGTCCGTGGACAACCCCTTCTGCGTCCCAGCAAACTCAGTGCTTTGCTTTAACTGTTATTCCTGAATCGTATGGTGGTTGGCAACTACCTTTAGATACCCTTCCTGACGAGCCAGACTGTAAGCGTTGCCAGGAAGGGGTGGCAATTGTAACGTTCTAAGCGATCGCCCTACTCCTCAGACAGCAGCGCGTAAATGTCCCGCTTCGTGCGATCGAGTAATTCACGAACCCGATTCATGCGATCGGTATTACCACTACGAGCCACTTGCATGACAGCACCTGCTAGCTCAGTCGCCGACTGTCGCAACTGGTTAAACTCTTGCGGCTTGCTGGCAGCAGCACTTCTAAACGTATCCCAGGGAGAGTCGGACGGTGCCTGCTGAGTCCGTTCTGCCAGGAATTGCCTACCTTCATCGGTAATAGTGTAAACCCGTTTGCCTTCAGTGGTTTCGCTGGTAACGTAGCCGCCGTCTTCGAGCAATTGCAGTGTGGGATAAACCGAACCGGGGCTGAGGCGACGGAAGCCACCATAGCGCGCTTCCATTTGTTTGATCAGGTCATAACCGTGACTGGGATGTTCGGCTAGAAGTTCTAGCAGCAAAAACTTAATGTCTCCTCGGCGCGTCCGGGGTTCATCACCGCCAAAACCGAACAGATCTTCCATAAAGCGTTTGCCGCGATCGTGCCTGCCATGCTGAAAGCGGTGCTGAACGATCGGTTCTTCCAGATCGACGATCGCCCATGCGGGGGCGTGAAAGTGAGAGCGAAAATGTCTAAACATGAGTCAAAAACTAAACAACTTCTTCGAGTATACGATATATCAAAAAGTATCACGATATATCGTCAGAATAGTCACCAAGATGCCCCGCTAACTCGCTCAAACCAATCTACAGAAGCCGTCCACATATTACTCAGAACAGTCAACTGCTAGTAAGCCCGCAAGATGCTGTAATTGTTGATCGGCTGTAACCAGCGTTGCTTCTGCTTGCATGGCAGTAGCGACGATCACGGCATCGGGCAGCTTCACACGATACTGCTGCCGCACCGCAACAATTTGTTCAATCAAGCGAGTTTGATCTGAGGAAAGCCCGACAACTTCAACCCGTTGTAGAAATTGGCTGAAGGCTTGACGTTCGCTTTCGGATAGTTCAGTGAACGCTAAGAATTCTAATTGGCTGATGATGGAAATACCAATCCACGCAGCCGTCTGTAACCGTTGTATTAAACGCTGATTACCTTGCAGAAGTGCAATGATCGCATTCGTATCCAGTAAATAGCGTTCACCACTCATCGCGTAAGTTTCGCTGCGCCACTACTGGATCGCCCTGCCAGCGGAGTGTGCCAGCCAGATCTGAAAAGTCGTAAGTTGCAGCGGAGTCTTGCTCTGTACGAATCGGATGGATGGTAATTTCAACTTCAACATCGCCTGATGCAAATGAAGTGGGAACATCCAGTCGAAGATGTCCATCCGTATCGATTTTTCCAGTTAAGGTGATGATTTGCATGGGAAGGCGTAGCCAACGCAACCATTTCTCGTTGCGTCAATTATACGCCTGAGTCTCTCATCCCTGCTGTTGAGTGTTTTGTGATGGGCATACTTTAGCCATGCCAGCGTTGAACAAGATCTAAAACCAATGAAACTCAAGTTTTTGCTGACGACAGAGGAAGGAACAAATCTAAGCTTTTATGAATCGATCACACTTTCTCGTGCTACTACTAATAGTTTTTCTGGCAGGATGCCCTGCGCCTCCAATGTGCTCTAAGGTAATTGACACTCGCGCTAGCTATCTCCTAGTTAGTTTAGCAAGCGGTAATAATTGTAATTATCCTGCTGCAATTTACTCAATTGAGTTCTTAGACCCCAAAAAACGTAAGGTTATTTGGAGTATTTCAGCTCCTTATGGGTCGAGCGATGAAGAGTTAGAGCTTTCCACAGTTACTTATGGAATTATTCCAAAAGGTTTCTCTGGTACTACGCCAACAAAACTACGCCCTGGTCAAACCATTGAAATTCTGATACATGGGGTCTCAACTTTTGGACAGAACTCATTAACGCTCACACTAACTGAGTAGTAAGATCGCTCACTTCACAAGTTAAATTAAAGCATCGAACTCAACGTTTCAACTGCTAGCGAATGCTTATAATTTGACGTGCGATCGCCATCACCGTCATACCTTTATTTGCGCTTTTCTGGCTTTTTTCTCTTTTGTTTGGTGCGTTGAGCAATGGCTTTTGCTTCTTGATCGGCTTCGATCTCACCCCGTAAGCGATCGCCTCTTCACAGGCTATATTCAAAGTCGATAGGGGCATTACCACAGAAAATTTTGTAAGGTGGAGTCTTTAACCAGTAGCTAGAACAGGTCTTACTGCGGTGCATTCGTAGAGTCACCTATTTGTAACGGTTAGAACCAGCGACACATGCTTCAGAAAAACGATGATCGAACCTTACTGGCTGTTTGCCTGTCTGCTGTGCTCAGCATCGCGGTTTGTGGTATGCCACCGCTGGCGATCGCTCAGGAATATCAACCGCCCCAACGTGACGTTCTCGGACGGCGGGAAGGTGCAGGGGCACGAGGCACTTGCCTGCGTGGACCCAAACTGCTGATGCCCTTAACCCCAACCGATAGGTTTAGTGCAACTGTGTCGAATAGCCCCACGTTTTTTTGGTATGTGCCTAAAGCAACCGCCCAAACAGCCGAATTTGCTCTACTAGATGAAAACGATCGCACCCTTTACAGAACCACGCTTAATTTGCCAGAGACCGCAGGCGTACTCGCCTTCAACGTACCAAAAAGTGTGGCAACGTCTGTTTTAACAGTGGGGAAAGACTACTACTGGCAGTTTTCCATTCTGTGCGATCCCAATCAGCCATCGATCAACCCTTTTGTAGAAGGTGTTGTGCAGAGAGTCAAACCTGCCACTGCTTTAACGAATCAACTGAAAAAAGCGAGTACACGTGATCGCCCGACCATTTATGCCAACAATGGCATCTGGCAGGACGCGATCGCCACCCTTGCCCAAGAACGCTGCACCAAGCCCCAAGACCAGAACCTGCTTACAAGTTGGACACGACTATTGCAATCGGTGCAACTCGAAGACTTTGCTCAGGAGCCGTTCACTTCGCCCTGTCCGGCAAAACCAGCCAAAAAATGATCCTGGTGTCGTCGCGCACGTCAGGGTAGTGTTTTTACAGGCGCTGTCATACGTTCAGCCCATATTTTTGAGTGCTTCTTTTTCTCGCATGGAGACGTGCGCGAACCGTCGATACAGCCAGTGGCATTGCAGCACAATCAAACTCCCTAACGCCAGTAGTAAGAGGCACACGATCGGCACATACGATCGTATGTGCCACCAACTCCACTTCAGCATGGAAGTACTTGTCAGCATGATGCCTGCAAAGCCGTGAGTGTCACGTCTCTTTGCACGATCGAGCCGAAGCTCAAGGGGTATCGCTCTATAAGGTTCTCCGATCGTCATGCTTCTGATTCTCACTATCGACTACAGTTCAACTGCATTCCATAATACTATAGTAAATCTATCGATTTACCGTATTTAATGCAGACTGCTCAGTAGATGGAAGGTAAGCCTGTGTGATGCGGTTTATCGCCTACTGGTTGTCAAGCGAATCTAACAAGCGAAATGATCAATGGGCGATCGCTTCCCGCTTTTTTGTGGGCACACTTTGATCAAGTTGGATAACGGTCACTTCCCCACTGGGCGAAACGAGGCAAATCGCACTTTTCCCTAGCGTTTGAGCGTCACGTTGCGGCAATCTCAGCATTGGTTTGAGCCTTTCAGCAGTAAATATCAGCATCTTTAGTCTCTTGTATCGTCCATGGGCACTACAACCGTGGAGTTACGGTGAGCGAAATGAAGCTACTGTTAACCCTCAGCGGGTCTAGAAACCAGGTTTCTTAGCGACTGTATGGCGTTGCTTGAGGGCATTTAAAAACCCGGTTTCTCTGAACCGAGATCCCCATCGACAATCTTTTAGGCTTTTTAGGGTAGCGGCTGATCAACTTTCGTCAGTCTGCTTTAGGATTAGCTGTGTATTGTGTTGGTTAGCAACCTCTCTCAAATGACACCTTCTCCTGATCCTCAATCAGACCGTAAGCGGCTCAGTGCCGATGAGCTGATCGCTGTGTTTGTGGCGCTCACTAGCATCGGGGCGATCTTCTTCTGGTCGATTACACACAAAGACGACGGCATGGGTGTGCCTTTCCTTCAGTCCCCTACAGCCTCGGTTCCGCCACCAGCACCATCGGTATCGCCCTCTGTGCCAGTCGCAGCGGTGCCATCGATCGCGACATCAGCCAGAACGGTGCCATCGCCTGTACCCAGTGAAGCACCTGCAAGCCCAACTCCAGCACTGCCATTAGCGCCATTGGTGGTAGCGGTTCCGAACGCGGCAGTTGTTCCTTCACCAAAGGCATCCCCTGCCACACCAGCAAAGCAGTTTGCTGACGTACCAAGCGGCTATTGGGCAAGTGTGCCGATCGCGGCATTAAGCGCTCAAGGTATCCTAAATGGGTTTCCTGACGGTACATTCCAGCCGAACAAGCCCATTACACGAGCAGAATTTGCAGGGATCATTCGACGTGCGTTTAATCAGCCAGCCAGTCGTGCAGCGCTTAAGTTTAACGATTTGCAGCCCAACAATGGGGCGATCGAAGCGATTAACGAAGCAACACAGACTCGCTTCATGAGTGGCTTTCCGGACGGTAGCTTCCAGCCCAACCGCCAAATTCCCAGGCTGCAAGTGCTGCTGGCATTAGCTACAGGTTTGAATCTGCAAGCCAAGTCGCCAGCAAATCAAGTGTTAAATCGCTATGAAGATGCAGCACAGATTCCTAAGTATGCCACTGACAAAATTGCAGCAGCGACAGAAGCGGGGTTGGTGCTGAATGATGCCAGTCCTCAACGACTTAATCCCAACGAAGTCACGACCAGAGCTGAAGTAGCCTCATTGGTGTACAAGGCGTTGCAGCGATAAGCATCAAAGAAGCGATGCGTCTGTGCCTCAGTGTTACTGCTTGATCGAATGAAGGAGGGCAAATTAATGCCCAAGTTGGCGATGAGCGATCGACACAAGTTTTTTCGCCCTACTTTACGAAAACTTCATACTAAGCTGATTGTACGTAGAAATACGGCTTTTTTGTAACTGCCAACACAGTGCTGTTAGGCACGGCTCCAGAAAATGGGTGTGCCGTTAGTACCCATACGTAAGCTTCATGAAGATGCGTCTGCACGTTCCCATTTTTCTTAGTCTTTTTACGCTCGTTGGTTTTGCTGCTAAAGCTGACGCTGCGCTGCTGATTGGCAATAGCGACAGCAACACTATTATTGTTTTTGATGAAAGCACAGGCACTTTTCAAGGTGACTTTATCACTCCTGGACTCGGTGGCTTGCGATCGCCCGATGACCTGACGATTGGACCAGATGGCAGTCTCTATGTCAGCAGTGGCGGCAATAGTGGCGGCAATTTATTCGCTCCTGCCTATCCTCAAGATTCTGCGGTGTTGCGCTACAGTCTCACAGGCGAGTTTCTCGGCGTAGCAGCCTCTGGTGGTGGCTTGGCTCGTCCCTACGGTAATGCGTTTGCACCCGATGGCAGTCTCTTTGTCAGCAGTTTTCGTACCAATCAGATTTTGCGGTACGACGGTACGACCGGTGCCTTTCTGGGTGTTTTTGCTTCCGACAACAACGGTGGGCTGGGGACGCTTAACGGGTTGAATGGTCCCAATGGGCTGCTGTTTGCACCGGATGGCAGTCTCTACGTCACGACCGAAGGCACCGTCAATACTGCAACGGGCGATCTGGGTTTTCTCTATGCCAGTCAGGTCTTACGCTATAGCCCAGAGCAGGTGGCAGGTTTAGCTTCCACCGAGACTCCCAGTGTGTTTGCTGATCAACCAGCGCTGCTACCAGAAAGCCCAGGCTTCATCAGTCTCCTGGGACTGGCACTTGCACCGACGGAAGACAGTCTTTATGTGAGTGATTTTGCGGGCGGCATCCGTCAATATGATCTGGCGGGCAATCTTCTCAGTGTGTTGTCTACCAACTACACAGGCACGCTTCCTGGCACTCCTGGTAGTAATTTCATTGGCAGCCTGACCTTTGGAACAGGCGCTAACAGCAATGATTTGTATGCGATCGGCTTTGATACAGCCAATCAAAACATTGGCTCGGTTTTGGCATACAGCGGCGCAGAGGGTAGCGCGGATACCTTCTCTGGCAGTCTGTTTACAAGCAGCAGCCTGGAGCGACCGATCGGTGTGGTAGCAGCGGCAGGTGTGCCAGAACCAGCAACGGTAGCAGGGTTAATGCTTGGTTTAGGTGGGTTAGGTCTTGCCCGCTTGCGCCAGCGGCGGTTACCAGATTAAGAGTCTGTGGAAGTGAGTCGCGGTTGCCTTGCTCCCTGGCAATGCTCCAGAGATGGCAGATAGAGCCGCTATGGGTTGGTTGCTGGTGCTAACAAGAGCCGCAAGCGATCGCTCAACTTAATTGCCCTCGCCTACTCAGTAAGCAGTGGAATGGTAGAAGTAGCATAGACTGGCGACAGATAAGCGGCTCTGACGCGTTGTCTATGCTTACTTGCTGATACCTGTCAATTGCTCAACCAACGCCAGCACTTTGGTTCGACTGAGCTTCGCTTCACCTTGTGCCAGCGCATCTAAGGTTGCGTGGGCAAACCCCAGAGGGAGGCGGCAAAAATCGAGCGCTGGACCGGGTGGCAAGGCGGCAGTATACGCATCTGCCAGTGCCAGGTTTCGACGCGCATAAGCGTACATTTCGTCCTGATGCCAACCGTCAGGAAAGAAGCCCACACCGCGCACTAAATCATCTGATTGATTACGCAGAATGTTGACTGCCTGCAAGCCTCTCCCAAAGCCGACCGCATGACTACGATTGGTTTTTGTGCCGTCGTACCATGCCCACAGATCAGATAGAAGTAACCCGACAGCACCTGCGGCACAAAATGTGTAGCGATCGAGGTCTGCCTGAGTCTTAATCGTCCAGTTATGTTCTGCCCAATATGCCATGCGGTCTGCCATTGCAGCGGTCGCATCCCAGACTCGGGGCGCGATCGCGATCGGTGCAAACGCAGCCCATTCGCCGATACGTGTAGTGACTTCTGGCAACAGCGTTGTATGGGTGATGAGGAGCGTTTCCAGGCTGGTCTCGTCAATGATACCGTCTGCCGCCTGAAACGAAAGGCTAATTGCTTGTAGAAGCTGAGCCTTGAGGGGGTTATCGAGGTCGGGGTGATCTTCAATCTCATCGATCGCTCGCATACAGAGATACGCCGAAGCCACCGCCTCTTGTAGCCCCACAGGGAGTCGGCTAATCGGGATATAAAATGTTCGGCTAGTTTCTGCCAAAACCTCTAAAGCTGTCTTACGTAACTCCATTCATTTGCTCCTTTTAACCACCACACCGAGTTCGCTCTAAATATATAGCAAAAAACTTAATTTTTACTAAGAAGGAAGCTGAGTGACGCTTAAGGTTTCAGAACATTGTGCTGTTCAACCTCGGTAGTGCCTTCACGATGCAACAAACCAAAGAGGCTCAATTCGTACTGCTACAGCACGTTGCCGTGCCCATCAAGGTATGCCTGAATGCGTAACTAAGTTCCGTCTGTCTCACTTTGATCAACGGTCAAAAACGCCTGGACATTTGCTGGTAACGGGTTACTCCGGCAACGTTTGACGATGACCAGGACTGATCTTTGCCAACAATTCGGTTTAACGTTTATGACCACGGTTGACAAAAAAGCTTGCCTAACGTAGCGGGTGAATGAAAAGACAATTGCATTGAATCAACAATCAATCGACTATGAGGGTGCATTAAGAAGCACGTCAACATGCCTGAAAACTGGCTGATTCACTAATAGCTTGCATTCTCATCTCATCTTGACAAAACAGAATTTTTTACGCTCAAATACTTTAAGAAATGTTAACTCCGTCACTGTAGAAACGCTGGACGATCGCGCTATTCACCGACACCTTCCTTGCTGTAAGGGATACCAAGAGCTGCTGGTGGCGTTGATTTGCCTGCTAAGCCGACCATTGCCAATAGCGCGATCGCATACGGCAACATGACTAAAAACTGATAAGGGATATTGAGATTAAACGCCTGAATTCGCAGTTGTAGCGCCTCAGTCGCGCCAAACAGCACACAGGCAAGGACTGTATACACCGGATGCCAGCGCCCAAAAATCAACGCCGCCAGCGCAATAAAGCCCTTACCCGCGCTAATATCCTCTGTAAAAAACTTCACATGCACCAGCACTAAATAGGCACCTCCTAATGCCGCTAAACAGCCACTCAACATCACACTGATATAGCGCACTAGAGGCACACGAATGCCTGCTGTATCGGCGGCACGAGGGTACTCTCCAACCGCGCGCAGAGTCAAGCCAAGACTGGTGTGGAAGAGAAGATAGGTGCTTAGCGGCAATAAGAGCAGCAGCAGGTAAACCAGAGGATCTTGGTTGAAGAGAAGCGGACCCAGGATAGGAATTTGACTCAGTCCAGGAAGGGCGATCGCAGGCAAGCCCGGCAATTTTTGAGTCGTGCTGCTGTTAAACACGATCCGCGACATAAAGGCTGTTAGACCCGCTGCCGATAGGTTGATTGCTAACCCCGATACCAATTGATTGACTTTTAGAGTGACACACAGGTATGCATGGAGCAGACCCACCAGCCCGCCACTGATCACCGCTGCTGCAATTCCTAACCAGACATTCTGATTGCTATAGAACGTTGCGGCTGCACCCACAAAAGCTCCCGTCAGCAGCATTCCTTCGAGCGCAATGTTGAGCACGCCGGATCGCTCAGACCACAGCCCGCCCAATGCCGCAAACGCCAAGGGCATCGATAAACGCAGGCTTGCAGAGAGGTAATCTGAGAGGAAGGCGAGATCGTTCATGGAAGGGGGAAAAAGGATAAAAGATGAAGGATGAAGGCTAAAAAAGTTGATCTACACCTGCGCGACCTTGAAAACCAGCGTTAGGCTTTTGTGGTGGTGGCGATCGGGGTACTAAGCTGCGGACGAGCAGCTACTTTTCGCTCCAGGACAAGGCTAATGGCAATAAAGAGAACAGTGAGTCCCTGAATGGCGTAGACAACCGTAACGGGCACGCCAGCGCTACGCTGCATCACGTTCGCGCCTCCACGCAAGGCACCAAAGAAGAGAGAGGTAAGGAGTACGCCTGCTAAGTTACCTCGACTGAGAAAGGCGATCGCGATCGCATCAAAGCCATAACCGGGCGAAAAGTTCTCAAACAGGCGATACTTTAAGCCCATCACTTCGCCAGAGCCTGCTAACCCTGCTAGACCACCGGACAACGCCATCACCAGCATGATGGTGCGCTCAACGGAAATCCCAGCATAACGAGCCGCGATCGGATTTTGTCCGACCGCTTCAATCTGATAGCCGAGGGGCGATCGAGCAAAAACGACCCATAGAACGATCGTGACTAGCACTCCCAGCAAAATCCCTGCGTGAGTCTGCGTTTGCGGCAGAATCATGGGCAACTGGGCAGACGGATCAATCAGGGCACTATAAGGGGTCGGCGCATCGGGGTCTTTCATCGGACTGCTGACCAGATAGCTCACCAGGTTTTGGGCAATGTAGTTGAGCAGCAGCGTTGTGATGACTTCATTTACGCCTCGCATTGCCTTCAAATAGCCGGGGATCAAGCCCCATAAGCCTCCCAGGAGAAAGCCACCCAGTAGCGCAAGGGGGACGTGAATGATAGGGGGCAAGCCATGCACGTAAAGCCCAACCAGCGCACTGCCCAGTCCACCCATGTAGATTTGCCCTTCACCACCAATATTGAACTGTCCGGCTTTGAGGGCAACCAGAACACCCAGGCTGGTGAGCAACAGCGGTGCCGTTTTAGTCAGGGTATTGCTAAAGCCGTAGTAGTTAGCGAGTGATTCAGTAAACAGAACCGAGTAGGCTTTGAGAGGGCTGACTCCCGCGATCGCAATCAGTCCTGCACCTACCACTAACGCAGCCGCGATCGCCAAAAACGGAGACAAAACGGGCAAAAGCCAACGAGCGCGATCGTTCACAAGCAAGTAGGCAATCCAAGAAGGAACAATGACAAGCATCCTACCCTATGTTGCCTTCTGAGCACTGTTTTCTACGATAGTGAATTCTGATGTGTGGCGAAGTAATCGAAAAACCCTTCCCGTTTATTGCCGATGGTATTTTTGATCTAGTGAAGCAAGCGGCTCCAAATCGGGTGCCTCACCGTGCGATCGTGCCAGCCGCAAAAAATTCGTTCCAAAAATGCCGCCTTGGTGGAATATTGAAGCAGGAAAGAGTTTACAAGCTTGCCTTGGCTGCTCACTCTTAGACTTGGAAGCTAACAGTGACGCAATTGCATAGTGCGTTCCCTTTCAATCCAGGTTGGGCGGATCAGATAACCCCATCAAAGGAACTAACGTTGATCAGGACTGCCATCCTCTCGGTTGCATTATGCCTCGCCACTGGCTGCACTACCACTACAACGACACCATCAGCAAGAAACTCAGCGCCAGCAGCGAACCCCCAATCATCCAGGCAGACTACGGCACTCCCGCCTAAGTCCCAACGGTTTGCTTCCGATCGCCAAAACCAGTTAGACGATCAGGGCTACCGCGATGGCTATGAGGATGGTATGGGTGGGTTTCCCTCTAATCCTGCGATCGGCATTGCGAATCAGAATTTGACCGATCCGGCTGAGCAGAAAATTTATACAGATGCTTACAACCGGGGCTACACTCAAGGCAAACAGCCCTCGCCCTCACCGTCGCCAACTGACTCGATTTCGCCTGACCGTAGAGCCGAACTGCAACGGCTTGGGTACCAGAATGGGCTTACCGATGCTCAATCAGGATTTGCAGCCAATCCTGGCAGTGGCGTTGCTGCCTTAGGGCTAACGAATGCCACGGAGATACAGATTTATACCAACGCTTATAATGCTGGCTATCAACGACAACCGTCACCCTCGCCGTCGCCAACGACTTCTCCTGGAAGACTCACTCAGTTGAGGCAGCAAGGCTATCAGGACGGCTATACGGACGCTCGCTCAAACTTTCCTCAGGATGCTGGCAGGGGTATTAGCCTTCTGGGCTTGGTCAGCGCCACAGAACAGCAGGCTTACACTAATGGCTATAACAGTGGCTATCGAGCGTATACCCCTGTTGTTCAGCCTCCCCTTCCCGATGTGCTGTGGTGATCTAGCTGTCGCCAAGACGCTTAGGATATTGGGATCAAAAGGGATGTGTGGGCGTTGCCCTCAGCCAGCTTTCGACCTGAGCTTCGACGTGAGCTTCGAAGCGAGCGCTCAGCCGAACAGCGTTCAAGCCGAAGGGGGTTCTACCCCTACACCCCGTCCTAATACCAATTCTATAAAATCGCCCTACAGATTCGTTTTTGCTGCTGACCGCTGACCGCTGACTGCTGACTGCTGACCGTTGTCGCAGCGGCAAATGCACCATTCCCGATGCGTTTGCCTGGGCATACAGCAACTTTACTCGTTCAGCATGACGGAGTTCCATTGCCTTAAAAATGGCAGCTTTGTCAGGGAAAAACTGATAGAGAGAGCTGATCGCCGTGCCTGCTTTGGCAGCGATCAGGTGGGTCGTTGCTGCTTCGTAGCCCACTTCATCAAAGACTGCTGCGTTTGTCAGGGAAAAACTGATAGAGAGAGCTGATCGCCGTGCCTGCTTTGGCAGCGATCAGGTGGGTCGTTGCTGCTTCGTAGCCCACTTCATCAAAGACTGCTGCGGCCGCATCCAAAATTTTTCGACCCGTTCTTTACCGCGCTGTTGTTTCGGCTGTCGCCGCAGATTCGCTGATTGGACACTTAACGAACGTGAAAGTTCTGTCATCTTTTGAAAACACGACAAATTTCTCGCAATTTTATCGCAAACGGAGAATAACCCACGAAAGGCTGTTTGCCTCGAAGACGAGAATACAACGACATTTCTACTCGTAGAGCCAAACCCTCAGTAGCGACAGTAACTGTTCCATATCGACTGGTTTGGTGATGTAGTCAGATGCCCCGGCTTCGATGCATTTTTCGCGATCGCCCTTCATGGCTTTGGCTGTGAGCGCAATCATGGGCAAGGTGCGAAACGTTTCTAACTGGCGAATCGCACGCATTGTTTCGTAGCCGTCCATCTCTGGCATCATGACATCCATGAGCACAAGGTTGATGTCAGGATCATTGTGCAGCAGGGTGATACCATCCCGTCCATTTTCGGCATAGACCACGTGCATCTGATACCGTTCCAACATGCTGGTGAGTGCAAAGATATTGCGCACGTCGTCATCCACAATCAGCACTTTCTTACCGACAAGAACGGGATCGGTTTGCTGGAGTTGCTCCAGCATCAAACGCTGGGAATCGGGTAGGTTTTCCTGTACTCGATGCAAGAACAACGCCGTTTCTTCTAGCAACCGTTCGGGCGATCGCACATCTTTGACAATGATCGTGTCGGAGATCCGCCGCAGTTCCGTTTCTTCTTGAGCGGTTAGTTCTTTGCCTGTGTAGATGACGATGGGTAGGCGCTGAAGGTCGGGTATTTGTTTGATCTGTTCAATCAGTTCAAAGCCAGTGACATCAGGTAACCCCAGATCCAAAACTAGACAGTCGAAATGCCCTGTCTGGAGTGCTTCTAAGGCTTCTGCACCCGTGCCCACCGCTGTACTTCTCACGTCACTGTTGCCAATGAGTTCAACGATGCTATGGCGTTGAGTTTCATCATCTTCGACGATGAGTAGATATTTAATGGGACGTTCCACAAACGCTTTGATATCGTTCAGCGCTTTTGAGAGGGTTTCGCTGCTGGCAGGTTTTTGCACAAAGGCGATCGCCCCTAGCTGTAGGCTACGCTTCTGCCCCTCTTCAACCGACATTATATGCACCGGAATGTGCCGCGTCGCCGGATTATGCTTGAGCCGATCAAGGACAGCCCAGCCCGTCATCACGGGCAACCGCACATCGAGCATGATGGCGGTTGGTTTCAACTCTTGTGCCATTGCCAGCCCCACATCACTCCGCACGGCAACTAGCCCCTTGAAGCCGTGTTGACGTGCCATATCCAGAAGGATCTGAGCAAACGCAAGGTCATCTTCGATGATGAGGAGAACGCAATCACCGGGTTGAATGGTATCGCGATCGTCGTCGATCGCGGGTTCAGCCAGAAGCGACGTGAGGATCGGTTCTTCTAGCGCTACCGTAGACGATTGACCGCTTGCAGATAGTGCTGTCGGATGCCATGCCGCAGGTTTCACTAAGCTACCAGGCTGTATTCTAAACCCGGCTAGCTGAGCCTGGGACGGATCAAACGGTTGGGTGCGATCGTCGGCGACGACATAGGATTGCGGCAAATACAGCGTAAACGTGCTGCCCTGACCTGCTTCACTCTCTAGCCGAATCTCGCCACCCAGCAGTTGAGCAATCTCGCGGCTAATCGACAAACCTAAGCCAGTACCGCCATACTTGCGAGACGTGGTGCCATCAGCCTGCTGGAATGCCTCAAAAATGACCCGCTGCTTCGCCGATGGTATCCCAACACCCGTATCGTGAACAGCAAACGCAATCACGGTATCTGCCTGATTCAGACGTTGTTGGTCGGGACTCCAACCGTTCGTAGCAACGCTGACCTGTAGACTAACCTCTCCTTGCTCAGTAAATTTAAACGCATTTGCCAGGAGGTTCTTCAATACCTGCTGAAGGCGCTTGGAATCGGTAGACATTGCGCGGGGCAAACGCTCATCAAGCTGAATTTGGAAGTCTAAGCGTTTGCTTTGGGCGACTTGACGAAAGGTGCGCTCCACATGATTGCGAATGTCAGTGAAGAGCGTCTGGTCAATCTCTACTGACATCGTACCCGACTCGATCTTTGCCAGATCGAGAATGTCGTTAATCAGGGTGAGCAGATCGCCACCAGAGGCATGAATGGTGCGAGCGTACTCGACTTGTTTAGCGGTCAAATTGCCATCATTGTTATCGCCCAGTAGCTGCGCCAGGATCAACAGACTGTTAAGCGGTGTGCGTAGTTCGTGAGACATATTCGCCAGAAACTCAGACTTGTACTTGGAGGTCATTGCCAACTGCTCGGCTTTTTCTTCCAATGACTGTCGTGCCTGTTCGATCTCGCGGTTTTTGCGCTCTACTTCTTGATTCTGCATTGCCAGCAGTTCGGCTTTTTCTTCTAGCTCTTCGTTGGTTTGCTGAAGTTCATCTTGCTGGTTTTTGAGGAGTTCTTCGGAGGCAGTCAGGGATTGCGCCTGTTGCTCCAGCCGCTGGTTAGTGCCGGTAAGCTCCCTCTGTTGCGTTTGCAGTTCTTCTGCCAGCGATTGCGATTGCTTCAGCAGTTCTTCGGTGCGCATACTGGCGGCGATCGTGTTGAGGACGATCGCGATACTTTCCGTCAGTTGGTCAAAGAACGTCAGGTGAATTTCACTGAAGCGGCGGAAGGATGCCAGTTCAACCACGGCTGTCACCTGTCCTTCAAACAGCACAGGCAAGACGACTGCATTGAGTGGGGTTGATTCGCCCAAGCCGGAACTGATTTTGATGTAATCGCTCGGCACTTCGGTAATGAGAATCCGTTCTTTTTCCAACGCGCACTGTCCTACCAGACCTTCGCCCAGGTGAAACTGATTTGCCAGATGTTTGCGCTCTCGATACGCATACGTGCTGAGCAGCTTCAGGTACGGAGGATGCAGGTCGCTGCTTTCCATCATGTAGAAGACCCCGTGCTGGGCTGATACCAGCGGGGCAAGTTCTGACAGGATCAGCTTGGAAACAGCCTCCAGATCGCGCTGTCCTTGTAGCATCCGCGTGAACTTCGCCAGGTTGGTTTTCAGCCAGTCTTGCTCGGTGTTTTTCTGGGTCGTTTCTCGCAGGTTGGCAATCATCTGGTTGATGTTGTCTTTCAGGATTGCCACTTCGCCTTCTGCGGCTACGGAGATCGATCGGGTCAGGTCGCCCTTTGTCACTGCCGTTGCCACCTCAGCGATTTCGCGTACCTGGGTCGTGAGATTCGCTGCCAGTTCGTTTACGTTGTCCGTCAGGTCACGCCATGTTCCTGATGCCCCGGGGACTTTTGCCTGTCCACCCAGCTTCCCTTCAATCCCCACCTCACGGGCTACCGTTGTCACCTGATCAGCAAAGGTTGCCAGCGTATCAATCATCTCGTTGATAGTGTCTGCCAGGGTTTCAATTTCCCCCTTCGCTTCGAGCATGAGCTTGCGTTTCAGATCCCCATTTGCCACGGCTGTCACCACCTTGGCGATGCCTCGTACCTGCGCGGTCAGGTTGCCTGCCATGAAGTTCACCGAGTCGGTCAGGTCTTTCCAGGTGCCTGCAACGCCGCGCACTTCTGCCTGACCTCCCAGAATGCCCTCAGTGCCTACTTCTCGCGCCACCCGTGTGACCTCAGAGGCGAAGGAGTTGAGCTGATCCACCATCACGTTAATGGTGTCTTTCAGGTCGAGAATTTCGCCCTTCACATCTACCGTGATTTTTTTGGAGAGATCGCCGTTTGCCACCGCTTTCGTCACTTCGGCAATGTTCCGCACCTGGGCTGTGAGGTTCCCCGCCATCGAGTTTACGTTGTCGGTGAGGTCTTTCCAGGTGCCAGCCACTCCGCGCACATATGCCTGCACACCGAGTTTTCCTTCAGAACCCACTTCCCGCGCTACCCGTGTCACCTCAGATGCAAAGGAACTGAGCTGATCCACCATCGTATTGATGGTATTTTTTAGCTCTAGAATTTCACCTTTCACATCCACCGTGATTTTCTTCGACAGGTCGCCGTTTGCCACAGCGGTCGTCACTTCGGCAATGTTTCTTACTTGTGCCGTCAAGCTACCCGCCATGAAGTTCACGGAATCCGTCAGATCTTTCCAGGTGCCTGCTACACCTTTCACTTCTGCCTGTACACCCAGCTTTCCTTCGGTGCCCACTTCTCGCGCCACTCGTGTCACTTCAGAGGCAAAGGAGTTGAGCTGATCCACCATCGTATTGACGGTGTTTTTGAGTTCCAGAATTTCGCCCTTCACATCCACGGTGATTTTCTTCGACAGGTCGCCGTTCGCCACAGCCGTTGTGACTGCCGCAATGTTGCGTACCTGTGCCGTGAGGGAGCCTGCCATGAAGTTCACGCTATCGGTGAGATCTTTCCAGGTGCCTGCTACACCACGCACGTCTGCCTGTACCCCCAGTCGCCCTTCGGAGCCTACTTCCCGCGCTACCCTGGTGACTTCAGAGGCAAAGGAACTGAGTTGATCCACCATCACATTGATGGTGTCTTTGAGTTCCAGAATTTCGCCCTTGACCTGCACGGTGATTTTTTTGGAGAGGTCGCCGTTTGCCACAGCGGTCGTCACTTCGGCAATGTTGCGTACCTGCGCCGTGAGGTTGCCTGCCATCGAGTTCACGGAGTCCGTTAAGTCTTTCCAGGTGCCTGCAACGCCCCGGACTTCTGCCTGTACGCCCAGTTTCCCTTCCGTTCCGACTTCTCGCGCCACCCGCGTCACCTCAGAGGCAAAGGAACTGAGTTGATCGACCATCACGTTAATGGTGTCTTTGAGTTCCAGAATTTCGCCTTTCACCTGCACGGTGATTTTTTTGGAGAGGTCGCCATTTGCCACCGCAGTCGTCACTTCGGCAATGTTGCGTACCTGTGCCGTGAGGTTGCCTGCCATCGAGTTCACGGAGTCGGTGAGGTCTTTCCAGGTGCCTGCAACGCCTTTCACGTCTGCTTGCACACCCAGTTTCCCTTCGGAACCCACTTCTCGCGCCACCCGCGTCACCTCAGAGGCAAAGGAGTTAAGTTGATCCACCATCACGTTAATGGTGTCTTTTAGCTCCAGGATTTCGCCTTTTACGTCCACCGTGATTTTTTTGGAGAGGTCGCCATTTGCCACAGCGGTCGTCACTTCGGCAATGTTCCGCACCTGAGCGGTTAAGCTGCCTGCCATAAAGTTCACGGAATCCGTGAGGTCTTTCCAGGTGCCTGCTACGCCTTTTACATCTGCCTGTCCGCCGAGTTTCCCTTCGGAACCCACTTCACGCGCTACCCGTGTCACCTCGGAGGCGAAGGAGTTGAGCTGATCCACCATGATGTTGATGGTGTTTTTGAGTTCGAGAATTTCGCCTTTGACATCCACCGTGATTTTTTTGGACAGGTCGCCGTTGGCGATCGCCGTTGCCACCTCTGCAATATTCCGCACCTGCCCGGTGAGGTTGCCTGCCATCGAGTTCACGTTATCGGTGAGGTCCTTCCAGGTGCCCGCTACGCCTTTCACTTCTGCCTGTACACCCAGCTTCCCTTCGGAACCCACTTCTCGCGCCACCCTGGTGACTTCTGACGCAAAGGAATTGAGTTGATCCACCATCGTATTGATCGTGTTCTTTAGCTCCAGAATCTCGCCTTTCACATCCACTGTGATTTTTTTGGAGAGGTCGCCATTTGCCACAGCGGTTGTCACTTCGGCAATGTTCCGTACCTGTGCCGTTAAGCTACCCGCCATGAAGTTCACGGAGTCCGTTAAATCTTTCCAGGTGCCTGCCACGCCTCGGACTTGCGCCTGCCCGCCCAGTTTGCCATCGGCACCCACTTCGCGCGCCACCCGCGTTACCTCAGAGGCAAAGGAGTTGAGCTGATCCACCATGATGTTGACGGTGTTTTTTAGCTCTAGAATTTCGCCCTTGACATCCACCGTAATTTTTTTGGACAGGTCGCCATTTGCCACAGCCGTCGTCACTTCGGCAATGTTTCGTACCTGCGCCGTGAGGTTGCCTGCCATCAGGTTCACGCTGTCGGTCAAATCTTTCCAGGTGCCTGCAACGCCTTTCACTTCTGCCTGTACGCCCAGTTTTCCTTCCGTACCCACCTCCCGCGCTACCCGCGTGACTTCTGACGCAAAGGAGTTGAGCTGATCCACCATGACGTTGATGGTGTCTTTCAGCTCCAGGATTTCGCCCTTTACGTCTACGGTGATTTTTTTGGAGAGGTCGCCGTTTGCCACAGCCGTTGTCACTTCGGCAATGTTCCGCACCTGTGCCGTCAGGTTCCCAGCCATTGAGTTCACCGAGTCGGTCAGATCTTTCCAGGTGCCCGCAACGCCTTTGACTTCTGCCTGCACGCCGAGCTTGCCTTCGGTTCCCACTTCCCGCGCCACCCGCGTCACCTCTGAGGCGAAGGAGTTGAGCTGATCCACCATCGTGTTGACAATGCGCGCGGTTTGAAGGAACTCCCCTTGCAAGGGTCTGCCCTCAATTTCGGTGGCGATCGTCTGCGAGAGATCCCCATTTGCCACCGCTCGAATCACCCGTGCCGTTTCTGCTGTAGGCTGCACCAGATCGGTAATCAGCGTGTTGACGGAATCCACACTCGCCTTCCAGGAACCTTTGGCACTGCCGAGCGAGGCACGTTCATTGATTTTGCCCTCTTTGCCAACCACCGTGCCAATATGCTCTAGCTCACTGGTGAGCCGCTCGTTCATGTCAATAATGTCGTTGAGCGTATCAGCGATTTTGCCTGCGATGCCCGTCTGGTCGATCGACATCCGCACCGAGAAGTTACCCTTCTTCACCTCTGCCAAAATTCTCAGAAGCTGTTTTGGGTCGAGAGTATCGGTGTCAGTGGCGGCTTGTGCAGTTGGCATGACGTGATCCTTTTAGCAGAAGAGAGGGCGATCGAAACGTGTATTAATGCATTTTCGCCGATCGCTAGAACAGCGATCAACCTAAGTACAACTTTAGAAGTATAATCAGCACCTATTATGGATAAACAAGACACCCTAGCGGGTCTGTCTTAGGATAGATGACGTGCAGACATTTCCTGGCATCTCAATAATCTTGTGCGTTCTGCTTGTGCATTTAAAGTCTCTCAGTCCGAAGGCAACCGATGCTGATCAGGGGTAGTCACGTACAGCGATCTAAATTACCATTGGGTTTCCACCAAGCTGTCAGAAAAATTTGACACGTAGCATGGATGACGTAAAGGCAAATCTAAATGAATTAATTGGGGTCGTTGTTCAGGCTGTCGTTAGTGCCTATCAAACCCAAGAACTTGAAAATGCCCTGATGATTCGTGATGAATTGCAGCGACTGCCTGATGCTATGACTACAGAAGTGATCAATGGAGTCATTCTCAGTTTGGTGGAGACCAATCCCGATCTGTGTCGCTGGTTCATTCTTGACGTTTTTCTCTGCGAAGCAGACCCGGAGGGAAAGGCTGATGTTGCAGAACGCATTAATCTCCTTATGGCTGATCTGAACGCACAGTAGGGTGTTTAGGGTTTGAGCCAAGATACGTGCGATAAAAATCGCATTGCCTTAGAATGCAGGCTGGATCGGCTCTCTAACTTTTTACCTTTGATTGCGATCGCTGAAAGCTGTGAAATGTGTCGCGTGAAGGGTGAAGCGATCAATCGCAGCGACCGTCATCACCGAATCTGTAAAGATGCTACTCCACTGACTAAAGGGTTGGTTTGCCGTCATCAACAAGCTGATGGCAGCGGGCACGAGGAGTCTCTCAAGCTGATGAGTGCACAAATCCTACCAACCCTCGCTAAAAAAAAGGCACCTGCCAGGAGTGTCGTTTTGGGCTTGACCTTCATCGTTCAGGGAGTTGGTTGATAGGATAACGCGATGTGCGACTTTCCTGAAAAGCCTGCCAAAACTGCCCTCACCCTAGCCCTCTCCCGATGGGAGAGGGAACCGGAACGGTCTGGAAGCCCTTCTCCCTGGGGAGAAGGGTGGGGATGAGGGCGAATTAGTTGCACATCGCGTAGGATAGGAGCTCGAAGTAATTTTGGCAGACGAGTCTTTCAACGTGATCGTACCGAGGATGAGTGTCGTTTACTTCGCTAACCAGTAACAGCCAGTTGACGATTGTTGGACAGGTTTGCTAAATGACAAGACTGGTCTGTTGACGCTTGCTAGCACTAAGCAGTGATGCCTTGACCACCGATCGCTCCATCGCTCACAGTGTGCCCAAATAAACAACGCTCCATAAGGTGCGATAGAGTTTGTCACTCAAAGGCAGTTTTTCCCACTCTTGCCTACAGCGCTTCACATACCCTTTCATCACGAGGTTTCGGTGTCTATCACTCCATTGCCGTCTGAAGATAACATGACTGCACCAGCGGCAAATCGTTGGCAGCAGGGACAGATCATTGACGTGACCATTACAGACCTGAGCGATAGCGGCGACGGCGTTGGTCGATCGCACGACCGCGTAGTGTTCGTGCCTGATACCGTAACGGGCGATCGTGTTCAGATCCGCCTGCTGCGCGTCAAACCTCAGTATGCTCATGGCAAACTACTAGAGCTGTTGGAACCATCGCCACACCGCATTCGTGCCCGTTGCATTGTGGCAGATAAGTGCGGTGGCTGTCAGTGGCAGCACGTGGACTACACTTACCAGCTTGAAGCTAAGCACAATCAAGTGATACAGGCATTGAGACGCATTGGTGGGTTTAGTGAGCCGCCCGTTAATCCCATTCTGGCAGCGGCAGCCGATCTGGGCTATCGCAACAAGGCGACGTATCCACTGGCGCGATCGCAGACGGGACAAATCCAAGCAGGCTATTACCAGAAGGGCAGTCATCAGATTGTCAACTTGAACCAGTGCCCTGTTCAAGATGAGCGGTTGAATCCCTTGCTGTCAGAGGTGAAGCAAGATTTGTACGATCGTGGCTGGGGCATTTACGACGAGAAGCTGCATCGCGGCAAAGTGCGCCACCTGGCGCTCCGCATTGGTCGTCGTACGGGCGAAATGCTGCTAACGCTGGTGGTGAAGGATACAAATTTGCCTGGGCTGGAAGAGCAGGCAGAGGCATGGCTGGCTCGCTATCCCGATCTTGTGGGCGTATCGCTGAATGTGAACCCCGATCGCACCAATGCCATCTTTGGGCGCGAAACCGTCTGTGTCGCCGGACAGCCCTACCTGCATGAAACCTTTGCAGGCTTAACCTTCCAACTGCGACCCGATACATTCTTCCAAATTCATACGGAACAGGCAGAAACGCTCTTGCAGGTCATCACAGAGGAACTGCATTTGCAAGGCACTGAGGTCTTGCTGGATGCCTACTGTGGTATTGGAACGTTTACACTGCCCCTGGCACAGCACGTGAGGCAGGCGATCGGGCTAGAACTACAACCCGAAGCCGTTGAGCAAGCCAGACTCAGCGCTAGTCTGAACCAATTGGAGAACGTCACGTTTACGGAAGGAGCCGTCGAAGCGCTGCTGCCTCAGTTGGAGGTGAAGCCGGACATCGTGCTGCTCGATCCACCGAGACGAGGCTGTGATGCGTCCGTCATCGAAGCACTGGTTCAACTGGCACCCGATCGCATCGTCTACGTTAGCTGCAATCCTGCAACGCTCGCTCGTGATCTAAAACTGCTATGCCAGAACGAGCACTATCGCCTGACGCGCGTCCAACCTGCCGACTTCTTTCCTCAAACGCCCCATGTCGAATGTGCCGCCTTTTTGGTACGGTAAGGGCGGTGGTGAGTGACAATCGAGGGAATGATGAAAGTTAGCGAACTGCTAGAAAAACTCAGTGCCATCAACGGTCAGCCGTTGCGGTCAGAAGTGATTGAAGACGCTGATCTTACAGGTGCAGCAGCCGTAGATGCCGCGATCGCGGGCAATATCAGCTACATTGAAGGCGCGAAATTTGCCGCTCAGGTAAAAAATACTGCTGCCACTGCGTTAATTCTGCCAAAAGATGCGGCACTTCAGGCAGAAGCGAGCGATCGCGGCATTACCTGGATTGAAGCACCCGAACCCCGCCTGATGTTTGCTCAGGCGATCGCTCTGTTCTACCAGCCGTTTCGCCTCGCGCCGTCCATTCATCCCAGTGCTGTCATTGATCCCTCCGTGCAACTGGGTGAGGAAGTGGCGATCGGCGCTCATGTCGTCATTCAGTCTGGTGTTAGCGTTGGCGATCGCGTGTGCATCCACCCCAACGTGGTGGTTTATCCAGAATCGCAGCTTGGCGATCGCACCGTGCTCCATGCTAACTGCGTCATTCACGAACGCACTCAGATTGGCGCAGACTGTGTGATTCACGCTGGGGCTGTGATTGGTTCCGAGGGGTTTGGCTTCGTTCCAACCCGCGAAGGCTGGTACAAGATGGAGCAATCGGGCTATGTGATCTTAGAAGATGGCGTAGAGGTCGGCTGCAACTCGACGGTCGATCGTCCCGCAGTCGGCAATACGCGTATTGGGCGCAACACCAAGCTGGATAACCTGGTACACATTGGTCACGGGTGCCAGATTGGACAGGGATGCGCGATTGCGGCTCAAGTTGGGCTGGCAGGTGGCGTAGAAGTGGGCGATCGAGCGATTCTAGCGGGACAGGTTGGCGCGGCGAATAATGCGAAAATTGGCGCAGGCGCGATCGCGACCTCCAAAACAGGGGTTCATGGCACGGTTGAAGCAGGTCAGATTGTCTCCGGCTACCCTGCGGTTGACCACAAAATTTACCTTAAGTCGTCTGCTGTCTATAGCCGTTTGCCAGAAATGTACCAGACCCTAAAACGGCTGCAACGACATCTAGAAGGCAGCGATCGATCGAAGAGGGGCAATCCTTCATAGTATTAAGGAGCCAGGAGAACATATCCTCCCTACTCCTTAACACTAATTAGTTGCACTTCAGTTTCAGTTGTACTGTGGTAGCAGTGATGCTTAAGCAGCCTTGTCTAATGCCCGCTTTGTAGCATTAGCACTATCGTCCACCGTGTCCTTAGCAGCATCCGCAGCGTTATCAAACGCATCTCCAGCGTTGCGCTTGACGTTTTTCGCACCACGATCGCCGAAGGTTTGTAGGTTGTCTTTAACATCATTAGCTTGCCGACGAGCATCATCGCCGAAGCGCTGGGCTTGCTTACCAGGGTTAGCCGTACGCACGTTATCGACTAAGTCATCGGGGCTATTAACACCTTTCTGGTTAAGACGACTCTGTACCTTATCTTTAAGCGCTTTTGCTTTTGTTGCCGATTCGGTGCTTAAGCGGCTAGAAGCGTCGTCACTAAAGTTATTCATGCCGCCTTTGTAAGGCTGCGACTGCCCGGGTGTGTTTGGACCAGGGTTACCAGGAACTCGGTCAGCAACCGTATCAGCGCGGCTGCAAGCGGTGCTAAATAGGACTAGAACGCCAGCAAATAGAACTACAAGAGTCTGGCTAAGCCGTAGTGACTTGAGTGTATCAATAAACATCTTCATTGTCGTACTCCAGTAAGTAATGTGAATTGTGACCGCCCATCACCCTCTTAATTTTTCTCAGTACTAAATTGGTGAAATGTGCGCGATCGCAAGAGTGATGTATAAGCACAACAATGACTTTATAGACTACACCTCTAAAATTCCTCTAGCAAAAGTTCTATTCTTTAACCCTGCGTTTATGCCAAGAGAAAGAGCTTTCGTAAAGGGACTCACAGCTACTTCCCTGAAGATAGCGCAGCAGCATAGTAAGCCCTCTATGATGAAAATAGGTAACTCTTCTCAACAGGCTTCGCGGTTTCAACATGGCGTTTTCTTCCATCACTCGTGCGCTGGGGCGATCGCCCCTCACTACAGAACTCTTAGCGAAACTCCAACAGCATCAACACCTGAGGTTGAACGGCTTGGCGCGGTTACCCAAAGGATTAGTCAGTTCGGCTCTGGCGCAAGCACAATCTCGTAACCTGCTGGTCGTCACTGCCACGCTCGAAGAAGCCGGACGCTGGACTGCCCAACTCGACGCAATGGGCTGGCAAACGGTTCACTTCTACCCCACGTCAGAATCATCGCCCTATGAACCGTTTGATCCGGAGTCGGAGATGGTCTGGGGGCAGTTGCAGGTGTTGGCGGAGTTGGTAAGGGGAGAGAGGAGAGGGGAGAGGAGTCAGGAGGAGACGGGAGCAGGGAAAGCAGGGGAAGCAGAGGGAGCAAGGGAAGCAAGGGAAGCAGAGGGAGCAAGGGAAGCAGAGGGAGCAAGGGAAGCAGAGGGAGCAAGGGAAGCAGGAGGGAATCACTTGAACCTTAAAACTCTTGCCCCACACCCTACACCCCACACCCCACACCCGCTTGCGATCGTCACTACTGAACGCGCTCTCCAACCTCACCTCCCGCCTGTTACAGCGCTCAAGCCTTACTGTCTGACGCTGAAACGGGGCACAGAATTAGATCTAGAAACGCTGGGGCATGAACTGGCGCGGTTGGGGTACGATCGCGTCCCGTTAGTTGAAACAGAGGGGCAATGGAGTCGTCGGGGAGACATTATTGATGTGTTTCCGGTTGCGTCTGAACTGCCGATGCGGTTGGAGTTGTTTGGGGATGAATTGGATCAGATTCGGGAGTTTGACCCCGCCACGCAGCGATCGCTCGATCGCGTCGAGCAAATCGTTCTCACGCCCACAAACTTTGCGCCGATCATTCAAGCCGCACTCACGGGCAGCAAAGCCGATGCGGTGAAGGCGTTTCTCTCTGAAGAAGATCAGGAGAAATTTGACCAGGGGTTAGTGCTTGAAGGCTCCCGTCGCTTCCTGGGCATTGCCTTTGATAAACCTGCTTCGCTGCTAGATTATTTGCCCGAAACCACCCTCATTGTGATCGACGAACCAGACCAATCGGAGGCACACGGCGATCGATGGTTTGAACATGCGGAGGAGCAGTATGGGGAATTGGGGAGTGGGGAGTGGGGAGTGGGGAGTGGGGAGTTGCCGCGCATCCATCGATCGTTTGCAGAGTCGCTGACAGAAGTTGAACTATTCGATCGCCTCTATTTGTCGGAATTGGCAGAGGAGCCGAAGGTTCGGACGGCGCAGGATAAAGGTGCGGCTCCGATGAATTTGGCGAGTCGATCGGTGCCTGCAATTCCGCATCAGTTTGGCAGGCTGGCAGAAACGTTACGGGATGAGCGCGATCGGGGCTTTTCGATCTGGCTGGTGTCGGCGCAACCGTCGCGATCGGTGTCGCTGCTGCAAGAGCATGATTGTCCGGCACAGTTTATTCCCAATCCACGTGATTTTTTAGCGATCGATAAGCTTCAGGTGCAGCACGTCCCGGTTGCGGTGAAATACTCTGGCTTGGCGGAATTGGAAGGCTTCATTCTGCCGACGTTCCGCTTGGTCGTGGTGACCGATCGGGAGTTTTTTGGTCAGCATTCTCTCGCCACACCCAGCTATGTCCGCAAACGTCGTCGCGCGGCATCCAAGCAGGTTGACCCAAATAAACTGCGTCCCGGCGATTATGTAGTGCATAAAAATCATGGCGTGGGTCGCTTCCTCAAACTGGAAAGCCTGACCTTGAACCACGAAACCCGCGAGTATCTGGTGTTGCAGTACGCCGATGGCTTGCTGCGGGTGGCAGCAGATCAGCTGAGTTCGCTTTCACGCTTCCGAGGAGCAGGCGAAACGACACCCGAACTCAACAAAATGTCCAGCAAGGCGTGGGAGCGCACCAAAAGCAAGGTTCGCAAGGCAATCAAGAAAGTGGCGGTGGATCTGCTCCAGCTTTATGCACAACGGGCACAGCAAGTCGGGTTCACGTATCCGGTAGATATGCCTTGGCAGGAGGAAATGGAAGAGTCCTTTCCCTATCAGCCCACGCCCGACCAACTGAAGGCAACCCAGGACGTGAAGCAAGATATGCAGAGCGATCGCCCCATGGATCGGCTCGTCTGTGGTGATGTGGGCTTCGGCAAAACTGAGGTTGCGATCCGCGCCATCTTCAAAGCGGTGACAGCGGGCAAACAGGTGGCAATGCTTGCCCCGACGACCATCCTCACGCAGCAGCACTATCACACGCTGAAAGAACGCTTTGCGCCCTATCCCATCCAAATCGGCTTGCTGAACCGCTTTCGTTCCCCGCAAGAACGTAAGGACATCATGCAGCGACTGAAAACGGGTGAACTAGACATCGTCGTTGGTACGCATCAGTTACTTAGTAAAGAAGTACAGCCGCGCGATCTGGGTTTGCTAGTGGTGGATGAAGAACAGCGGTTTGGCGTGAATCAGAAAGAGAAAATTAAATCCCTTAGAACGCAGGTGGATGTGTTGACGTTGAGCGCTACACCGATTCCGCGGACGCTGTACATGGCGCTTTCGGGTGTGCGCGAGATGAGTCTCATTACGACCCCACCCCCCTCCCGTCGTCCCATCAAAACGCATCTGTCGCCCTACGATCCAGAGGTTGTGAGGACTGCAATGCGGCAAGAACTCGATCGCGGTGGGCAGATCTTTTACGTCGTCCCCCGTGTCGAAGGCATTGACGAAATCGCGGTGCGCCTGCGGGAAATGATCCCCAGCATTCGGATTGCGATCGCCCACGGACAGATGCCCGAAGCCGAACTGGAAACTACCATGCTCACCTTCAGCGAAGGCGAAGCCGATGTTCTCCTCTGCACCACCATCATTGAATCGGGGCTGGACATTCCGCGCGTCAACACCATCTTGATTGAAGACGCGCAGCGGTTTGGGCTATCGCAGTTGTACCAGTTGCGGGGACGCGTCGGTCGAGCAGGCATTCAGGCGCACGCATGGCTGTTTTACCCCAAACAAAGCCAGCTTACCGACGTAGCACGCCAACGGCTACGAGCCATTCAAGAATTCGCGCAGCTTGGTTCTGGTTATCAACTTGCCGTGCGCGATATGGAGATTCGCGGAGTCGGTAATTTGCTCGGTGCCGAACAATCTGGACAACTGGACGCGATCGGCTTTGACCTCTACATCGAAATGTTGGAAGAAGCGATTGGTGAAATTCGCGGTCAAGAAATTCCCATCGTTGATGACACGCAGATTGACCTTAATCTAACCGCGTTCATTCCGGCTGACTACATTCCTGATCTGGATCAAAAAATGAGCGCTTATCGCGCCGTTGCCTCTGCCAGTGGCAAGCAAGAACTGACGCAAATTGCAGCAGATTGGAGCGATCGCTACGGTGCGATTCCCGCTGCTGCCCTCCAACTCATCCGCATTGTGGAACTAAAGCAGGTTGCTAAAAAGCTTGGCTTCTCTCGCATCAAGCCCGATGGCACACAGCATGTTGTGCTCGAAACGCCGATGGCAGAACCCGCCTGGAATCTCCTCAAGGCAAACTTACCCGATCATCTACACTCGCGCTTTGTGTATACTCCAGGAAAAATCACTATACGGGGCTTGGGGGCGTTGAAGGCTGAACAACAGCTTGATAGTTTACTCAACTGGCTCGGTCGAATGCAGGGTGCGTTGCCAGAACCCGCGATCGCCTGACACACGCCTGACTTTGCGGTAACTGATACCAGCGAAACTAAAACGGACACTGTTGATGCGAAGGCAGCGCTCACAAAAGGGCGTTGCTGAATGCAAGTATGATTTCCCTCATCCCCAGCCCTTCTCCCCAAGGAGAAGGGAGCCAGAATCTAGTCCCCTCTCCCAACGGGAGAGGGTGAGGGTGAGGGCGGTTTTGACCATTCATACCTCTATTCAGCAGCGCTCACAAAAGAGGATGACTACTGAAGCGCAACCTTTGAATACAGGTTACTATTAGCACAAGTATGTTGACAGCATTACTGAGTGATCCTGATCGTTGACAGCATTGTTCGTACGATGTATCTTCAGCAGTCTGTAGCAATCGCTAGTCGGATTAATCTGTTTCCTGAAAATCAATCACGCAAGCCAATCGATCTCTTTACCTGAGCTGCTCTTTGAGTGCTGGTGACTCAGACTGTGTGCGATCTTAAGGTTCTTGAGGGACGGTAGATTGGCTAGCTGCAAAGTAACAAGGCGCTATGCAAGCAACAATCGCTCCTGTATCTCACCTAAACTCCAATACTCGCATTCTGTTGGTTGAAGATAATGACATCAGTCGCCAACTAATGAGCGATTATTTGAGGCATTGCGGTTACTCAGTTCATACTCTTTCCAGCGGTTCCATGTTCGCTCAAGAAATGGCGCAGTTTCGCCCTCATTTGGTTTTGCTTGATCTAAAGCTGCCAGATATTGATGGCTTTACTTTACTAGAGCAGGCGCAACAAACCCTGGAGTGGTCGCAAACGCCAATTGTCGTGATTTCAGCGTTTGCTTTCCAAGCCGATCGAGTGCGTGCCTTGAGTTTGGGTGCCCGCCAATATTTAGTCAAACCAGTGATGCTACCTCAGATTCAGCAAGCCATTAGCGATGAATTGAGAGCGCTGACAGTGCAGTAAGCAACGATTCTCCTCCGTAGCTTGTTTAATGTCTCTAAAAGCGCGATCGATATGCGACAGCGCACCTTTCTCGCTCAGGCTCACTTAGGAATAAGAATTCAATCACACCGAATTTTGTAGGATGTGTATAGCCTACTCTTCGAGAAGCAAGCTACGGCATGGCTTCGCTAAAGGCGCTAGCCGTAACGCATCAAAGCCCGGAAGCGATCCGTTACGCTACGCTGACGGCATCCTACGCAGAATTACAGGTCATTTAATCCACGATCTTTAGACTAACTACTTGGACTGAGGCGATCGTTTCTATATCCACGGAGCGATTGCGCCAAGCTGGGCGCTCCAACCCTGTCTAAGAGGATGTTTTAAAAGTCCAGATGCGTGTAGCTCTGGCGACTGAAGTCGCGGCTACACGCACAAAACCTGCCTACGCAGGTTATAAAACCCTTACTCTGCGGTAGTCCGCGCAGGCGAACTTTGTTTACGTAGTCGCGGTTTTACCGCCAGACACTTTTCAAACAACCTCTAAGGTTAAGAAAGCAGCCATTCACAGGACAATGCAGCGCTATTGGCTTCTCTGCTGAATAACGAAGGTCTCGATGTGCTGACTAAGTACCTGCACTGTTCTGCCCGTTTGCGAGATTTGGGTTGTCAACTCTGCGATCAGCAACGTCGCTGCTTGAAGTTGATTGAGGGTTTGTTCCAGTTCCTCACGGGTTTGAGATTCAAACTCTTCGAGCGTCATATGACAAGATTCAGTGTGTGAATGTTTAATTGAATACACGCTGATCTTAGCGATTACGGAGACAAGCGTCTCTAGCTATGTTTGAAGTCTCGATAGATTCGTTTAAAATTGAGGTGAAGCCTAACAATGAAGTCTCGCCTGTGACATCTACAAAAGTTCTGACACTGGTCAACGATCCAGACCGTCTGGAAAGTCGCCTCAAGGAGATACCAGCGGAACCGGGTGTGTATTACATGCGGGATGCGAATGACCAGATTCTCTACATTGGCAAGTCTAAAAAGCTGCGATCGCGCGTCCGCTCTTACTTCCGCGATAACCAGGGGTTGAGTCCCCGCATTGCGTTGATGGTGAAGCAGGTTGCAGAAATTGAATTTATCGTCACCGATACCGAAGCCGAAGCGCTGGCGCTAGAGGCAAATCTCGTGAAGCAGCATCAGCCCCACTTCAACGTGCTGCTGAAGGATGATAAAAAGTATCCTTATCTCTGCATTACCTGGTCAGAAGCGTACCCTCGTATCTTCATCACCCGTAAACGGCGATCGGCTAAGGAGAAAGACCGCTATTACGGTCCTTATGTCGATACTGGACTGCTGCGCCAAACGCTGCATTTAGTGAAGCGGATTTTTCCCCTCCGCCAACGTCCTCAACCGCTATTCAAGGATCGTCCCTGCCTGAATTACGATATTGGTCGTTGTCCTGGCGTTTGTCAGGCGTTGATTTCCCCAGAGGACTATCACAAGATTGTGCAGAAAGTGGCGATGATCTTTCAGGGACGATCGCGTGAGCTATCCGATATTCTGACGGCTCAAATGGAAAAGGCGGCGGAGTCGTTGAACTTTGAGCAGGCAGCAAAAATTCGTGACCAGATTGCGGGCTTGAAGCTACTGGGTGCCGACCAGAAGGTATCGATGGCGGATGATACCGTTTCGCGGGATGCGATCGCCCTTGCGGCTGATGACCAGTACGCCTGTGTGCAGCTTTTCCAGATTCGTGCGGGGCGCTTGGTCGGACGCTTAGGTTTTGTTGCGGATGCTCAGTCGGGCACTCCAGGAGAAATTTTGCAGCGCGTGCTGGAAGAGCATTACCAAACCGTCGATGCGGTAGAAATTCCCGCTGAGATTATGGTGCAGCATGAATTACCCGAAGGCGATATGCTGGCAGAGTTTTTGACTGAAGCGAAGGGGCGTAAGGTGACGATCGTCACCCCTCAACGTCAAACCAAAGCTGAGATGATCGAGATGGTAGAGCGCAACGCGGAGTACGAGTTAGCAAGGACGCAACGGTTTGCCGATCGCAACGCGCAGGCAATGCTCGACCTTGCTGAGATTCTGGATCTCCCCGAACTGCCGCGTCGCATCGAGGGCTACGACATTTCGCACATTCAGGGTTCCGATGCCGTTGCATCACAGGTGGTTTTCATCGACGGGCTACCCGCCAAACAACACTATCGCCATTACAAAATCAAAAACCCGACGGTCACTTCTGGTCACTCTGACGATTTCGCCAGCATGGCAGAGGTCATCCGTCGTCGTTTTCGGAAGTATGCCGCGCTGAAAGAAAAGGGTGAATTGGTGAAAGCGGAAGTTGATTCCGTCCTGAGTCGCCATGTGTCCGCAACGGCTGATTTTCCTGACCTGGTGATGATTGATGGCGGCAAGGGACAGCTTTCAGCAGTGGTAGCAGTCTTACGCGAAATGAATCTGCTAGAAGATGTCAAAGTTGTCAGCCTTGCCAAGCAGCGAGAAGAGATCTTTTTGCCGGGAGAATCCTTACCGCTGAAGACGGAGCCAGAACAACCCGGAGTGCAGGTGTTGCGTCGTTTACGAGATGAGGCACACCGTTTTGCCGTGAGTTTCCATCGTCAGCAGCGCAGCGATCGCATGAGACGATCGCGCCTCGACGAAATCCCCGGTTTAGGACACCATCGCCAGAAGCAACTGCTTGCCACCTTTCGGTCGATCGACTACCTGCGTGAAGCGTCCCCGACTCAAATTGCTACAGTTCCAGGTATTGGTCCGCGTCTAGCACAGCAAATTTACGACTATTTTCACCCAGCGCAAGAAACCACTGAACCAGAATCCGCAACGATGAATTGATTAGCTATCAGCCATCAGCTATCAGCTACAGCACTTTCCGCAACGATATAGGACAGTTTTTGTAGAAACAAAATGAGGATGTGCCATGACAACCTGCTCTGCAGACTTTAGAGAACGAGTTGTGCGCGCCTATGAAAAAGGAGATGGCTCGATTGAACCAGCGGCTGTTAGGGCAATTTTAAGATTGTCAAGCGCCTTTCTGGTTTGTCCTTCGATCGAGTTCTCTGTAGTCTCATATTGATGATTCCAATCAACCTGACCAGAGACGAAAACTAGCCCCGATGCCGTCTCGATAGTCGCCTGAGACATGCCAAAGGCAGCACCATCGTACAGTTCCTCTGGGTTGATTAGTTTTTTGTTCATGTTGTCCTCCTGGTTAGTTTGAGTAAAATTAGCAGGACTGACGCAGGAACATCGCAGTACCCCCTCTGCGTCAGTCCTGACTATGCTCCGACCTGCAAAACGATCTTGCCGCGTGTGCGTCCGCTTTGGGAAAGTTGATGTGCTTTTTTTACTTCTGCGATCGGCAGCACCGTTTCGATGTGGATTTTCAATTTACCTTCGTCAATCAGATTGTTAATTTCGACTAATTGCTGCGCGTTCGACTTACAAAAGACAAAGGCAGCTTCTACGCCGAATGCCTGTGCTTTTTCTGCGGATGGAGGCTGCGCCGATGTCACCAGAAAGCCGCCCTTTTTCAGCGTTTGGAAGGCTCGCTCCTGGGTGTCGCTGCCGATCGTATCAAAAACGACATCCACGTCTTTAACAACGTCTTCAAACGGTTGCTGTGTGTAATCAATAAACTCATCTGCGCCCAAATTGCGGACGTACTGTTCGTTTTTGCCCGAAGCTGTGCCGATCACGATCGCGCCTTTTGCTTTAGCTAACTGAACCGCCATCGAGCCGACTCCGCCCGATGCTCCGGTGATCAAGATTCTTTGTCCGCTGCTCAGATGCGCCAAATCGAACATCGCTTGCCACGCAGTCAATGCGGCAATTGGAATCGCTGCCGCCTCTTCAAAACTGAGGCTTGCTGGCTTGAGCGCGATCGCGTCTGCTTTGGCGATCGCATATTCGGCGTAACCATCGGAGAGGTTGGAAACGGTCATCCCATAAACCGCATCGCCCTGCTTAAAATTTTCAACGCGATCGCCCACTGCTTCGACGGTTCCAGCGATGTCGCCGCCCAGAATCAGCGGCAGTTTAAAGCCGAACTGTTCGCCCATGCCATCGCGGATCTTCCAGTCCGCCGGATTGACCGCCGCCGCGTGAACTTTCACCAAAACTTCGTCCGCTTGAGGCTCTGGACGATCGACATCAGTGTAATGTAAAACGCTCTCATCACCGTATTCGTTAATCACTACTGCTTTCATTTTCTCTCCCACGTTCTATTCAATCGGTATGACAAAATTATTCCATCCTGCATCAAAACCTGCGGCACACAGCCAAACTGCGCGCCGCCGCCCAACGTTTCCAATCACTGGACACAGATCCCCTTTGCATTTCACCGATCGCTTGACATTGTTCCGGTGCATTGGGATGGTTAGCTAGAATGCCTCACCGACTTGTCTCGCTGAGTTTCCACGGTTGCTGCCTCCACCCTATTTTTCGTTTTGCTAAGGAAGTATCTATTTGAGGCATATGAACCTCAACAAGCTTTATGGTTTCTCGAACCAACACTTCAAGCTGATTGACGGCAACAGGAGCTTCATGATGAAATAAACCTTCGAGACGCTCAGCAAGATTTTCAGGCGCAACCTCCATCTGTTCGATAAATCTGCTCATTCGCTTGAATTGAAATGTTGAATAATACAAGCGGTTCAATCCCGACAACACACCCAGGATATTTTGAGCTGACTCAACAAGAATTTGCTGATACCAAAGCGTTGTATCCCGTCTAGCTAGCTTTTCCTGCATTCCCCAAATTGCGAAGAAGTTGAGGTAATGTTCAACCATTTTTTGCGCGAGTCCATCCGGATAATTTGCAATTTTAACTTTCCACTGCTGGATTAGCGGTTCGCCGTATAAGGGAATTCCGATCAGGGTTCCTGTCATCGCTTTCATCATCGGAGAAAGATCAAACTCTTCCAAGATGGTCGAAATCTCCTTTTCCCAGTTAGCGATCGTCTCGTGACCAACCTGAAATTCAACCCCATTCACAAGGTAACTTTCACCAAACGAACCCGCTTGTAAATTGCCTAAACTCCAAAGAGGCTCTGAACCCTGATTTTGCTGACGCGCCAGACGCAACTCTTCTTCAGACGGTAACTCATCATAATAAAAAATCATCTCGCAATCAGAATATTCATCGCACAGCCCTTCTGCAACTGAACCCGTAACCATTGCGGCTTTCGTTTTCGGATTGGCAATGTAAACTTCGGCATTGCGTTTTGCTAATTCCAACAAAGATTGATTTCGGTCAGTCATAGATTGTTGCAACTTGGATAAAAGTATACATCCCTGATTCAGCAGCGGATTTTTCCAGCTAACGACTATTTGGGTTGACATTTTCCCTCTGAAATCCCAAATTAGCAGAGTTAGGCAGACTATTGTCAGCCTCAGATCTCAAAATCGATCGCTAAAGGGATTGCAGCTTTCGTCCCTTCTACTACTCACAGCCATTTCAATCCCCCATATCTGATGGCACTTAACCGCTCTGTCCGATCGGTCGAACGATGATCTCATTGACATCCACATCGGCGGGCTGCTCGATCGCAAAGGCGATCGCACGGGCAATAGCATCTGCTGGGATGACGGATTGGCGAAACTCCTCCGTCCACTGTGCTGCTTGAGGATCAGTAATGGTGCTAGCGAGTTCGGATTCGGTCGTTCCGGGCGAGATGATGGTCACACGAATATCCGTTGATTCCTGCCGCAGTCCCTCAGAGATCGCCCAAACTGCATACTTGGTGGCACAATACACCGCAGCAGTGGGATAAACGGCGTGTCCCCCGATCGACGATAGATTAACAAACTGCCCGGATTGCTGCTGCTTGAAGGTGGGCAGCGCGGCGGCAATGCCGTGAAGTACGCCGCGAATATTCACATCAATCATCCGGTTCCATTCGTCAATCTTCAATGCCTCCAGTTTGGAGAGCGGCATCAAGCCAGCGTTGTTCACCACTACATCAAGGCGACCAAACTTATCTTTGGCAAAATCGACGAAGGCTTGCATCTCATCAAGGCTGGTTACGTCCAGGGCGCGATAGGCAGCGGAACCTCCTTTGTCGCGGATTTCGGAGGCGATCGCGTCCAGGCGATCGGTGCGCCGCGCTCCCAACACCACCTTCAAACCATTGTGAGCCAGTAGCCGGGCGGTTGCTTCACCAATGCCGCTACTGGCACCTGTAATCAGCACGACTTTTTGTATGTTTTCGTTAGTAGTCATGATGTATCTCCAAGTTGTTTTACGGCTGTGGGTCTAGAGAGCGGTGCTGGGATTCTGCGATCTGCGCTTCTCTGCGAGACGCGCCGCGAAGACTTCTCGCAGTACTTGTGCCGCATCAATGGAGCGTAGAAACCCAGTCGTAACGATCGCTGTCTCAGCGTAGAACAGCTTTTGCATCTATCAGCCGAGCGCTAACCATCTGGTCAAAAAGGCTTACTTAGAGTCTTCGTAGATAATCGCTCCCGCACTGCGGAGTTCATCCAGGAACCATTTGGCATCCGAGAGTAGCTCGGGTAGGTAAAGCCCTGGGCGGGCAGGAGAACGATCGTTCAGTCCCAATACCGACGCGAGAGAAAGAACGACGCTCAGACCCGTGAGTGAGGCGGTGCCCTGCTTGAACTCCAGCATCGATCGCGAATGCTTCGTTTGACCATCGGCATCGCCCTCGATCTCAACGACGATCTCGGTTGCTGCCTCACCACCCCGGCGGCGGCTGGACGATTCCCCATTCACCAGGTCGAAGCGGATATTTGGTGCCCCAGTGGCGGCATGGAGACTCACGGTATCAAACGTGGAAAATGCGGTGGCATCGAGCGATCGACCATCGACTGATTCGACCTTGCCCTTTGCGGCATTGCCAGACAGCCATACACGTCGCCCACCCTCAAATGCTAGTGCGGCGGGAGCCATCTCGTGTACCCGCTCCATGTCTTCGATCGCCGATGGACCAACTGGATCTTGCTCGTCAACGATTGCGCCGAGCCGGATGGACTGGACGATCTCGAAGCCTTTGGCACTGTTGAGTGCCAGAAACACCGCCGCACCGACCATCCAGTGACTGGCGAGCACGACGGGTGCTGCGGTCGCACGATGCGCGAACAGCGCCAATTCGGGACCGATTTCGGTGATGGTAGCGTTAATGTTCAGGTAAGGAACGCCCAAGTCCTGCGCGTAGCTCAGACCTTTGAGTCCGGCTTCGGGAGCCAACATGACCACAGCCGCAACGGCGACATCGTCACCGAGTCCCAAGCGGGGCTGATCGATATCGATGGCAACGGCTTCGGCAGCGCCCACTGCTTGAGCGACTTCGGTGGCTGCTTGCAGGTTCCGTCCTCCAATCAGCACTGGAACGTCGGGGTGCCTCTCGCGGAACCACTTGACGGCAGTGCGCCCCACGAAGCCTGATCCTCCGGCAAAAAGTACCTGTCCTAAAGCCACCTTATTTTCAAAGATCATGAATTTTTACCTCTTGTGATAAAAACCAGTTGCATTTGCTTGAGTGTAATAGACTTAAAATCCCTGATCCACCGCCCGTGGTTAGAATTGTGTTTCCTGTAATTTGCATGGTAATCCTCTAAATTTTTCCTGTTATTGGAATTAGTTTGAATTAGAGGGATTGACCCCCAGAAACTTCAATTCTCTGTCCATTCACCCAGCGATTGTCGTCTGACAGCAGGGATGCGATCGCCCCGCCAATATCATCCGGCACACCGACACGACCTAAAGCAATTTGTGACGCGATGAATTTATTGATTTCTGGATTGTCCCGTACTGCACCACCACCAAAATCGGTTTCGATCGCGCCGGGAGCCACCACGTTCACGGTGATCTGTCTCGATCCCAGTTCTTTTGCCAGGTAGCGAGTTAACACCTCGATCGCCCCTTTCGTGCTGGCATAGGCAGCATATCCCGGTAGGGTAAAACGAGCCAGTCCCGATGAAAGATTCACAATCCGTCCCCCATCTTTGATCACTGGTAGAAGTTTTTGTGTGAGAAAGAAGACACCTTTCACCTGAGTATTCATCAATTGATCGAAATCGTCCTCGGTTGTCTCTGCAAAAGGTTTATTCATTCCAATGCCCGCATTATTCACCAGAAAATCAAACTGCTCAGTCTGCCATGTTGTTTGGAGTGCCTGCTTGAGGTTTGTGGCAAAACTATCAAAGGTTTTCGTGTTGGAAGTATCCAGTTGTAGGGCGACAGCTTTACTGCCCATTTCGGCGATCGCGGCAACCACACTGTTCGCTTCCGCCTCACTGCTGTGATAAGTGACAACCACACCTACCCCTTTTTTCGCCAGCGCCAACGCGGTATTTTTGCCCAATCCTCGGCTCGATCCGGTCACCAATGCAATTTTGGTCATTGCCTTATCCTTCTGCTGTGTGATTTGAATACATTCATCGTATGTTTGTAGATCGGGACTCTCAATACACAAACCTTGCAGATGATTGCCTAATCCTCTCAAGTAGAACGTTGGCGAGGAAGAAATATTGCCTATAATGAGCGGATGAGAATGGTTAAAGCAGTCAGGAATGCAGCATGGTAATTGAGACATTGAGCCACCAGACCGCGATCGCCAAATGTGAAGAATTGGCGGCACTCGTTGCTCAACACACTGACGGTCAGGAAGACGGTGTTCACGCGACTGCGATCGACTCCTTATGCTTTACGCGCGCCTGTAATCCTGCCGCAGCCATGCCGGGTGTGAGCGAACCGCTGCTCGCCCTGGTGGTGCAGGGCAGAAAAGAACTGTTGCTGAATGAGGAAATCTATCGGTACGGCATGGCTCAATATCTCGTAGTCTCGGTAGATTTGCCGCTCAGTGCGTACGTGGTCGAAGCGTCTCCCGTTCAGCCCTATCTCGGCTTGAAACTGGATCTAGACCCTGTGCAACTCTGTGACATCATTGCTCAAACCAACCCAGGCATTGATCAGAAAGAATCGGTGAGAGGCTGGTTTGTCAGCAATGCCGAGCCATCGTTGCTTGATTGCGCGATTCGGCTGACAAAGCTTTTAGAGACACCGCAGGATATTCCGTTTCTCGCCCCGATGATTCTTCGCGAACTCTATTACCGTCTGCTGATGGGTGATCAAGGCGAAGCAGTGCGCCAGCTCGCCACATCGGGCAGCAATATGCAGCGCATTGCTGAGGTGATCAAACGGATTAAAGCTGATTTCACAGCACCGTTGCGAGTTGAGGAACTGGCTGAACAAGCGAATATGTCGGCTTCCTCATTCCATCGCCATTTCAAGGCAGTCACCTCCATGAGTCCGCTGCAATATCAAAAGCAACTCAGACTATTAGAAGCGCGTCAGCGAATGCTGGCTGAGGATATGGATGCGACGCATACTGCCTATCAGGTGGGGTATGAGAGCGCCTCACAGTTCAGCCGCGAATATGCGCGGATGTTTGGTGCGCCTCCGATGAAAGATATTGAACGGTTACGAACCGCTTGAGCAGTGTGATAATTCTCAAATTGTTAGATCCGGAGTTCAAGCTTTCATTGAGCCGCCATCACCCCACTTTAGAGCTTGCAAGTGCTTGAAAGTACTGCTGGAGCGATCGCGGTTCTCGTCCAAGAATAGTTCGCAGCGCGATCGCGTTGCCGCCCGGAAACCCATACTGATCGTAGTCTTCGTACATCACCCGCAGGTTCTCGCGCAGTCCGCGCTGACGATCGCTACCTTCCGCGCGGTTGACCATGCCCGGAGCGCATAGCTCATCGTTTGACTAGCCATCGGATTGGCTTGAGGCGGGTTTCGCCCAACCTTGTTCGCGCAAATAGGCTTCAAAGTCGATCGGTGCTGGAAAATCGCGTTTCAACTGTGCCAAATCTGCTGCGTAGCCGACATGCTCAAACCAGCGATACATGATCGTTACTTCTTCTCCCGCTTGCTGCTCAAACGCTTCAAACGGAATTTGTTGGTAGGTGACGGGTTTGCCCAAAACGTGGCTGAAGGCGGCAGCAATTTCTGGCATGGTCATCTCCACGCTGGCGAGTTCAATTTCACGGTGCATAAAGTCGGCGGGACGCTCGAATACCTCAGCAACCATTGCCCCATAGTCCTCTTCAGACAGTTGCTGCAATTTCGTCTCAGGACTGAGCGGCTGGGGCAGCGTTCCCTGTTCAATCATCGATCGCATCCCGTTGTAGTTGTAAAAGAAGAACACCGGACGCAGAATCGTGTAGGGAAACTCAATCGATCTAACATATTCTTCAACTTGAAACTTGCTGTTGAAATGTGGAATACCCGTGTTGCGCTCGGCACTACCCACCGAACTGTAAACAAAGTGCTGGATGCCTGCCGCCTTGGCTGCGTCTGCAACTGCCTTACCATCACGGATTTCGGCATCCAAGCCGCCTTCTTTGAGAAAAGTCTGTAGCGAAAAGACACCATAAGCACCTTGCAGAGCACGATCGAGGGAAGCACGATCGTTGAAATCTCCTTTCATGAGTTCTGCACCTGCTTGTTGCAGCGCCTGGGCAGCAGGCTTATGTTCATCGCGCACCAGAGCGCGAACCTTGAATCTTCCACGTTGTAAAAGATGGCGCGCCACTGCACCGCCCTGATTGCCCGTGGCTCCAGTGACTAAGATGATTTGTTCTGTGTTGCTTGGTTGCGTCATGATTATTTCCTTCATTCTGTTGGTGCTGAAATTTCACACAATGTGCAACTTTTCCGATCTCCCTCACCCTAAATCCCTCTCCCAGAGCGGGAGAGGGACTTTGATCCAGTCTTGCTCCCCTTCTCCTTTTTTGGGAGAAGGGACTGGGGGATGAGGGCTGATTTTAGTTGCACATCAGGTGAAACTTCATCTTTCAACCGTAGCTTGTGCAGAAAGAAAGAAAAAGCAGTTAAACTTCAAAACACTTGTGCAGAAACTTCAAAGATGTCGCGTGCATGGATAAGCTGAAAAGTCTGATGATTTTTATGCGCTCCGCCCAACATGGCAGCTTTTCGGAAGCAGCAAGGCAGCTAGGTATGGCTCCGTCAGCCGTCAGTCGTGCTGTCTTGCGCTTAGAAGATGAGTTGGGGGTGCGCTTGCTCCAGCGAACGACTCGCAGTTTGACGTTGAGCGAAGAGGGCGATCGCTTTTATCAACGCTGTCAGCACATTCTCAACGACTTAGAAGAAGCCGAACTCGAAGTCAAACAAGCGCAGTCCACGCCGATCGGCACATTGCGGCTTGATCTCAGTTTTACGTTTGGCAAACTGCATATCGCTCCGGCTCTGCTGCAATTTGCCACCCAATATCCTGAACTAAAGCTGAATGTTTCGTTTAACGATCGCTTACTCGATTTAATTGAGGAAGGCATTGATGCAACGGTGCGGATTGGCATACCCAGCGACAGCAGTTTGATCATGCACCACTTAGCCACTGCATATTACGTCACTTGTGCCTCACCGCAGTATCTCGCTCAGCAGGGTACGCCGACAGCGCCCACAGACCTCTTGCAGCATCGCTGTGTCAACTTTATCTTTCCCCAGACTCGACGAGAATATGATTGGAAGTTTGAACAAGCCGGAAAAGCAATTGATCTTGCCGTGAACAGCTATCTGCAATTTGATAATTCAGAAGTCATTCTAGAGTCGGTCATTGAAGGAGCGGGTGTAGTGCAATTACCCAAATTTATTGCAGCGAAGGCGATCGCGCGGGGCGACCTGCAACCGATTCTCCAATCCTACGCACCTCAGGCTGGTTTGCCGATCGCCGTGCTGTATCCGCAAAAACGTTATCTCTCAGCTAAGGTGCGCGTCTTTATTGAATTTATGACAAAATTAATGGCTGCACTCAAGCAAATTGATGTGGTCGATTGAGAGGATTGAGGACTAACCTGCGTTTCAATCTGCAAACGCAGTGCTAAGCGAGACTGACTTCCAGGCTTCTCGTTCGGCTTGCATCAAGTTGAGTTTTTAAGTGATACCGTTGAGTGCATCTTCGCCTAACGCCAGCCGCAGCGGTGGATTACCGCTTTCGATTACCTAAATCATTGCGACAATCAAAGCTGCTGGTTTGACTTCTTTACTTTTGCAATCCAGCCTTTGTAGGACTGCAAAATCTCTGCATAGGAAACAGAACTTTCAAACAGCAGTTCTGATAATGAGGGGGCAACGCGATCGGGAAACAGTTGATGTAGCGTTTTAGCGAGTTGCTCTCTCAGCACAAACTCAATGAACAACTTAGAAGAGGATGGAAAGGCATAGTCGCCTAGTTCCACTAAAGCGTGAGCATCCGCTTTGCGGCGATCGGTAAACTGAGCGATCGCCACTGCCCAATTGTCATCAAACTCATCTAACAAGCGATCAATGATAGTGACATCTTCTAGGGCAGCGTTGCACCCTTGACCAATGGAAGCGGAGACGGAGTGGGCAGCATCCCCAATAATCAGGACGCTATCACCGTGATGATAGCGACTACAGCGAGTGGTTAAAATCCTGGAGGGCGATCGCTTCAGAAAGGTCTCTGCTTCTGCTGCGGTCATCCGTTGACCTACCTCAGGGAAACGATCGCGAAAGAATTGCAGTACCGCTTCTGGAGTCGTTAGAGCAGCAACCGGATTATTCTGAGGGGGAAAGAGGATCACACCGCTCATGCTGCCATCGAATTGATGGAGCAGCACAACAAACATACCGTCGCTTCTCCAAGAGTGGATTTTGCCTGGCTCCAAGTGCATGTGGGACGATGGATCGAGGCGAGGCAAAAGCACCGCTTTGTAGTCTGTGGAAACATAGTTCTGCTCAACCTCAAGCAGTTCTGGGTTGAGGAAATGGCTTCTTACCACCGATCGAGCGCCATCAGCTCCAATCAACAGGTCATAGTTCACTGTCAGACTGGGTGACGCTTCAGCGGTTTGGGCGGCGGTTTGAAACGTAATTGTTTTTGCGGCAAAATTGACTTCAGTACAGGAATGATTGAAGTGAAGCTTAAGACGACTGTCGGTGTATTTTTCAGTCAATTCCAACAAGGTGATGACTAAGTTGGTGCGATCGAGCGTGACCAGCGGTTTCTTTCTCGATGTCGCTCGTGTTTTGCCGTTTTGTTGATGGAAAATGGTGCCGCTCATCTCCAGGCTGATCGCTCTCACAGCATCTTCAACCCCCTCGATCTGACCCAGCGCATTCATGCCCCGTTCGGTTAAGGAAATTGGGTAGGTTCTGGCATTGGAAAACTCGATGACTCGCGGATCACTGAGGCGATCGTAGAGGTCAATCTGATACTGATCACCGCGACGCAGCAGATAGTGAGCCAGAAGCACACCACTCGGTCCAGCGCCAACAATCACAACTTTCTTGACCACACTTCCTCCAAAGCAAAACTTACTAGCTTACAGATGCAGAAGGTTAGTAGCGGAACTCACGCTTAACCTTCATGTCCGTAGGCATTCGTGATTTGTGTCGGGTCAGATCAGGCAGTTGCTCCGGCTGGTACCTTGAGCGTCGCCATGTCAATTACTAGACGATAGCGCACCTCTCCCCGCTCCAGCCGATCGAACCCATCGTTAACATCCGCAGCAGCAATCACTTCGACATCAGCAGAGATTTTGTGCTGGCTACAGAAATCAAGCATCTCCTGGGTTTCCAGCGTGCCGCCGACCCCCGAACTTGCCAGCCGTCGCCGTCCGATCGTCAGTAAAAAGGGACTAAAATCCAGAGCTTTAGGGATGCCTAAACAGCAAAGTGTGCCGTCGAGTTTGAGCGATCGCAGATATGGATCAAGCGGATGGCGAGATGAAACCGTATCGAGGATGAAATCAAAGCGGGAGGCTTGCGCTGCCATTTGCGCCTCGTCGGTGGATACGATCGCTTCGTCTGCTCCCAGCGCTTTGGCATCAACAAGTTTATCTGGAGACGTGCTGAACAGAACCACATGAGCACCCAGGGCATGAGCGAATTTCACTGCCATGTGTCCAAGACCGCCCAGCCCGACAACTCCAACCGTCTTGCCAGGTTTCACATCCCAATGACGCAGCGGCGACCAGGTTGTTACGCCTGCACAGAGCAATGGTGCAACGCTGGCTGGATCGAGACCGGAGGGAATGTGGTAGGCGAAATGGGTATCAACGACGTATTCGTTTGAGTAGCCCCCGCGCGTGATGCTGCCGTCGTGTTTATCGATGCCGTCATAGGTGGTCGTCACTCCCTCAAGGCAATATTGCTCTAACTGGCGTTTGCACGATGAGCAGTGTCCACAGGAATCAACGATCGTGCCGACAACCACCACATCACCGATGTGAAATTTCGTCACCTCCGCGCCGATCGCCGTCACCTCGCCCACCATCTCGTGACCCGGAACCAACGGAAAGCGGCTATTCCCTCGAATCGCGTGCAAATCGCTGTGGCAAACCCCGCAGAACTGAATCTTTACAGCGATGTCAGTGGGTCGCAATTCCCTGCGCTCAAATGCCCAGGCCACGAGGCGATCGCCCTGGCTGAGAGCGGCAAGTCCGTAAGACAAGCGCATTGATCCGATTGGTTTTAAGGCAGCCTTGCTTGGCATTGACGTTTCTTTCTTAATAGGGGTTGGCGACAAGCTACAACCATAGGGCGAATGTGATTTATTTACTAGATAGTACAATCGACATACACTTCTGAGATTGATGCAGCAAGGAAGCGCGACGAACTGAACGACTTAGCCGCTTTCGTGATGGTTGCCGACGAAATGAGCTTTACCCGCGCTGCGGCGAAACGCTCCATCGCCAGACCCCGCCAACGTTGACTGCGTTGATTGATGCTCTGCGACTCAAATCGGCTCATAGGCAAACTGCATAAACGGAAATGTCGTTCCAGTTTAGATCGAGAGCGAGTGTCGGATGTTTCAAAAAGTAGGCGAACCTAACAGGTGTTGAAGTCGCTTGTAAGTAGGAAGGTTCAATTAAATATAAAATCTGCGTCGGATGGGTATCGCCTTCGGCATTCAAGAAAAGCGAAGCGTCACCCATGCTGCTAAAGGTTTTGATGCGTTACGGCTATGCCTAACACATCCTACGTTTAATTTCACCCAGCTACTGAATAAGATGATGTAATCAGAATGAGCCATGAGTCCTGATGCCTTTCGCGTGCCAACCGATGCCGAAATTGACCATGCAGAACAAATGCTGGAAGTACCATTTCATCCCGACTACCGCGCCTTTCTCAAAAGCGGTAGCACGGTGGTAAATGCAGGCTTTGAGCCAGCGATCGTGCTTCCCGACTCTGGACATCTCTACCTGGTCGAAATGGCAAAAACTCAGGGCTATTTCATTCTAAACAGAGACAGAAGTGTGTTGAGACCGAATCCTGCCAGTCTTTGGGCTTGAGCTATGTTATCAAAGCCATTGTGCCGAAAAAGGTTGAGTGCGACATTACGAGCCAAAGCCCAGTTTTGCATCAAGGGCGGAGTCCGAAGGTTCTTTTCTGCATTTGGTGATCTTACGTCGAGATCAAGATGTACCCATTTTCAACGCTTCTACCTCAGTAGACTAGGAAACGCTATAGGCATGGTTGTCTTAGTACAACGCAGATGAGCTTCAACCCTATGATAAAGGTAAGAGAAAGGGGTTGCAGCGATCGAAGCTCACCAGGCTCTGGTACTGATAAACCTCGCGCGATCGCCGACGCTCGTTACTTCGCTAAGACGGTTTACTTCTAGTCTTTCCTTACTCCTCCCTCCACGTGCCACAATAGTTGGGTGCCGTAGCGGTCTGAGGAGACGACTTTGTGAGTGGCAGTCCAAATAATGTAGGCATTTCCATCATTCTGTACATCATCGGCATCATGCTGGTGCTGACGGCGGTTCTCATTGTGCTGAAGGGAATCGGCGTGTTGACGACGCTACCCAACTATGTGATTTGGGCACTGCTGCTGCTGTCTGCGGGGATTGGCATCATTGGTGGACTTCGTAACAGCCAGAGGCGCTAGAGCAGCTATGGGTCGATCGCTCAAGCCAAGCATGGTGGCATTTCTCGCAGTGCTGGCGATGACAGTGCTAGTTTGGGTTCTTCGAGGCATCGGGCTGCTGACCTTCATTCCGGGTTGGGTGCTTTGGGTACTCATTTTGCTCAGCATCCTGACTGCTATTTTGACGACAGTGCGTTAGAGGATTAGCAGTTGGATTAAGCGGATAGTTTAGACAGTTGGTTTTACTACATACAAGTGATGAACTCTTGCAGAAGAACTTGATCTTATGCCTCCCCGAAATGAAGCTTTATCTTCTGTCATAACTCCGTGGCTAGCCATTCTAGCCTCAATTATCGCTCCCTTGTGTGGACTTGCTAGCGGTGTAGATATTTTTTACTTTGGATTGTCGATAGCATCTTTTTCAGCGTTTTCTTCTGCTCTGATTATTGCGTTCATTTCTTTGCTGACTCTTTCTACTTATCAGTTGACAATCTCTAGGAAAATCACCTTTCTTCTTGCAATAGTTTTATGTATAGGTGTAGGAAAGCTTGTTGGAGAGGCAACGTATAATACTGGCATCCTTATCGAAGCCCATACGGGACCAGTCTCGGACGATGACTATTTTTCCTATGCATTAGCTGGAACGTTTAACGGCGCAATCGCTGGTTTTGGAGTAGGAAATTGGATTAAGAGTTTAGTTAGGGCAGGCATGAAGGGGCTATATCTTATTCTTCCAGTAGCGACAGGAATACTCATTGTTTGCTCTGGCATGAGTAGCCTCTTGCAAAAGTTCGACCTTAGTTTTATCTGTGCAGTATTGGGAGTAATCTTTGTGGTGATAAGCAAACCCCTTTACTCCATAAGGTGATCATAATTTGAGGCATCTGTGACATCGTGTATGTTGGTTCTGCCCGTTGCGCGATCGCCCTTGGTAGCAATCTCGGCGATTCCCTCACAACACTGGAATCGGCGCTGCAAGTTTTGGCTCATACTCCGGGGATTGCTTTGGAGGCGCGATCGCACTGGTACTTTACCAAAGCCGTTGGACCACCACAGCCCGACTACCTCAATGGTTGTGCGCTGCTGCACGTCACAATGACACCACAAGCGCTGCTCGAAACCCTGCTGCAAACAGAAGCCAAATTTGGTCGCGTTCGTCGAGAGCGTTGGGGGGCACGTACCCTTGACCTGGATTTGTTATTGTTTGGTGATGTCGTACTCGATACGCCAACGCTGCAAATTCCTCATCCGCGCATGACCGAGCGGGCGTTTGTGCTGGTGCCTTTAGCCGAAATCGCACCTGACTGGATTGAGCCAATTTCAGGAAAAGCGATCGCAGCATTAGTACAAACGGTAGACTGTTCAGAAGTCAGACTTGCTTAGCGGTCAGCAGTCAGCGGTCAGCCATCAGCCGAAACTCAAACCCGCCCTCCCTCGCTCCCTCTGCTTCCCCTTGCCCCCTCAACCCCTCACTTGTCTATGCCCCTCGGTCGTGAACCCCCTCAACTGCTCAAACAACGCCTACTCTACCAAGGGCGCAAATTTTCGTTTGAAGCCAGCCGTTACCGCTTACCCAACAGCAATGAAGGCGAGTGGGAATGCATTCGGCACCCTGGTGGCGCTCTGGCTGTGCCTGTGACTCCTGACGGTAAATTGGTGATGGTCAAACAGTATCGCTTTGCAGTGCAGGGACGGCTGCTAGAATTTCCGGCTGGCACCGTTGAACCCGGTGAAACGCCCGAAGAGACAATTTATCGTGAAATTGAAGAAGAAACGGGCTATCGTGCCGATCGCTGGCAAAAGCTCGGCGAGTTTTTCGTCGCTCCTGGCTATTCTGATGAGATTATCTACGCCTATTTAGCTCAGGATTTAACACTGCTGGAACACCCGCCGGGTCAAGATCCTGATGAGGATATTGAAACCGTTGTGCTGACGATCGCAGAGGTCGAAGAAGCCATTCAGCTAGGCGATATCGCCGATGCAAAATCGATTTGCAGCTTCGTATTAGCACGTCCTTTTTTGCAATAGTTGCTAGCGGTTGCTTAGCTGTTAGCACTTGGTTGTTAGTTGTTGGTCACTAACAACCAAAAACCAAAAACTAGAAACTTTGCCCATGTCTGACCTCATTCTGTTTTGGCACCGTCGGGATTTGCGAATCTCAGACAACATTGGTCTGGCAGCAGCTCGCGATCGTACGCAAAAAGTCGTCGGTGTGTTTTGCCTCGACCCAAACATTTTGCAGCGTGATGATGTTGCACCTGCAAGAGTGACCTATATGATCGGCTGTTTGCAGTCGCTTCAAAAGCGGTACACCGAAGCAGGCAGTCAGCTCTTGATCGTGAACGCTGAACCGCAGAAGGGCATTCCTGCACTGGCAACGGCACTCAATGTCAGCGCCGTTTTTTGGAATCTGGATGTGGAACCCTATGCAAAGGAACGCGATCGCGCCGTTCAGAAAGCCCTTCAAACAGCCGGGATCGCCTTCCAGAATTTCTGGGATCAGCTTTTACATAGACCCGATGACATTCGCACAGGTGCTGGCGATCCCTACACGGTTTACACGCCCTTTTGGCGCAACTGGAGCAGTAAGCCGAAAGCAGAGCCTGTAGATGAACTCGCTAAGGCAGAAGGCTTGACAGAGAGCGAACAAAAAGCTGTCGTCAAAGCAGGTGCGATCGAGCTACCAACCGCGAAAGATTTGGGTTTTGTCTGGGACAATGCGCTGCTGCTGGAGCCGGGAGAAGCCGCCGCACAAGAACGCCTGGAAGCATTTTGCGATCGCGCCATTGCCGATTATCAAGAGCAACGCAACTTTCCCTTCAACCCCGAAGGAACGTCACATCTCAGTGCAGCGCTGAAGTTTGGCGCGATCGGCGTTCGCACTGTATGGGCAAAGACTGCGGAAGCGGTGGAGCAAACCCGCAGCGATGAAGCTCAGGATGGCATCCGCGTGTGGCGACAAGAATTGGCATGGCGGGAGTTCTACCAGCACGTCATGTACTTTTTCCCTCAGCTAGCAGATGGTGCCTATCGCAAACCGTTTCAAAATTTTCCATGGGATAACAATCCAGAGCACTTTCAAGCGTGGTGCGAGGGCAAAACAGGCTATCCGATCGTCGATGCTGCCATGCGTCAGCTTAACGAACTCGGCTGGATGCACAACCGTTGCCGCATGATTGTTGCCAGCTTTCTCACCAAAGACCTGATCATCGATTGGCGCTGGGGTGAAAAATATTTCATGCAGAAGCTTTTTGATGGCGACCTGTCTGCCAATAATGGCGGCTGGCAGTGGAGCGCCTCAAGCGGCATGGATCCGAAACCGCTTCGCATCTTCAACCCTGCCAGTCAAACAAAGAAGTTTGACTCCGAAGCCGAATACATTCGTCAATGGCTACCAGAACTCCGAAGCATTGATACAGAAGCCCTCGTGACAGGTGACATTTTACCGTTGGAGCGCGATCGCTGTGGCTATCCAGCCCCGATCATCGATCATAACCAACAGCAAAAGCGGTTTAAGGCAATTTATCAACAACAAAAAGAGAAATAAAAATATCTTGTTCAATCCGGCGATCGCAGCGCTGATTATATGAGTTAACGATCGCCCTTATTATTTTCTTAGAAGCGTATCGTCTTGGTAAGCCTTATCGTTAGAAGCTATCTGAAAACCCGGCATTCCGTTCTTTGTGAGTTTACAAAGATAGCCTGTGGTTGCAATCGCTCAACGATCGCAGTTCTTAAAGGACTTCGGATAGCTTCTCAGGATTGCGCTCCTTGTCACAGCAAGTTATTTACTACCAGACTCAAGCATCACATCAGCCTTTTGATCAGCCAGTGGTTGCCCAAAGCCTCGCTCAATAAAGTAGCTGTTGAGAAACGTGCTGGCAAACGACAGCACAACAGGAGCGAGAATCAATGCCAGCAAGCCGTGGACGGCAAAGCCAGGGACAAAAACGGATGCTAACCAGAAGCAAATACCGTTCACCACCAGCGAAAACAGACCAAAGGTCACAAAGTTAACGGGTAGCGACAGAACACTGAGTACTGGTTTGACAACCGCATTGACAAACCCGATTGAAACCCCAGCCAACAAAGCGGCAGGAAACGTTGCGATCGTCACTCCAGGCACAGCCAGGTCAACAATCAACAGACTTAACGCCGTAATTAACGTAGTCAAAGCAAAGCCAAACATAAATTATCCTCCAAAAATTAGGTAAACAGGCGACTGTGCGTTGTCACAGCCATTCAAAACAAACATTGTGTACACGCACTAGACAGTGGTTTGTTGCTGTTTGATCGTTTCGTCATGCTTGGCGATCGCCCACACAGCGTGGACAATGCCAGGTACCCAACCCAATAGTGTGAGTAGAACATTAATGACCAGAGCGCTGCTCAGACCGTAGGTGAGAAAAACACCCACAGGCGGCAACACAACAGCAAGCACATAGCGAAGTAATGTCATCATGATTGATTGATCTCCTTAAACGACTAGACTCAAAAGCATTAGCAGTCATTGCTTTCGCTCATTCATAGTCGCAAATCTCTCTTAAAATTTCTGGTGTGGGAAACCCCTGGTTTTGGCGTAAGATACCTACCAGTCAATTCTCCGTAATCGCCCTAACCAGCTACCTCTGCACACTCCAAAGCGTTAGCCAGGCTCATGAAGCGATGAGTGCTAGTGCAGAAACGGACTTTCCTAGCCGTGCAATTGGTTTATCCTGGAGGAATACTGTTAACGGAACTTAACAGAGCCAATTTGTCCCTCGTCTACCTATGAAATGCATTATTGATCGCCGCGCCCAATTCTCCGCCAGTCACCGTTACTGGTTGCCAGAACTCAGTGAGGCTGAAAATTTTGAGCGGTTTGGTGCCTGTGCCCGATCGCCCGGTCATGGACACAACTACGTCCTCTACGCCTCAATGGCAGGCGATTTAGACGAATACGGCATGGTCTTAAACCTGTCGGATGTAAAGCAGGTCATCAAGCGCGAAGTGACCAGTCAGCTTGATTTTTCGTATCTCAACGATGCCTGGTCTGAGTTTCAGGAGACGCTGCCGACCACCGAGGCGATCGCTCGTACCATCTGGCAGCGGTTGGCGACCCATTTGCCGATCGTTCACATCCAGCTTTTTGAACATCCCGAACTCTGGGCAGATTACTACGGAAACAACATGGAAGCCTATCTCACCATCAGCACCCACTTCAGCGCCGCGCACCGTTTGGCTCGTCCTGATTTAAGCTACGAGAAAAACTGCGAAATCTACGGCAAGTGCGCTCGTCCCAATGGGCATGGTCACAACTACCATCTTGAAGTCACCATCAAGGGCGAAATTGATCCCCGCACAGGCATGATCGCCGACCTCGTTGCCGTCCAAAAAGCGATTGATGATTATGTCGTGGAACCCTTTGATCACACTTTTTTGAACAAAGATATTCCCTACTTCGCTGAAGTTGTGCCGACCGCTGAGAACATTGCCGTTCACATTCGATCACTCTTGCAACAGCCTATACGCGAGGTCGGCGCACAGTTGCACAAAATCAAACTGATCGAAAGCCCCAATAATTCCTGCGAAGTCTACAGCACTGAAGAAGAACCAGGGATGACTCAAATGTCGGTGCGTGAGCCTGTGATGGTGAAGGGGTGAGGCAAGGAGAGCGGAGGAAGCAGAGGGGGGCAGAGGAAGCAGGGGGCGCAGGACTTCAAAACGCAAAACTCTCTTCCTTGCCCCTCCGCTCCCCTGCTCCCCTTGCCATCATGTCGCCTTTGGTGACAACGATCGCCCCTTGCCTTGCTGCCTGCGATCGTCCAATCGAACAACCTTTGCTTCATTACTTTCTCGCGCCACCCGAATCAGCAGCCCCGCTGAGACGAGACTAGAAATCATGGAACTGCCGCCGTAGCTGAACAATGGTAGCGGTAAGCCTGTTGTGGGCAATGCACCTGTTGCTACGCCGATATTGAGCAGCGATTGTCCCACCATCAGCACCATCACGCCGATCGCCACGAGACGATACACCGGATTTTGTGTCTTCATTGCTACCCGGAGCGCCAGCGTTGAGTATGCCAACAGCATCAGCATCAGCGCCAAACAGCCAATAAAACCAAACTCTTCTGCAAACACTGAAAAGATGAAGTCTGTGTACTGAATGGGGAGATAGAATAGCTTTTGCTGCGATAGTCCAAAGCCTGTGCCCCAATGTCCGCCAGAGCCAACAGCCAGCAGGCTTTGCACCAATTGGTAGCCGTCCCCGGTCGCATCTGCCCAGGGATTCAGAAACGATAGAATCCGTCGGCGCTGATAGCTTCTAAAGCTGACGCTGATTACTGCCAGACCAATGCCTGCCAGTGCCGTGCCACTCATGTAGGTGTAGGGCAACCCTGCTGCCAGCGCCACAAACCACAGCAACATGCCGCAAAGTGCCGCCGTACTGAGGTTTGGTTGCAGCAAAATGCCCACCAGCACTAACCCAAAGATGCCCAACCACAGAACACGAGTGCCCCGCTTTAACCGCTCCCACTGCCCAAAAATGCGGGCGCTTTGCAGTACTAGAAATGGTTTGATCAGCTCGGATGGCTGAATCTGAAAGGAACCAAGAAAGAGCCAGCGCGTGGCACCGTTGACGGACGTACCAGCACCGGGAATCGCCGTGATCAGAATCAATCCCAAAATAATGACCAGAAACCAATCGGCAATGCCCACGATGTAGCGCAATGGCGAATGCACGACCAGGTTAAACCCTACCAGTCCTACCAAAATCCAGATGATCTGCACCTTGAAGTAGTAAAGACCATCGTTACGATCGGCATCCGCGATCGCATAGGATGCCGAAAACAAAACCGCTAGCCCAATCAACAGCCACAAAAACGTCAACCACCGTAGCCACCGTGCTTCCGATGCCCAGCCCTGAGCAGATGTATCGAAAAAGGGAATAAAGAGGCGCAGGTTCACGACAGTTAGGGGGAGAGGAGAGAGGGGGAGGCAGGGAGAGGGGGGAAGCAGGGGGAGCGGGAGAAGAAGAATGAGACCTAAATAAATTTGAGTTCAGTATAGGCTAATCAGTTTATGCCAGCTTGGTGCAAGGGGAAAGAAATTTTAGGAAGAAACGCAGAGGGCAGAAGGCACAAGGTAAAAGCGATCGCTGGCAACTGACTGCTCTTAGAGGATGTTTTAAAAGTCCAGATGCGTGTAGCTCTGGCGACTGAAGTCGCGGCTACACGCACAAAACCTGCCTACGCAGGTTATAAAACCCTTACTCTGCGGTAGTCCGCGCAGGCGGACTTTGTTTACGTAGTCGCGGTTTTAACCGCCAGACACTTTTCAAACAACCTCTTAAACTCAAAACTTTCTCTTGTTTTTCTCGGCGTTGCTGAATGGCGGGATGAATTGCTCTCATCCCTTTTCTTGAATGACTGAAGGGCTATACCCTTGTATCTTAAAAACCAGAGAGGTAGACCGCCAGCCGAAGCTTGCCTGTGTAGCCACAGTTTAGTGAAATGGTAGGAGCCGTAGACGGCAAAAGTAGTCGTGCCCGTCTGCGCGATGACGACCGAGCCTACCAGGAGTTAGCCTACTCCCCACTCCCTTGACCAGACTGGTAACGAACCAATTTACGGATACGATCGCGTGGCAACCCCAATTCTCGACTGATCGCGGCTTCGATTTGTTCTGGTTGAGTGGTTGGAAACTCAAACGTTACGGTCTTAAGCGCCGAGTTGGCTGTTTTGATCGTGACAGTCGAGTACCCCTGTCGTGCGGCGGTGACGACTGTAATGGACTGCACAGTGCGCAGCGGTTGTTTGGGTTGGCGATTGCCTTCCAGGTAAGGCGTTACCTTGTTCGATCGAGCTAATATTCGGTCTGTCAACATGCCACTGGTCAACCAAAAGCTAAGTCCTAGCAATGGCAACAAGAGCCAAAACTCTAGCCCTAACGATCGCAGTACTTGAGTCCATCGCAGTCCAGTCATGGTTAACAATCTAATTGATTAGGCAAAGTATAGTTATGGCGGTCAGCGGTCAGCGGTCGGCGGTCAGCGGTCAGTGGTCAGCGGTCAGCGGTCAGCGGTCAGCAGTTAGCGGTCAGCGGTCAGCAGTTAGCGGTCAGTGGTCAGCAGTCAGCGGTCAGCGGTCGGCGGTCAGCGGTCAGCGGTCAGCGGCTTCTCAAGCTATAACTTACTTGCCAGAGAGTAAATTAAAAGCTGATAGCTGATAGCTGATAGCTAATAGCTGATAGCTGATAGCTGATAGCTGATAGCTGATAGCTGATAGCTGATAGCTAATAGCTGATAGCTAATATCAATCCTTGTTCATTCACCAAAGCCTGTCTACCTTTCCCCGATCGCCTGAATCTGTATGCCTGAATTAGCCCAGATCGTCGTCTATCCTATCAAAGCTCTTGATGGGGTGACGATCGCCCAAACAACTATGCTAGCAAGTGGAGCGCTAAAGCACGATCGTGAGTTTGCGATCGTCGACTCACAGGGCAAATTTGTCAACGGCAAACGAACCGCAGCGGTGCATGGCATTCGCTCTAGCATCGACCTGAGTGCCCGTACCGTTTCGCTTAGCGTGCAAGACAAGCTTCAAGTAACGACCTTTCATTTGGATGCTGAACGGGTGGCGCTAGAAGCATGGCTTAGTGCTTACTTTGGCTTCCCAGTGCAACTGATTCAAAATACGCAGGTAGGGTTTCCTGATGATACAGATTCGCCTGGACCAACCGTTGTCAGCACTGCCACACTACAAGCGATCGCAGACTGGTTTCCCAACCTGAGTGTGGAAGAAGTGCGTCGCCGCTTTCGATCGAACCTGGAAATTGCTGGCGTAGAGGCGTTTTGGGAAGATAGACTCTTTAGTGAGGGCGATCGCACAGTGCCCTTTCAAATTGGTGATGTGCCGTTTGCAGGCGTTAATCCGTGTCAGCGCTGCGTTGTGGTCACCCGCGATCCCGTAACGGGCACAGGTTTGCCCCACTTTCAAAAAACCTTTGTCACCAAGCGCCAGGAAACCTTGCCCACGTGGGCAGAGGCTTCGCGTTTCAACCACTTTTTTAGGTTAGCAGTGAATACGCGCACCCTGGCTTCGCAAGCAGGAAAGGTTTTGCGAGTCGGTGAGCAGATCACGCTGACTGACTCATAGCGTCTTTCTGCCCTTTAGCGCTTTATGGCAACGAAAATCCGGTGCGTTTTTCTACGTAGTCCAGCATGTGCTGGTAGGACTCAGGGTCACTTTGCTGCGTCACGACGATCGTCGTGTTGCCATCCAAGAGCGAAAACGACACCTTTGCATTCGGCGTATAGCAAAACGCGGTGACTCGATCCAGGTCGATCACGTAGGTACTGCGCTCATAGTTAAGTTTGATCCAGTAAGCCACAAAACATCCTTGTTTCTGCCAGTTTGCGGTTCTGGGTACCGATCGTGGCTGCACGCCTACGATACCTCAACTGCCACTGTGTGAATAGGGGTGTGTACCCACCGCGATCGCTGCCTGGTTTAATGCCATGCCTGCCGGCGCTGAAGCAGTTGCCTGTTCGCCTGTGCTATCGACATTCGTGGTGTTGCCTGGTGAACGTACCAGTGCCGCCTGAATAAACCCTTTGAACAACGGATGCGGTGCGCTGGGGCGAGATTGAAACTCGGGATGGAATTGAGTAGCGATAAAAAATGGGTGATGAGGCAATTCGACAATTTCGACCAGGCGACCATCGGGCGAAGTGCCGCTGATCACATAACCCGTTTCCGTGAATAGGCTGCGGTAAGCATTGTTGAACTCGTAGCGGTGACGATGCCGCTCATAAATGACTTCTTCTTGATAGAGGTTGAACGCGAGGGTATTGGGTGTCAAACGGCAGGGATACAACCCCAGGCGCATAGTGCCGCCTAGATCAACGACATCCTGCTGTTCGGGCAAGAGGTGAATGACAGTATTGTGTGCTTCGGGGGCAAATTCGGCGCTGTGGGCATCGGGCAAAGCGGCAATATGGCGTGCCCATTCAATGACCAGGCACTGCATACCCAAACAGAGACCAAGATAGGGAATCTGGTGCGTACGGGCATACTCGATCGCCGCAATTTTGCCATCAATCCCGCGAATGCCAAACCCGCCTGGCACGATGATGCCATGCACACCGTCTAGATGATGGGCAGTTCCCTGGTCTTGAATATCTTCAGCGTTAACCCAGCGGATGTTGAGGTCGCTATCCAGGGCGATCGCCGCATGGCGCAAGGCTTCCATTACAGACAGATAGGCATCGTTTAAGCGGACATACTTCCCGACGATCGCAATTTCGACCTGTCGTTTAGGGCTATAGAGGCGATCGACCAGCGTTGCCCATTGGGTCAGGTCAGGTGGACGTTGTTCCAGTTGCAGTAAATCGAGTGCCTGATGTGCCAGTCCTTCTTTCTCCAGGTTGAGTGGCACTTCGTAAATGCTGCTGGCATCCTGAGAGGTGATCACGCACTCGACGGGCACATCGCAGAACCCCGACATTTTTTCTTTGAGTCCCGGCGGTAACGGGCGATCGCTACGGCAGACGAGAATATCGGGCTGAATACCGATCGATCGCAGTTCCTTCACCGAATGCTGCGTTGGCTTCGTTTTCATCTCACCCGCCGCAGGAATCCAGGGCACCAGCGTGACGTGCATATACAGCACATTTTGTCGTCCCACATCTTTGCGAAACTGGCGAATTGCCTCTAGAAACGGCAGCGACTCAATATCGCCCACCGTACCACCAATTTCAGTAATAACCACATCGGGGTTCGTATTCTTAGCAACCCGCAGCACCCGTTCCTTAATCTCATTCGTAATGTGAGGAATCACCTGCACCGTGCCGCCTTCGTAATCACCCCGTCGTTCTCGGTTCAGCACTGCCTGATAAATGGAGCCAGTTGTGACACTGTTGAGCCGAGACATGGACGTATCCGTAAAGCGCTCATAATGCCCCAAATCCAGATCGGTCTCGGCACCATCTTCAGTGACGAACACTTCGCCATGCTGAAAGGGACTCATCGTACCTGGATCGACGTTAATGTAGGGATCGAGCTTTAAGATCGAAACAGAGTATTGCCGCGACTTGAGCAATCGCCCTAAACTGGCTGCTACAATCCCCTTACCGATGCTAGAAACAACACCGCCCGTCACGAATACAAACTTGGTCGCCATAGAATTAGGGAAGGTTGCCTGTGGTATCCCGTTCATTCTGCCATAAGGAGCAGTTGGGGTGAGGGATGCCGTTGGGTTATCAGCTATTAGCTATCAGTGGTCAGCGGTCAGCTATTAGCTATCAGCGGTCAGCTGTCAGCTATTAGCTATCAGTGGTCAGCGGTCAGCTATTAGCTATCAGCGGTCAGCGGTCAGCTATCAGCTATTAGCTATCAGCTTTTACTTGACCTTCTGGCAATCCAGGCACAGCTTTAGAATCCATTGACTTCTGTCTCTGATTTCTGACTGCTGACCGCTAACCGCTGACCGCTAACTCAGCGCAGCGCCTTTAGTTCTTAACTAGCAGTATGCAAAAAACTCTCATTAGTATTGGCTTAATCCTTTTGAGTTTGGGTGCTGTCTCCAGTGAAGCGGCAACACCCAAACCAACAACATCAGGTGGCGCAGCACAGACCAAGCCTTCGGGTGCAGATGCCTTAACAGGGACATCGGGTGCCAGGTCGCGCGTTCAACCAGCAGGGGCAGGTGCGCTTGTCGAAAAGTGGCAAACCTTTAAGGCACCGGGTGTTGAACTAGCGTTACCAGAAAATTATCGCGGTGGTAGTCCCAATACGACAGGCTTGCAGACGCTGATTAAGGGCATTCGATCGCTCGGAACCGATTACGAGCAGATTGCCAGCATGGTGGAACAAAATCCCAGCACCTTTCTGCTCATTGCCGTAGACCCAAAGCCCGATCGTACAGGCGGGGTCACCAATGTTGTGATTAGCGCTGTTAATGTACCCGAAACCGTTACGGTCGATGCTTATATTGATGCCGCTGTACAGTCATTGCCTACACCCATTCGGACGATCGAGCGCAAAACGGTGCAGGTAGGGCAAAACTCAGCCGGACGGTTGGTGACAGAAGCCAGCGTGCCGTCCAGCGCCGCTCAGTCCGATGCCTTGAGACAGTTGATTTATGTCATCAAGCAAGGCAAGACACTGTGGACAGTCGCGTATTCAACCAGAGCAGGTGACTACCAGCAGCGACTGGCAATGTTTGAGCAAAGCATTCAATCCTTTAAAGTGCAGACTGGTCAGAAGCCAGCCAGTACAGCAGCACCGAAAAAACCAGCCAGTGCTCCACCCATCGGCAACAAAAAGCCAATACCAGTAAAGCCGATCGAAGGCAAAAAGCCGATCGCAACACCCATGCAGAATCCAAAGCCAGATGGCACTGCTGACCGAAAGAAGCCGTGAGTAAAGAGCTATCAGCTATCAGCTATCAGCTATCAGCTATTAGCTATCAGCTATCAGCTATCAGCTATCAGCTTTCAATTTACTCTCTGGCAAGTAAGTTATGGCTTGAGAAGCCGCTGACCGCTGACGGCTGACGGCTGACCGCTGACCGCTGACCGCTGACCGCTGACCGCTCAAAGACTCAATGATTTAGGACAGCGATCAAGCAAGCCGATCGCTACAATAAGGATGATACAAAGCACTATAGGAGCGCGCGGTCTTCATGCCAGGTCAACTCTTGCTAGTGGATGATGAACCAGGCTTGCGTGAGGCGGTGCAGGCGTACCTTGAAGATAGCGGCTTTATCGTTGCGGTTGCCAGCAATGCCAATGAAGGCTTAGCTCTGGCAAAGCAAACGCTACCCGATTTGGTCATCACCGACATCATGATGCCTCAGGTCGATGGCTATCAGTTTCTCAAACAGTTGCGCGATGAGCCACAGTTCAAAACAGTGCCAGTGGTGTTTCTGACTGCTAGAGGCATGACTTCCGATCGCATTCAGGGCTACAACGCAGGTGCCGATGCCTACTTATCGAAACCCTTTGATCCCGATGAATTGGTGGCGATCGTCACCAATCTGTTGCAAAAGCGTGATGTCGTGCGTGCTGCTGGCGAAGACGAACCGCGCAACATTGACGACGTGATTCGAGAAATCGAAGAAATCAAGCGGCTGTTGACGAAAGGAGGCTCGATCGCCCAGTTGCCCAACACCGTCCAAATTGATTTCACACCCAGAGAGCAAAGCGTCCTCAATCTCGTCGTGGATGGTTTGATGAACAAAGAAATTGCCCGCCGCCTCGAAACCAGCGTCCGTAACGTCGAAAAGTACGTCAGCCGACTCTTCAGCAAAACAGGCACCAGCAGCCGGACAGAACTGGTGCGCTATGCGTTGGAACATGGGCTGATGAAGTAGTTTTTGGTTGTTAGTTGTTAGTTACGCGATGTGCGACTTTCCTGAAAAGCCTGCCAAAACTGCCCTCACCCTAGCCCTCTCCCGATGGGAGAGGGAACCGGAACGGTCTGGAAGCCCTTCTCCCTGGGGAGAAGGGTGGGGATGAGGGCGAATTAGTTGCACATCGCGTTAGTTGTTAGTTTTTGGTCGTTAGTTGTAAAGCCCGTAAAGCCTTTCAGTCATACAAGAAAGGGCATCCAAGAAAGGGCATCCAAGAAAAGAAGAGAGCAGAGGCGGCAGAGGAACGCTAACTCACAACTCACAACTTTTATCCTTCATCCTTCATCCCTCATCCTTCTCCAACGCTGCCCTTGCCAGCACAATTAGCCCCTGCACTCGAATGCCGTGGCGACGAAGGGTCTGGGCAGCAGAGCGAGCGGTTGCGCCAGTGGTGTAGATGTCGTCGAGTAAGAGCACGGAACCAGTAGGATGGCGTTTGCGAAAGGCCTTGCCAAGGCTGAAAGCATCTGCCAGGTTTTGTTCACGATCGCCCGCCGAGAGCTGAAACTGAGCGGTGGTTTCGCGCGATCGACTCAGTCCTTGTTTTTGTAGCGGCAATCGCGTTTGCTCACAGAACTGTTCTGCTAACAGATCTGCCTGGTTAAAGCCCCGTTGCTGTTGCTTCGTCGGATGCATGGGAATGGGCACGACTGTAAAGGTTGTCGCTTGCTTTGTTGCACCTAACCAGGCAAGTGCCAGCCATTCTCCAAGAGGACGCGCCAGATGTGGCTTGTTTTCATATTTGAAGGCGGCGATCGTCCGTCGTAGCGCACCACTGTAACGTCCCCAGGCAAATACAGGCAGTTGCTCCTCCTGCGACCAGGCAGGGTTGGGAAGCTGGCATTGCTGAAGCTGACGCTGACAGGCTTGGCAAAAAGCAGCGGCGGTCGTGCGGTGGCAAAGCGGACATTGCGCCTGCAACACCAAATCAAGCAGCCCATTGAATCGTTTGACAAAGCCGCTCATAGTTAGAGGCACCTCAAAGCTGTAAAATTTGGAATGTAAATTTGGTAGAGCGCAGAAGACAGGGGCAGGAGTGCAGCAGTCAGCGATCGCAATTAACGGCGCTGGATACGTGACATGGCTGGCTCAAGTATGCCCAACTAGCGATACTGCTATACCTGGAAGAGCCTTGCTGATCGGTTGGTTTAAATTTCGCATGCTGTAGTGGTTCGATTGGTTGTTCGCTCAGCCGATCGCCAGCACTCAACGCCCAATGCTCAAAGCACTGATGATCATCTAGGTTCTTCAGAGGAGAGCAGAGGCAGGAACAAAGCATCTAAACCTCACTCCTCTCCCCTCACCGTCTCCCAACCGCATGATGGTAGAGGCGAAAAACTGAAGATTGATTCATGTTTGCTATCCCTTGCTACTGTGGCTAATCTCTACTGGCTCAATCAGATTCAACCGCACCATCGTGCTTTGGTTGGGAACAAAGCGTTCTACCTGAGCCAGTTGCTGCAAAAAGAGATCCCCGTCGCGCCAGGGTTTGTTGTCTCGGCTCACATGTTGCGCCAGTTTCTAGAAGCGATCGACTGGTCAGAACCGCTCTTTGCTGATCTGCCCCACTCGTCGCTACGGTTAGACATTGAGAATCCACGGCAGCTACAGGCGATCGCTCGACAGTTGCGCCAGTCGATTGAGGTGCCAGCTTTGCCAGCCGCGTGGTTGGCAGAAATCAACGACGCAATACGACAGTTGCACACGCCGATCGTTGTCTTGCGTCCCTCTCTGTTTGTCAAAACCACTGCTAGCACTGCTACCAAAGTAGGCGCGATCGCAGATGGGAGAAGTTCGGCGTTGTTTGATATCCAGATCTGTTGCGCCACTGAAGCCGATGTTGCTCAAGGGTTAAAGCGCTTATGGGCACAGCTCTTTCGGGCAAAGAGCCTGTTTTACTGGCAGCGTTTAAACATTCATTTGCAACAGGTCAAGCTAGCCGTGCTGGTGCAACCGCTTCGTTCCGCGATCGCGTCTGGTAGCGTTCAAATTCTGGATGATATGTTACAGATCCAAGCCACCAATGGACTGGGTGTGGCGATCGCCTGGGGAGAGGTTTTGCCGGATGTGTATCAGGCTGACGCAACAAGTGGTATCGTGCAGGCGCAGCAGTTGGGCAAGCGGACAATTGTCTATCAGGTGGCAGAGAGTATTGCCGCGCATCAGAACGCCAGCGAGATACAAGCACTAGAGACACACGATCGCACTAGCGCCAGCGATCGGAGGTCTCACCCCTTTGTTACTGCACCTAGCCTTGATGAACCAACCGTACCAACGGCTGAAGTCGCTCTAACCCATTATTCAACGCCTTTAGCCGCGCATCCCCACGCTCTCCCACTGCTCGCCTACTTGCCAGACGAAGCTCAACGAACGCACTTTTCGCTGAATGACACACAAATCGGCGCTCTAGTGACGCTTGTTCAACGTGTGATGGCAGACTTCAGCAACGTATCGGTTTTAGAGTGGACACTCCTGGCAGAACCAGATGAATCGACACAGTTTTGCCTGACTCAAGTCATTATGCTCTCGTTACGGACGCAAACGCTTCACAACCTGGCGTTGACACCGACTCTGATGACAGCAGCCTCAGAGCCACCCTTGAAGCAACAGGCAGAAACAGCGAGTTCAGCAATAATGACTTCCCAATCGTCTCCAATCAGCCAGTCGCAAACATTACTGGTAAACGGGCTGGCGGCAGCACAGGGGCAAGCGATCGCCAGAGCTAGAGTCATTTCACAGCTTGACGCGATCGATCCCATTCCTCCTGGCACCATTTTGGTGGCTGAAATGTTACCGCCACACTGGCTAGGGTCGATCAAACAGGCGGTTGGCATTGTGCTTGAGCAGGGCAGCATGACATCGCACAGTGCCATCATTGCAAGAGAGTTAGGTGTCCCGGCAGTGATAGCGGCTGCCAATGCCACTCAGCGTATTCAAACCGATGATCTCATCCTCATTGATGGCGATCGAGGCGCTGTTTATCGGTTAGCAGGTATGCCCGATTCTGTAGCGAGTGCGCCTGCTTTACCTGCCAGAACGATTGCTCCCAGCGATCGCCCACCGCTGAGGACGCGACTGATGGTGAATCTCAGTCAACCCGATCGCCTTGAGTCCATCGCTGCCTTGCCGATCGATGGCATTGGTCTGCTGCGCGGAGAGCTGATGGCGCTTTCAGCGTTAGAGTATCAGCATCCTTTGCAGTGGCTACAGAGTGGGCGCAGTGCTGCCCTGGTTGAATGTCTGGCGACTCGCATCAGTCAATTTGCAGCGGCTTTGGCACCGCGACCTGTGTTCTACCGTTCGCTTGATTTGCGATCGCACGAGTCTAGAGGATTGCCAGGTGGTGAAGCAGTCCCGCTTGAGGTCAACCCTACGTTGGGTCTACACGGTACGTTTAGCTACTGCCTCGATCCAACCCTATTTGAGTTGGAACTGACCGCACTGGCGCAGGTGCAATCTGCTTACTCCAATATTCACCTCTTGCTGCCCTTTGTTCGCACGGTGGAGGAGTTCTCTTTTTGCCGTCAGCGGGTGCAAAAAGCTGGGCTGGCGAACAATCCCCAGTTTCAGCTTTGGATTATGGCAGAGGTGCCGTCGGTGTTGTTTTTGCTGCCAGACTACGTTCGTGCAGGTGTTCAGGGTATTGCGATCGGCACCAATGACCTCACCCAGTTACTTTTAGGGGTTGACCGTGATAACGCTAACATGGCATCTACCTTTGATGCCCGACATCCAGCCGTCAGAGCCGCGATCGCCCAACTGATTCAACAAGCCCATCAAGCAGGTATCCCCTGTTCGGTGTGTGGGCAAGCTCCCTCTCGTGATCCTGAGCTTGTCGAAACGCTCGTCCGCTGGGGCATTACTTCGATCTCGGTTGACCCTGATGCAGTCGAGTCTACTTACTGGGCGATCGCACGCGCTGAACAACAGCATTCTTAAACGAGATGCAGTCTTGGAACTGGTATCAGGCAACGGTTGCAGGGGCAGCGCCATTGGTAGAAGCTGGGATATCCTCGCGGGTGAGGTAGGAGAAGTCAGCAAGGACTTCCTCGATCGTCATGCCAGAGGCGAGATAGGAAAGGACATCATATACGGTGATCCGCATTCCTCGGATGCAGGGTTTTCCACTGCGTTTGCCAGGTTCAAGGGTAATGATGTCTTGGTAGTTCATGGTGGCTGCTAGGGCTGCGATTGCCCCTTATTCTAGCAAGCTGCTTACCCTTCAAAAGCGATCGCAGGCACTCAAACAGTCGCGCCACTGAGAAAATGGTGCTGCTTAACAATTGAGTACGGCGATCGACGTGATTCGATAGAATGCAAGTAATTTAAAGGGGTTAGCTTTGTGCCTGCACCGATCACCCTGCAACTTCCAGAACGACTGTATCAACGCCTGGTTAACACTGCCCAGGCAACTCAGCGTCCACTCGAAGAAGTCATGATCCATGCCTTAGAAGTGGGTAGCCCTCCTGATTGGGACGATGTTCCAGAAGAATTCCAGGCTGCTTTAGCTGCTCTCGATCGCCTGGATGATGCTGCGTTGTGGACGATCGCCCGCAGTCATCAACCTTCAACTGAAATGGTTCGCTACGATGCGCTACTAGATCTCAATCAGGATGGTATCTTGAGCGATTCCGAGAAGTTTGAGTTAAGCCAACTCCGACAGTCCGCCGATGCCTTTATGCTGCGTAAAGCTCATGCTGCCGTACTGTTGCGCTGGCGCGGTCACATGGTTCCTAATCCTTAAAGTTTTGTGTCCAGCTACATTCCAGTTGAGTTACGCAATCAGATTGGGGTCAGCGATCGCAATCAATGTTGTTACTGTTTGACTCAAGCCGTCAACAGTGGCATTGATTTGTCATTTGATCACATTCTTCCGCGCTCAAAAGGTGGAGAAACAACCTTTGACAACGTTTGTTTGGCGTGTCGAGCCTGCAACGAATTCAAATCTGACCTGACCGAATTTGCCGATCCTCTCACTGAAGCTGTTGTGCTTCTGTTCAACCCTCGTCGTCAGAAGTGGACAGATCACTTTGTCTGGAGTGAGGATGGCATACGAATGGAAGGGCTAACTACAATTGGAAGAGCTACGGTTGTAGCCTTACAGATGAATCGGGCAACGATCCGAGTCGCCCGAAAACGGTGGGTATCCGGTGGGTGGCATCCACCCAAAGGCTAAGCTATGCTGCTCAAACAGTAGGGGCTATAGGCTGTACTCTTTTACGTCGACAAGGACTGACAATGCCTAAATGCTGTAAGGCGACCATGAACGCAGCCACGCGAGTTTACACCCCAAACTTCTCGTAAATGTGTTCCAGTGAGTACGGCGATCGCCGTGATTCGATAGAATGCAAGTAATTTAAAGGGGTTAGCTTTGTACCTGCACCGATCACCCTGCAACTTCCAGAACGACTGTATCAACGCCTGGTTAACACTGTCCAGGCAACTCAGCGTCCACTCGAAGAAGTCATGATCCATCAGTTAAGCCCCAGATTTGTCGATGCGGGATTGATCAAGTGCGAGTGCCTGTGCAACGGTTGCCATTACCCCGTCCCAATCGCCAGGAGTATGCTGCCGAAACAGCCGCATGGTGGGATACCAGGGGCTATCCTCACGGTGCAGCAGCCAGCGCCAATCGCCTGCAAACGGTAAAACAACCCACACAGGCTTTGCTAATGCTCCTGCTAGATGAGCGACAGCGGTATCGACTGAGATAACAAGGTCTAGCTGCGCGATCGCCCCTGCCGTAGCCGCAAAGTCCTGAAGCTGCGGACTTAAATCATGCAAACGATGCTGAAACCCATACTCAGCAATCTCTGCTGCATGAGCGCCAACCTGAAGGCTGTACAACTCCACATTGAGAGGGCATAACGCCTGCATAAAGACGGCTAAAGAGGCGGTGCGGTTGCGGTAAGACTTACGCTGTCTGGGATGGTTGAGCGCCACACTCGCCCAGACAATGCCGATTTTGAACGGGCGATCGCTGAGCGGGCGATCGAGGCTTGCTTCAACGGGCAACTGTTGATCGACACGCTGCGATCGATCAGCCTCCGGTACAGATAGATAGGGCACCCGGTTAGGGATCGTCGCTAGCGATTCGTTCAGAACGTAGGGCAAGCTCATCAGCGGCAGGTGAACATCAAACTCAGGCAGGGGTGAACCTTGCGGAATCAGTTGAGCGATCGCGGGCATGGTGGCAAAGAGACGGATCAGGTTGTCAGGGCACTCGACCATCACGCGACTCTGCTCTGCTAGAAAAGGCACGTAGCGTATGTACTGAATAGCATCGCCAAGCCCTTGCTCGGTGTAGAGCAATAGGGTTCGCCCCTCTAAAGCAGAGCCATCCCAAACGGCTCCTGGCAATGATGGGCGTTGCAGATCCTGAGCGTCCCAGCGCCACTCATATTCGCTCAAGCCCCTCTGATAGTCACCTGCTGCAAGTAGCGCCATGCTCAGGTTTAAGTGTGCCTCGGCAAATTGTGGTCTCAGGTCGATCGCCTGTTGACACTGCTCGATCGCGTCCTCCAACTGGTTCATTTCGTAGAACGCCACCCCTAGATTGTTGTGCGCGTCGGCATTCTCTGGCTCCAGGGCAAGCGCTTGCCGAAAATGAGCGATCGCTGCCTCAAACTGCTGCTGCTCCTGCAAACAAAGCGCCAGATTGTTGTGTACTGCTGCCCAATCCGGTTTAAGCGTCAGTGCCTGTTGATAATGGTTGATCGCTTGCTCACTCTGCTCCATCAACCTGAACGCATTGCCCAAGTTAAACTGCACCTCAGCATTACCTGGTTGAAGTGCTAAAGCGGTTTGATAGTGCGCGATCACCGCTTCAAACTGTCCCTGTGCTTGCAGTGCATTACCCAAATTGTTATGCGCCTGTGCATCGTCCGGTATCAGCGCGATCGCCTGCCGATACTGCGCGATCGCCGCCTCCAGGTTTCCTTGCTGTCGTAAAGCGTGACCCAGATTGTTGTACGCTTTGGCATAATTGGGTTTTAGTACAATTGCCTGCTGATAGTGCGCGATCGCCTGCTCAAGTTGGTTTTGCTTCAGCGCCAGATTGCCCGCGTTAAAATGCGTAGGAGCATGAGATGGATTGAGCCTGAGCGATCGCTGAAAATGTGCCGCTGCGGTATTCCACTCTCCCTGATCCTGCAAGACTACAGCCAGGTTGCCGTGCGCTTCAAAATGATTCGGGTCAAGGGTAATGACCGTCTGGTAGTGCTTGACGGCTGATTCAAGCCTGCCTGTTTGAGCCGCGATCGCGCCCAGCAAATGTAGCGCTGCGATCATATGAGGCTGTTGTTCCAGCACCTGACTGCATAGCCATTCTGCTTGTACTAGATTCCCCAACCGATATGCTTGCAAAGCCGTCGCCATTGCTTCAGAGATCGCTACCATTTAAAGAGGGAGTAGGGCGTAGGGAATGGGGTGTAGGGTAGAGGGTGTAGGGTATGGGAAAAGATCTCAAGAAGTCCTGAACATTAGTAGTACATTGACGCACTGGTAGTACACTGCAACTGCATCCCCAAATTTTAGTTCAAACGCACGTCCGATCGTCCCCTTTCGTTAGGGCAAGGGCTAAAGGCTAAATTAACCCAAAACTCAAAACTTTCTTACTCCTCACTCCTCACTCCTCTCCCCCTGCCCATGCTGCTTTCCCTGCGAATCGAAAATTTCGCCCTGGTAGACTACTTAGAGCTAGATTTAAGTACAGGACTGACTGTGCTGACAGGCGAAACGGGCGCAGGTAAGTCGATTATCCTCGACGCGATCGATGCCGTTTTAGGGGGCAAAGTGACCAGTCGTGCGGTTCGTACAGGAGCCGATCGCGCTGTTGTAGAGGCAGTCTTTCGGCTAGAGCCTGACCTCGTATCCTTGCTGGAACAGCACGAAATTCAACCGTCTGACGACGCTCAACTGATCTGTAGCCGCGAGATTATCGCCAGTCAAAGCAGCCAGCGAAGCCGATCGCGCATCAATGGTACGTTGGTCAACAAGCAGCAAATGGAGCAACTGCGCGATCGGCTGGTAGAACTCACAGCGCAGGGACAAACCGTGCAGATTGGGCAACCGCCTCTCCAGCGCGAATGGCTCGATAGTTACGGTGGTGAGACGTTGTTACAGCAGCGATCGCTCGTTGCTACAGCTTTCTCTGCCTATCAACAAGCGCTACAGGCATTAGAAAAGCGCCGCAAATCGGAACAAGAACGCCTCCAGCAGCTTGACCTGTTTGAGTATCAGCTTAAAGAATTGAGCGCTGCCAATCTCACTGAACCTGATGAATTGGATCAGTTGGAGCAAGAACGCAAGCGCCTCGGGCACAGCGTTGAGCTTCAGCACCAGAGCTATCAGGTGTATCAGGCTCTCTATCAGAATGATGACGGTACTGAAGCGTGCGCCGACCTGTTGGGCAAAGCCGAAACGACACTGACGGCGATGGCTGAATATGACACGCAGCTTCAGCCGATTCTTGAACTCGTCAGCACTGCTCTGGCGCAAGTAGAGCAAGCCGGACGCGAAATCAACGTCTATGGCGAAACGCTGGAATCTGACCCGCAGCGCCTTCAGGAAGTGCAGGAACGCATCGTTGAACTGAAGCAACTTTGCCGCAAGTATGGTCCCACGTTGGGAGACGCGATCGCTCTTTACCAGCGCCTCCAGGCTGACATGGACGAACTCACAGGCGGCGGTCAATCTCTAGAAGATTTGGAACGTACCTATCAGGAACGGCAGCTTGCGTTGACCGAAGCCTGTGCTGCACTCACTCAACTCCGACAAGCAACAGCCAAGGATTTGGAAGAGCGACTGGTGAACGAACTCAAACCACTGGCAATGGAAAAGGTGAAATTTCAGGTCGGTATTTCGCCAGCTTCTCCATCTGCGCTGGGAGCCGATCGCGTCACCTTTCTTTTTAGCCCCAATCCGGGTGAACCGCTGCAACCGCTGACCGAAATTGCCTCCGGTGGCGAAATGAGCCGTTTTCTACTCGCCTTACAAGCCAGCTTTTCCCAGATCGATCCCGTTGGTACTCTGGTGTTTGACGAGATCGACGTGGGCGTTTCGGGACGAGTCACACAGGCGATCGCCGAAAAACTCCATCAGCTTAGCCAACATCATCAAGTGCTCTGTGTCACCCACCAGCCGATCGTGGCTGCGATGGCAGATCAGCACTTGCGCGTGAGCAAGCAGGTGATTGAGGCGGGGAATGGAGGTGGGGGGATGGGGGATGAGGGGGATGGGGGAGCAGAGGGAGCAGGGGAAGATACGGAGGCTCAAACCTCAAACCTCAAACCTTCAAACACTCTTCCCACTCCCCACTCCCCCAATGCCGTCCGTACCGTCGTTCGTGTCACAACCCTCGACAGTCAACAACGACGGGAAGAACTGGCACAGCTTGCAGGCGGTCAGTCAACCTCTGAAGCCAGCGGCGCGATCGATGACGTTGCCTATGCCTTCGCTGACTCGCTTTTGAAACAAGCCGCGAATTTGCGGGAGATGCGATCGGGCGAACCAAAGCTTATTACGGAACCAAAGCCCGCTGCTGAAGCAAAGCCGAAAGCCACAAAAACCAGAGCTTCACGGAAAGGGTGATTGTGATGAATGGCGATCGGCAATTAATGATGGTACTAATGCTCTATTTGTGTGATTACTCGTTGAGCTATTTTATAATAGTCGTCTATGTGGGAATTACAAACATACTTCATTGCAGCGAAACTTAGAGTTGCAGACACAGCCTGTCCAGCAATTGGAATATATTTAGCAACTTGCTTTGCGGCTAGACGTACCCCAACTTTTTTAAGTACTTGCATAATTAATTGTTTGGTCAAAACCTTTCCAAGCATCTGATTACCCATTGCATCGCTAGGCTATAAACCAGTGTCTTTGTTTGAGTATCTAGATATTCAATTTGCTCAGGCAGTAAGCCAAACCGACCACTAATCTTGGGAAGCAACTCTATTAAGCATCCAACATCAGCAGCAATATCAACACCAGGAACTGGAATGATTGCAACGCCTCCGGCAATCAAGGCTCTTTTAGTAACCATTGAGCTACATTCTTTCTTGATTTGGTCGAGCTATCTATCCCGTGAGGGTGCCATACGTTCTCCTAGTTGGCTGTTGATTTGAACCAGATATTCAATTCAGTACAGCTTCAGTCTTCCCCTCTCGTGAAGCTAGGTAACGCTTAGCTCGAAACGCTCCTTTAAGTTGGAGTGCAACCAGATTGAGCCATGCTCAATCTGGTTGCACCTTGCCACTTGTTGCCTTTGGACAGAGTTGCTCTATGCAAGCAGTTTCCCGATTTCTTGTAAGGAGTGAAGGCGACGATAGATGCCTCCACTTGGCGGCTTTGCTCAAATCCCAAACGCTCCAGTGCCCGAATTGCTTCTCTGCTTGAGATTCGCGGCAGTCTAGGCATAGCTGACTTCAATGCTTGTCACAAAGCGGGGAGAGGTTTCAGGAAGAGAAAATTCCTCCAAGTAAAGCCGCGTTGCCTCTGTGACTCCCGCGATCGCCTGCTCGATCGTGTCCCCTTGATCAACCGTACCAACCTCTGGACACTCAGCGATATACATATCCTCTTCTTTGTGAAGAATCACTGTAAAGCCACGGCTTTTCATCTAAATTGCCCCATCGCTATTGTTTTCCGCTGCTTGCATTTGTCGCAGAATAGCAGCTTGAATTTTGGCATCAAAATCAGGATCGTCTACGGTTGTAATAATGTTGCGTGGACGATCGCCCAATCGATCCAGATACGCCCGAAGCGCTGCCTTGTCTTCACGATGTCTGAGAAAGTATTGTCTCAATTCCTTGTCAGACATTGCAGCGTAATTGACCTGGCTCATCAGAATACCTCCCCATTGGGCACAATCTGAAATTCAAGCGTTTCCATGTTTCCAGCCAAAACATATAGGTTGCTGGTTCGATCGTCAATACAGACAAGATGTATAGGTTGAAGCATGACGTAGGTTAGCCAATAACTAAGACGGTACAATCCCTTCAATTGAGCATCAGTCGGCATTCAAGTCACTCATCCTACACACCGCTTATTCTAACATTCAGCTTGTGAAAGGCTGGGCAGACAGTACTCTATTGAAAACACAACTGCCCCCGGAAATCACTAATTTTTTACGTATCTTCTAATACTAAAACACTCATCAAACTTTTGAAATAACTCGTTTGACTCTGCAATTCCAACCTCTTGCGCCCAACTTTCAATGCAGAACAGAAATGCCTGAAGATCTCGTTCCACGAGTGTTATTGCCTTCTCAAAATGAGAGCGCGATACGCTGATACAAAAGGCTTTGCTAACAGACTCAATGCCTCCATCTGACCAAATATGAATGACATCGCCTTGCATCTCAACCCACGGGCTTGGGTCATGCCCTAACCAGGGTGTTTCGCCTGTCTGCAAAAAATCTAGCCACTCTCGCCATGTCTCAAGACCACAGCAACAACTTGGAGAAATGGTGCCTTGCCTTTCAGATAAAATCTGTATTCCGCCTGGTAAAGCCAAACTCTCCGTTTCTAGGATTTGCTCTATGACGGTTTGTTGATTACCTAAAAGTTCTATTTGATTGTATACAGCTAATTGTGCAAAGACCAACCCGATTTCTGGATATGTCATCTCTCCACACAAGCGGATCATGGAAAAGGGTTCAAATTCTGAAACTTCCCAAGGGCAAACAAATTTACCTTTGTAATAAGGCGTTTCTATAACAGCCTGCATTTGGGTCAGTGAACTCATCAACGTCTACTGCTTTTAGAGATTGAATATTCATCAATAAGGCGCAAAAGAATCACTACTGCTAACCGAAACTGCATAACAATCAATTCTCACCGCAGAGAATGTAGAGCATTTAACTTTGCGCCTCTGCGGTAAATCTCTTGTCCGGTTCTAGCTTTCGATCGCCACTACTCCTTCCCCTTTCCTTTCAATCGCCACCTTCCCTGCCCCATCCTGCCGCTGCATCGAAGCATAGAGGCGGTTCAGCGCGTTTACGTATGCCTGCGCGGATGCGACGATGATATCCGTGTTGGCGGCGTGACCAGAGAAGATGCGATCGCCCTGACGGAGGCGGATAGTAACTTCGCCGATCGCGTCAATGCCAGCGGTGACGGATTGCACCGAGAACTCGATCAGTTCGTTGGGCACGTTCACCACGCGGTTGATGGCTTTGTAGACGGCATCGACTGGTCCTGTACCCGTCGCAGCATCGGTGAGTTCTTGACCATCGGGAGTGCGGATGGCGATCGTGGCGGTAGGGTGGGCGCGATCGCCACAGGACACCTGCACCAGTTCCAGTCGGAACAGTTCGGGAGCCTGCTGAATTTCGTCGTTGACGATCGCCTCCAGATCCCAATCGGTCACGTCTTTCTTTTTGTCTGCCAGTTCCTTGAAGCGAACGAATGCCTTGTTGAGTTCCTGATCGGCAAGGTCAAAGCCCAATTCTTTGAGGCGCGATCGAAACGCATTACGTCCCGACAGTTTGCCCAGCACGATCTGGTTGTCGGTGAGACCAATGGATTGAGCATCCATGATTTCGTAGGTCAACCGATTTTTCAGCACGCCATCCTGGTGAATGCCGGATTCGTGAGCAAAGGCATTGGCACCGACGATCGCCTTGTTCGGCTGCACCAGCATTCCGGTCAGGTTCGACACCAAGCGTGAGGTTTTGTAAATCTGGCGCGTATCGATGTTGGTGAGCGGTGCTTCAGAGTCCACCGGACGACCCAAAAAGGGATTGAAGTACTGTCGTCGCACATGCAGCCCCATCACCAATTCTTCCAGCGCGGCATTCCCTGCCCGTTCGCCGATACCGTTGATGGTGCATTCTAGCTGTCGGGCACCGTTCTTCACCGCTTCCAGGAAGTTGGCGACGGCAAGCCCCAGGTCATTGTGCCCGTGAACAGAGATGACAGCCCGATCGATATTCGGCACATTCTCTTTGATGCCCCGAATCAACGCGCCAAATTCCGCAGGCGTGGTGTAGCCAACCGTATCGGGAATGTTGACGGTGGTGGCACCTGCCGCGATCGCCCGTTCCAGCACTTGATAGAGAAATTCTGGCTCAGAGCGTCCCGCATCTTCGGGCGAAAACTCCACATCGTTGACGAAGGATTTGGCATAGGCGACCATTTCACCCGCGATCGCCAGCACTTCGGCACGGGATTTTTTCAGCTTGTACTGCAAGTGAATGTCTGATGTGGCAATGAATGTATGAATTCTCGATCGCGCCGCTGGTTTCAGTGCTTCAGCCGCTGCTTTGATGTCGTTGTGGGTCGTTCGTGCCAAGCCGCAGATAATCGGACCACCCTCAGCGCCCACGATCTCGGCAATTTTTTGCACTGCTTCAAAGTCGCCAGGACTGGAATAGGGAAACCCTGCCTCAATCACATCCACACCCAATCGTGCCAGTTGGCGGGCGATCGTCAGCTTTTCGTCGATGTTAAGTGCGGCACCGGGAGCCTGTTCGCCATCCCGGAGTGTGGTGTCGAAAATAATGACGCGATCATGATTGGGTTGAGATTGGGTTTCCATAGAGCAAAATTCCTGCTGTTATGCAAGCAACACTTTAATTATTCTAGAGGTAGGAGGAAGGGCGTGGGCGATTTATGGTTGTGGAAAGCAAAGACCGCAGAGACGCAGAGGCGCTGAGATTGAGCAATTTAGTAGTCTGATTTCTCGATTTCTTTGCGGATCGCGTTCAGGTCGATGTAGCGATCGGTCACGTTCCGCAGTTCGCGGGCGATCATGCCTTCGGTGGAGACAACGGTGATGTGGGTATTTTTGGAGCGCAGGAGTTCGATCGCCCGCTCAAAATCGCCATCACCGCTAAAAAGGATGACTCGGTTATACTGCTCAACGGTATTGAACATATCCACCACGATTTCAATGTCCAGGTTCGCTTTCTGCGAGTAACGACCGGAATTGTCGTCGTAGTATTCCTTCAGGATTTTCGTTCTCACCGTGTAGCCCAGACTGATCAAGGCATCCCTAAACCCCCTTTGATCCTGGGGGTCTTTTAGCCCTGTATACCAAAAGGCGTTGATCAAGTTTACGTCTGTATCATTGGTGAAATGCTCTAACACTCGTTTTGGATCAAAGAACCAGCCATTTTTTTGTTGAGCATAAAACATATTATTCCCGTCCACAAAAATAGAAAGACGGCTTGTTGCATAAGTCATAGAAACTAAAGACCTAAACTTTGTAGAAAATAAATGAATGACTATTGTAACAACTTGTTTTAGAGCTGTTACCAAAAAGGCAATACAGTCATGAAGTAATGACTTGGACTTAATGCAAAGACAGAAACTAATGGTTAAATTTGCCTGTAAGCCCTGCCAGCTCTCTATTTCCTGACTTTTTTAATCAAATAACTCGCTCTTAGACAGAGGCTTTCTAATTCAATGCATCCCCCTATAGAAGGATGTATCGCTCAAGACCTCTCTAAAGAGACAGTTATGGTTTGGCATAAGACGATCGACCAGTGAACATTAGAATCAGTAGCTGCTCATTTGAGAAGCATTACTAGAAGCCTGAACAGTAGTTCTATGCCCAAGAGATGGAACCATAAAGCTTACAGAAGCCAAGTGCCCTTATTATTGCAAAAATCTTCAAATCCTGCCTCGTTAGAAGCTAATTTTTCTGAGTAAGTAGCAATTAGGAAGCGTGGCTACAGAGACGGATTGCCTATGCAGGTGAGCAAACTGTATCTTGGTTCATTGATGCGAAAGCGGACTTCCCTCGATCGCCTAAGCCTAGCGGTGACTATGCCTAGCCAAGAAGAACTGCAACAGAACCAATCTGAAGCCGTTACATTAAGCATGGTATGAAAAGCAAACTAGTGGAATCTCACGATGCCTGACTGCGATCGCAGCGAGTTTGCCTACTCGTCATCGAATGGCGTTGCAGGCGTTTCAACAGGTTCTGGGTTCCACTCTAATGACGGCTCGGCAGCACGGGGTACTTTTATAGAGCTTGCGGTATAGAGCGGTTGAAACGGCACCAGTTCTAGCTGCTGAGTCTGTGATCGAGGTGGTTCTCCTCGACGGCGACGAGAAACGTTTTCTTCGTTTGTGTCTTCAGCAACCACTTCATAGAGTAAAGCAAGCTTGTCAGAGGTTTTGCCTTTGCGTAGCACTCGCCCTAACCGCTGAATATGTTCGCGGGTAGAACCTGTGCCTGAGAGGACGATCGCCACACTCGCTTCGGGTACGTCCACACCTTCGTTCAGCACCCGTGAAGCAACCAGGGTGCGATAGTCACCTGCTTTAAAGCTTGTCAGAATGTCGTGCCGTTCCTTCACGCCTGTTTGGTGGGTAATGGCAGGAACTAAAAACTCCTGAGAAATGCGATAGACCGTCGCATTATCGTCTGTAAAGATGAGCGTGCGATCGGGATAGTGCGTGGCTAGCAAATCGGCGAGGACGCGTAGTTTGCCTTCAGTACCAAAAGCGATCGCTCGTGCTTCTCGATGTGCCAGCATTGCCCGTCGTCCCGCTTTGGAACCAGCACTTGCTTGCACAAACCGCTGCCAGCCCTGGACGGAACCGAGAAAGATTTTGGCATCTTGCAAAAACTGGTTCCGTAGCTGGATCAGCTCATCGTAGCGATCGCGCTCTTTTTGCGACAGCCGTACCTTAATTTGTACCGCTTTGTGCCTCGCAAGCGCTGTGCCCGACAGTTCCTCAGCGCTTCTGCGGTAGACCTCTGCTCCAATCAGGGTGTTCAGGTCTTCGTGTCTGCCGTCCGTGCGATCGGGCGTTGCAGTTAATCCCAAACGATAGGGCGCGATCGCATATTCGGCAATGACCCGATTAAAGTCACTGGGCAAATGGTGACACTCATCAAAAATCAGCAGCGCATATTGATTGCCCAAGGTTTCCGCATTAATCGCCGCACTATCGTAGGTGGAGACGAGAATAGGCGTTCGATCTCTAGAACCGCCTCCCAATAAGCCAATCTCAACATCGGGAAACGCCGCAACAAGGTGGGCGTACCACTGATGCATCAGGTCTAGCGTTGGCACCATGATCAGCGTGCTACGTTTAGTTGCCTGCATCGCCATTTGCGCCAGATAGGTTTTGCCAGCGGCAGTGGGCAATACGACTAACCCCATTCGACCAGCAGCTACCCACGCCGCTAGAGCTTCTTGCTGGTGTGGGTAGGGTTCCATTTCCAGCTTCGGGATGAGTTCCGCATCGTGAAAGGCTTTGGCGCGATCGTCCAACTCCGTTCCTGCTGCTCGCAATGCCGTGACGAGGTTGCGATACTGCATCGCCGGGATGCGAAAGCGCTCAACGCGATCGTCCCAGGTAGCGAAGTCTAGCCACTCTTTGCCGCGCGGTGGTGGGTGAAGGATGAGAGTGCCGCGATCGTACGACAGTGTAGGAGTTCGAGCCATAAAATCTCTACCTAAGCATCGGGATCGATCCCCATTGCCCTCAGTTGCTCTGCTAATTGTGCGGCTTTTGCCTCGGCACGTTCTGCCCGTTGCCGTTCTTGCTCTGCCCGTTGCCGTTCTTGCTCTGCATTTTCGGCTCCAGTGGGAATGACCACGCCCTCAGCATTACACCAGCGCAGCCAGCGATCGGCTTTACCTTCAAACGTGCCGTCCCACAGCGTTAGACCAACGCCGATCGCCTCTAACCAGGACGTAGACATTGCTTCATAGCGACCTGCCCGTAGTTCAAACGATCGCAGCAGCATATCGCCTAACCGCTGAAGTGGGTCAAACACAAGGTAATACGCCACGCCCATCCGCGCATAGTTGTTGAGCTTACTACCCAACTCGTTACCTTCTTTGTTAGAAACAATTTCGATGACCACATCGGGTGGTTTGCCAAACTCCCAAACAAAGTAGGTGCGATTTTTCTTCTCACGCCAATCTTGTGGCACTTCCACATCCAGACTCAGAAAAACGTCTGGCACTAGCGGAGGCTGGCGAACCGCGTAAAATACGCCTACGTTAGCCGCTAGTAAAAACGATCGCTCAGGCAATACGGACGGATTACTGTACAGCGGTTCGGTCAGTAAGCGTTGCTGCTTTTCGGAGATGAGATTATCCACAGGTACATCGTCTTCGATCGCCAACTCGCTAATATCTGGCAACAGGTCAGCGTCGATCACCCCTTCCAGGTCATCGTCTTCGATCGCCAACTCGCTAATATCTGGCGACACGTCAGCCTCAATTACCACTTCTGGAGACATGGGCATATCCTCTCGTGCTACCTGCAATAGTAGCGGTTTCGGTAGAGAATTGGATGAGGGACGGTAAAAGGAAGAAGGTAAAAGGAAGAAGGCTAAAGGAAGAAGGCTAAAAATTTAACCAGTGAGCAGTGATCAGTGAAAGAAAATTGAGGATTGGAGACTGATTCCTACAACCGCTTCCCCCGCCGCCGCCGCTCCCCTTGCCTCCCCTGCTCCCTCCGCTCCAGCCCTCTAACAACTAACAACTCCTCCCACATGACTTCTTCCCCTCAGCCCACTCTTGGTATTGCGATCGTCGGTACGGGGTTTGGGCAAAAAGTCCACATTCCGGGCTTTCAAGCACATCCTCGGACGCAGACTGTAGCGGTCTACCATCGCGATCGCGCCAAAGCAGAGTCGATCGCGCAGCAATACGAGATTCCTCACGCGTGTACCACGATCGAAGCCATTGTTGCCCTGCCTGACGTTCAGGGTGTAAGTATCTCTACGCCACCATTTCTGCATTACGAACAGGCAAAAATAGTGTTGAATGCCGGGAAACATTTACTGCTCGAAAAACCAACGACGCTTTCAGCCAGAGAAGCGCTAGAGTTGCAGCAATTAGCGATCGCCAAGGGGGTCGTTGCCAACCTCAACTTCGAGTTTCGCTGCATTCCAGCCTGGTTGCGGTTGGCAGAGCTACTGGCAGAAGGCTACGTTGGTAAGCCGCGCTTGATTAAAGTGGACTGGCTCGTATCCAGTCGTGCCGATGCGTCTCGTCCGTGGAACTGGTATGCACAGAAAGCGCTGGGTGGTGGTGCGCTGGGTGCGATCGGCTCCCATACCTTTGACTATATCGCCTGGTTGTTTGGTGATATCAAACAGCTTTGCGCCCGTCTAAGTGTCTCTGTACCAGTACGTCTCGATCCCGCCAGTGGACAACTCAAACCTGTCGATGCCGATGATGTTTGCACGATTCTATTGGAGTTAGCCGATGGTACGCCCTGCCAAATGTGCTTGAGTGCGGCGACGTATCAAGGGCGAGGACACTGGCTAGAAGTGTATGGCGATCGCGGCACGCTCGTCCTCGGCAGCGGGAATCAAAAAGATTATGTCCACGGCTTCAAACTCTGGGGCAGCCATCAGGGCGAGACACTGCAAGAATTAGAAATTCCTAAGCGGCTAGAATTTCCTGAAACGTTTCAGGATGGGCGGATTGCGCCATTTGTACGCATTATCGATCGCTGGGTAGAAGGGATTGATGCAGGAGGGGCGATCGCACCTTCCTTAGAGGACGGTTATAAAGCACAGCGGTTGATGGATCGGGCACATGAGTCGCATCAAAGTGGACGATGGGTCGCTGTGGCGTGACGCGAAAACTAAATCACTACCTCACGTTTATGCTGCCAACTGCTCATGTAATTTACCGGGTCTTCACAAAACTTGGATTAGACTGAGTCCAGAAATTAACAACATTAAGCAGCAGGCTATTCAGCATGTCACAGAGTCAAGCAACCATTCTTGTCACTGGTGGTGCAGGCTACATCGGCTCTCATGCCGTCCTGGCACTTCAGCAGGCAGGTTATCGCGTCATTGTGCTAGATAATCTGGTATACGGGCATCGAGACATCGCCGAAGCGGTACTAAAGGTTGAATTGGTGGAAGGGGATACGAACGATCGCGCCCTTCTAGACAAGCTCTTTGCCACCCACAACATCAGCGCTGTCATGCATTTTGCCGCGTATGCTTACGTAGGTGAATCAGTGACTGATCCTGCAAAGTACTACCAAAATAATTTTGTGGGCACCTTGACGCTATTAGAAGCAATGCTCGCAGCCAAGGTGAAGCACTTCGTCTTCTCGTCTACCTGTGCTACGTATGGTGTGCCCACGATCATTCCGATTCCTGAAGATCATCCCCAGAACCCGATCAATCCTTACGGCGCAACGAAGTTGATGGTGGAGCGCGTACTAACCGATTTTGACAAAGCCTACGACTTTAAATCGGTCTGCTTTCGCTACTTTAATGCAGCGGGTGCCGATCCTGAAGGTCGTTTAGGAGAAGATCACAACCCCGAAACCCACCTAATTCCGCTGGTCTTGCAGACGGCACTAGGGTTGCGTGACTCGATCGCCATTTTTGGCACCGACTACCCTACGCCCGATGGCACTTGCATTCGCGACTATATCCATGTCACTGATTTGGCACAGGCTCACGTGTTGGGACTGTCCTATCTACTCAACGGTGGCAACACGACCACCTTTAACCTAGGCAACGGCAATGGCTTTTCGGTGCGCGAGGTGATTGATACGGCGCGTCAGGTGACAGGACACGAAATCACCGCGATCGAGCACGATCGTCGCCCTGGTGATCCACCTGCGCTGGTTGGCAGCGGCGATCGTGCCCGTAGTATCCTGGGCTGGAATCCTCAATATGCCGATCTACAGACCATTCTTACTCACGCCTGGAAGTGGCATCAAACGCGCCATGCGTCCTAGCAATCACAGTTTTATGCCTGACTCCAACCGCTTGCTAAGAGCTTGCTAAAAAATAACTGCACACTTTTGGATCAGCGAAAAGCTGATAGCTTTTCGCTGACGGCTGACGGCTGACGGCTGACGGCTACAGACCATGCTGTTATTTCTGTACAATTCCTGAGTGCATGGCAATGACGAGCAAACCTTAATCCCACTAATTCAATCACCGCATTCGTCTCTTGCCATCACGTGCAACTGGCGATCGAATCACGACGCATGAATTCTTTTGTCACATTTAAGTTGCGTAAACTCTCATATTGTGAATGAAGAACATAAGAGCTGTGATGTAGATTGCCACTGGAGAAGACGGCATGGCTATTGTGGATGTTGAGATGGTTCAAAGCGGCGCGATCGAGCGGCAAAATAACGAGATTTTTATCTCTTACTCCCGTAAAGATAAAGACTTTGTGCAAACTTTAGACGCATCGCTGCGGCAGCTTGGCTACAATCCCTGGGTTGACTGGGAGGACATCCAGCCAACAGAAGACTGGTGGGTAGCGATCCAGGCAGGGATTGAAGCAGCAAATAATTTTATCTTTGTGCTTAGCCCAGACTCAATCGCGTCCAAAGTCTGCGGGCAGGAACTGGAGCACGCGATCGCCAACCAGAAACGACTGGTGCCGATTATGCGGTGCGAAGGGTTCGATGTGGCAACCATTCATCCGATGCTGGCGACCCACAACTGGCTATTCTTTCGAGAGAGTGATCACTACGATCGCGCCCTTCAAGTTTTGGTAACGGCGCTAAACACTGATTTGGCACACGTTCGCGCTCACACGCGCTTACAAACACGGGCGATCGAATGGGAGCGAAAAAGCCATAACGATAGCTTTCTCTTGCGCGGCACCGATCTGGAAGATGCAGAGCTGTGGCTGGCGCAGACAGCGGGCAAGAAGCCTGAGCCAACGGAGCTGCAAGGGGCATTTATCAACATCAGCCGCAAAGCCGAGACAAGCCGACAAAAGGCTGAAGTGCTTCGTCAGCGGTTTTTAACGGGCGTTGTCAGTGCCTTCTCTGTAGCGGCTTTGGGCATGACAGGCTTTGCCTTCAAGCAAAAAATTAAAGCTGAAATCGTCTCTCAAACGTGGGCTGCCAAAAATTTTCTCACGTCGGGGCTGGAGCTAGAAGCGCTGAGCAAAGGGTTGCAAACAGGACGGCAGCTTCAGCAAATGAGCTGGTTTCTAGAACCAAGCACCCAGCTACGCGCCATCACAGCGTTACGACAGGTTCTGTATAGCGTTACGGCACAGAACACGCTCCAGGGGCATCGAGGGTATGTGATGAGCGCCAGTTTTAGCCCCGGTGGAACGGTAAGCGGAGCCATGCCTGGAGAACTGATCGCCTCCGCCAGCGCTGACCAAACCATCAAGCTCTGGAACCGGGAGGGACGACAGCTAAAAACGTTGACTGGGCATAGCGATCGCGTCAACAGCGTCAGCTTTAGCCCCGATGGCAAAACGATCGCCTCTGCCAGCACCGATCGTACCGTCAGAGTATGGAGCCGTGAAGGGCAGCTCTTACGCACCCTCAAAGGGCACAGAACAAACGTCATGAGTGTGAGCTTCAGCCCCAATGGCAATTTGCTTGCCTCTTCCGACGAAGATGGTTCTGTCAAGCTATGGGACAGCAACGGGAAAGCGGTAAGAACATTCAAAGCACACGCTTTTGCGGTTTCTAGCGTTCAGTTCAGCCCCGATGGGCAAACGATCGCCACGGCTGATGGCGATTTCACCGTACGGCTCTGGACGCTTGACGGACAGATCCTCAAAACGCTCTCAGGACACACTGAGCCAGTCATTAGCGTACGTTTCAGCCCCGATGGTAAGCGACTTGCCTCTGCTAGTGAAGACCAAACCATCAAACTATGGTCAATCGATCGGGCAAGACCCCAACAGTTTGGACGAGAGCTACAGACGTTGACTGGACATAGCGACGCAGTCAAAAGCGTGAGCTTTAGCCCGAACGGTCAACTCCTGGCTTCTGCGAGCACAGACAGCACCATCAAACTCTGGAATCTAAAGGGTGAAGTGATCAAAACCTTTCAGGGACATAGCAACTGGGTCAACAGCGTTAATTTTAGCCCCGATGGTCAAACGCTGATCTCTGCCAGCGGCGATCGCACCATCAAGCTCTGGGCGATCGAGCCACAGCCCCTCGTCAGGCTCAACGGTCACAGCGACATGGTGAACAGCGTTCGCTTTAGCCCCGATGGTCAAACCCTTGTCACAGGCAGCAGCGACAACACCATCAAGCTCTGGCACCGTCATGGTAAAGAGCGCCTGACGCTAACTGGGCATCAAAAGCGGATTCTCAGCATTGCCGTTAGCCCCGATAGTCAAACCATTGCTTCTGGCAGCGAAGACGGCACCGCTAGACTCTGGAGTATCACTGGACAACCCCTCAAAACTCTGCAAGGACATCAAGGTACCGTTTGGAGTGTCGCGTTTAGCCCCGATGGTCAGACCGTTGCCTCTGCCAGTCAGGATGGCACCATCAAACTCTGGCACCGTGACGGGCAATTACTCAAGACCCTACAAGGGCAAAGCGGAGCCGTCCTTAGCATTGCCTTCAGCCCCGATGGTCGCTTCTTGCTCTCTGGCAATAGTGACTCCACTACTATACTTTGGAGCAGCAACGGCGATGAAATCAGGACGCTTGCAGGGCACAGTGGACCCATCGGTGCAGTGACCTTTAGCCCCGATAGTCAGATCCTGGCGACGGGCAGCGATGACGGCACTGTTAAGCTCTGGAACCGGGGCGGTGATCAACTCTTTACGCTGCGAGGACACGGTGGTTTCATTATGGGCGTAGCGTTTAGCCCCGATGGTGCGGCGATCGCCACCGCCAGCACGGACAAAACCGTTCGCCTGTGGAGCATCGACGGGCAGCAGTTAGAATCCTTCGACGAGCACGAAAATTGGGTCAGAAGCGTCAGTTTTAGCCCCGATGGTAAAACCCTTGCCTCTGCCAGAAAGGACGGCACCGTGGTCTTGTGGAACCTGAACCTTGATGACATGCTAACGCGTGGCTGTACCTGGATACGCCCTTACCTCACAACTAATCCAAACGTCACCGAACCTGAACGTGCCCTCTGTCCTTAAGCTATAGCCACGATCGCTCATGTCTTGGTCGCACCGTGAGCGACTATTTCTAGCAGCGATCGTGTTCCGATTTGCAGCGATCGCGCCCTGACTGCCAGCACTGTCGCTCGATGGTGCAAGTCCGATCGGTGGACAGCAGCTTTTCTCATCTCAAACAGGAACAATCGCACTCCAAACAGCAATACTCTAAGAAAAACTTAGACCATTGCCACTCAAAACGAGAATCTCCTTATCTCAACCGCGATCGTTCTCGCTTTGAACCGGAACGTTCTCACTTCAAACAGGAACGTTCTCACTTCAAATCGGAACGTTCTTACTTCAAACCGGAACGTTCTTACTTCAAATCGGAACGTTCTCACTTCAAATCGGAACGATCGTGTTTCAAGTAGGAACGATTCCGCTGGAGTGCTGCGCGAACGCATTTCAGATAGGAACGTGCTCACTTCAAACAGGAGCGATCGCGCTTGCAACAGCAATGATTCACTTCCAAACCGAAACGATGCGAGTCGAAATCGGAACAATCCAGAACGGTAGAACCCTCGCCGTTTATGCAATGCGAAGCGCTTTTGAAACTCCCCGCTTTAACACCTTCTGGAGGGGGCTTGGGGGACGCAGCCGTCCCTCAAATTCGGGGGTTTGGGGGGCAGCCCCCCAAGGATCGGATTCCCACAGAACTGGTACAAACCCAGCAGACTTCAAACCAGAACGGTTCCTTTCCTTTCCTTCGGAACGCTATGCGAACGGAACGCTACGCGAACGGAACGCTTCGCTTTTCTTGAATGCCGTAGGCTATACGCGCTACTACCCAGAATCTTCATCCTTTCTGGAGAAACTCTGACACTTTGCGGAGAAAGCTAGAATGCTGAGGTAGAAAAAATGCAGCGCTGTCTCCGAGTTGCCCCTATGGACGCTAAAGCGAAGACGGATTTTTTTGTCAGCTACAACCAAAACGATCGCGCCTTCGCCGAATGGATTGCCTGGATACTGGAAAGTGAGGGCTATACCACCATCATTCAGGCGTGGGATTTTGGCGCAGGGGGAAACTTTGTACTAGAGATGCAAACGGCAGCCGCCGAAGCAGAACGGACGATCGCCGTTTTATCGAACCATTCGTTGCGATCGGGGTTTGTGCAGGCAGAATGGGCAGCCGCCTTTGCAAAAGATGCCACGGGGAAGGCACGACGGCTTATCCCCATTCGGGTAGCAGACTGTACCCCCCAGGGACTGTGGGCGCAGATTTTGTATGTCGATCTGGTGGGCAAGCCGGAGGACATCGCCACAGAACTGGTGCGGCAAGAGGCAAAAAAAGCCGTCAAGAAAGAGCGCGGTAAGCCGACTCAGAAACCAATTTATCCAGACTCTACACCTCATACCAAACCGATCTATCCGCCGAGTATCCTACAGAACCTCCCCTACGGCAGCACGAACTTTGTCGGGCGAGAGACGGAACTCGCGCAGATTCATGAGCAGTTGCAGCGGGGTTCAACCGTTGCCATTTCGGCAATCTCCGGGATGGGCGGCATTGGCAAGACCGAACTCGCGTTGCAGTACGCCCGCCAACACTGCCGCGAGAGTGATTATCCTGGTGGACTCTGCTGGATACGGGCACGGGAAGACGTAGGCACGCAAATTATTAGCTTCGTGCGATCGTGCCTGGAATTAATTCCCCCAGACGACCTGGAATTAATCGAAAAAGTGCGGTGGTGCTGGAGACGGTGGCGCGAAGGAGCCGCATTACTTATTTTTGATGATGTGCAGGAGTACGACGATATTGCACCGTTTCTGCCACCGCAAGACTCGCGCTTTAAGGTATTGCTCACGACGCGATCGCACTTTGGTTCGCCCGTGCAGGATATACAACTGGAGGTGCTGTCGGAGGCAAAAGCGCTGGAATTGTTGAGAGCGATCGTCAGCCAGGGTAGAGACACCACAGATCCCCGACTTCTTCAAGAAGTCGGGGATCTAGAACGGCAGCTTTGTGAGTGGTTGGGCTATTTGCCGTTGGGAGTGGAGCTAGTGGGACGGTATTTAGCCCGCAAGCCCGATCTTTCCCTCGCCGTCTTGTGGCAACGGTTGCAAGACAAACGCCTGGACGCGATCGCCTTTAAGCAAGCCGAACCGGGTATGACCGCATCGTTGGGAGTAGCCGCTGCATTTGAGTTGAGCTGGCAGGCATTGGACGAGTCCGCGCAGCAAGTCGCCGCCGTGTTGAGCCTGTTTGCCCTGGTAGAAATCCCCTGGACGCTGGTAGAACAGTGTTTGCCAACCCTGGATGCGGAGGAGCTGGAGGAAATCCGCGATGAGCAGCTATTGGGCACCCATCTGCTGAAGCGCGTGGATCAGGGGATGTACCAACTGCATCAACTGCTGCGGGAATTTTTTGCGGCGAAGCGATCGCAACGAGCAGATGACTCGGCATTGCAGCAGAGGTTTTATGAGGGGGTGATTGCTGAGGCGGAAAGAGTTCAGGAGAAGCCGGAGCGATCGCTGACCAAGGAATCGACCATCATGATTTCCCATTTGCAAGCGGCGATGGAACGGTTAGCCAGACCAGAGCAAGCACTTGATTTAGCAACATGTCTACATTGGACAGCAAGCCTCTATCACGGTCAAGGGCGCTATGTAGAAGCAGAACCGCTCTATGTCCGATCGCTCTCGATTCGGGAACAACAGTTGGGCAACGATCATCTCGACGTGGCAACCAGCCTCAATGGTTTGGCAACACTTTACCAAGCTAAAGGACGCTATGCAGAAGCAGAGCCGCTGTTTGCGCGATCGCTCTTAATTCGACAACGGCAGTTGGGCGATGACCATCCCGATGTGGCAACGAGCCTGAATAATTTAGCTCACTTGTACTACTTCCAAGGACGGTATGGGGAAGCCGAACCGCTGTTTATGAGGTCGCTGGAAATTCAGCAACGGCAGTTGGGCGACGACCATCTTGACGTGGCACAGAACCTGAATGACTTGGCAGTCTTGTACAGTTCTCAAGGACGGTATGGAGAAGCGGAACCGCTGTTTATGAGATCGCTGGAAATTCAGCAACGGCAGTTGGGCGACAACCATCTCGATGTGGCACGGAACCTGAATGACTTAGCAATCTTGTACAATTCTCAAGGACGGTACGGGGAAGCGGAACCGCTATATGTACGATCGCTGGAAATTCAGCAATGGCAGTTGGGCGATGACCATCTCTATGTGACATCGAGCCTAAACAATTTGGCTTTCTTGTACTATTCTCAAGGACGGTATAGGGAAGCGGAACCGCTCTATCTGCGATCGCTCTCAATTCGACAATGTCAATTGGGCGATGACCATCCCGGTGTGGCAACGAGCTTGAACAATTTGGCAGCGCTCTACCGATTGCAAGAGCGTTACACGGAAGCAGAATCATTTTTCCTAAAAGCCATTTCCATAAGGCAGAAACAACTTCCTGCCGATCATCCTCATCTTGCAAGGTCTTTGCACAATCTGGCAGGAGTTTACGATCAGCAAAGACGCTATCGAGAGGCAGAACGCCTTTATCTGCAAGCACTCCCGATCTTTTTGACAAAACTGGAAGCCAATCATCCCTGGGTGCAGGAAGGCACACAAAACTTTCGCGCTCTCCTCCAAAAAGCCATTCAGGAGCAGCGATCGGATGAACTGTCGGATGATGTGATGACGCGGGGGGTGTTGAGGGTGTTAGAAGAGGGGTATGGGGTGTGGGGTGTGGGAGAGGGCGATCGTGTAGGAAGGGAGGGCGATCGCAATGACGCGATCGCACCATTTCAGCGAAAATAGCAATAGTTGCGATATGGCATCTCATGTCTGCTAAAGACATTACTCACGCTATTGTTAAATGCGCGCTCGAAAAAGACGGTTGGACAATCACCCATGATCCCTACTATCTCAAAGTGGGTGGCGTTGAAATGTACATCGATTTGGGAGCAGAACTGATGATCGCCGCAGAACGCGATGATCAAAAAATTGCGGTTGAAATCAAAAGTTTTCTCGGTGCATCTTCAATTTCAGAATTTCATACCGCACTGGGGCAATTTATCAACTATCAACTTGCCCTTGAAGAAAAAGAACCGACACGAACCTTGTATTTAGACGCTCCGCTCGCTATCTACAATGAATTTTTTACCCTACTTTTTATTCAAAAAGTCATACGAAGAATGCAACTCAAACTCCTCATTTATGATGAACAACAGGAGACGATTGACGCATGGATAAACTAACCGCCTATCGAGACATGATTCAAAACCTGCTTACTGAATACAGCGATCGTCGTTCCGATCAAGAGGTCGAATCCCAATGCATCTTCGATCTTCAGCGCGATCACTACCAAGTTGTCAATGTGGGTTGGTCTAATCATCACCGCACTTACGGCTGTGTGATCCATTTCGACATTAAAGACGGCAAAATCTGGTTGCAATACAATGGCACCGAGATCGATTTCGCTCAGGCACTCCTCGATCGCGGCGTTCCGAAGTCGGATATTGTGCTTGGTTTCCAGGCTCCCCATCGTAGACCGCTAACGGGTTATGCCGTGAGTTAGTTTCGCTGGATGCAAGAAAGAGCACAAAACGTTCGCACTCTCCTTCAAAAAGCCATGCAAACGCATCGCACAGATGACCTCATGACGCGATCGGTGTTGCAAGCACTGGAAGCAGCAGTGGATTGAGGCACGATCGCGTTGCGGCACAGAGTGTTCGGGAACTTGAGTGGCTTTAGGCGATCGTCGGTGCACCAGAGACAGGTTGAAGCTTATTCATCGCCAATGATGGCACTGCGATCGAGCAAGAGCAAATCTCGCAAACTATTGGTGTCCAACTCAGTGAGCCAGTTTTCGCCTGCACCGATGACGTTTTCTGCCAGTGCCTTTTTGCTTTCGATGAGTTCATGGACTTTCTCTTCCAATGTGCCGTTGCAGACGAATTTGTGTACTTGCACATTCTTGGTTTGCCCGATGCGAAAGACGCGATCGGTTGCCTGATTTTCCACTGCGGGATTCCACCAGCGATCGAAGTGGAAGACGTGATTGGCACGAGTCAGGTTTAAGCCTACACCACCTGCTTTCAGCGACAGAATAAAGATGCGAGGTCCTTGAGGATCATGCTGGAAGCGATCGACCATTTCCTCGCGCTGTTTCTTCGACGTGCTGCCGTAAAGGAACAACGTTTCTCGTCCCAACTGACGCTCCAGATGCGCTTTCAACAGCTTGCCCCATTCGGCAAACTGGGTAAAGATGAGCGCGCGATCGCCCTCTGCCACCACTTCTTCCAGCATTTCTTCAAGCCGCTGAAGCTTGCCAGAGCGGGTGAGAAAGGCTGAAGTATGAAGGCTAAAGGCTAAATCACCGTCACTGCTTTTATCCTTGATCCTTGAGCCTTTATCCTTTCCTTCCCTGCCTTCTTCCTTCAAAAAGAGGGCTGGATGGTTGCAGATTTGCTTCAACTTCACCAGCAGCGCGAGAATGATGCCTTTGCGCTGAATGCCTTCGGCGGCTTCGATCTCAGCTAAGGAGCGATCGACGGTGTGCTGGTAAAGGGATGCTTGTTCAGACGAGAGTCCGCAGAAAACCGTCATTTCTTGCTTATCAGGCAAATCTTGGATGATGTCGCGATCGGTCTTGAGGCGACGGAGCAAGAAGGGCTGGACGAGCGATCGAAGGGTTTGCAGAGAGGCGGTATCGCCATAGCGCTCGATCGGGGTAGCAAAGCGCCGCTGGAAGAAGTTTTTGGGTCCCAGATAGCCTGGATTCAGGAAGTCCAGAATTGACCATAGTTCAGACAAGCGATTTTCGACCGGGGTGCCCGTTAGCGCAATGCGAAACTGCGCGTCAAGCTCCCGGACTGCCTGTGATTGTTTGGCATCGGGGTTTTTGATGTTTTGCGCTTCATCCAGCACCACACCTTGCCACACGATCGTTTGCAGATCTTTGCTATCCCGCTGCACCAGCGCGTAGCTCGTAATAATGAGATCCTTACCCTGTGCTGCTTTGGCAAAGGCTTTCCCTTGCGGTCGCTTGTCGCCGTGATACAAGAAAGCGATCAACGTGGGAGCAAATTTTTTGACCTCACGCTCCCAGTTGCCGAGTACTGACGTTGGGCAAACCAGCAGTGTGGGATGCTCCAAGGTTTTCTGCTCTTTGAGGTGCAGCAGAAAGGCGAGGAGCTGAATGGTTTTGCCCAAGCCCATATCGTCCGCAAGGCAGGCACCCAAGCCCCATTGTTCCAGGAATGCCAGCCAGCCAACGCCTCGTGACTGGTAGGGACGCAGTGTGCCCCGAAAGTTTTTGGGTGTGGGTAATGCCTCAATCTGGCGATTGCCGCTGAGGGTGGTGATCAGTTCTTGCAACGGACCCGATGCCTCGAAGCTCACTACGGGTAGCTTTTCGATCGTCTGCGTATCCCCGGTACTAATCCGCAGCGCATCCTCCAGAGACAGGGCGGTCTGGTCTTTGCGGCTGGCGAAAAAGGTTTGGGCAGCGCGAATGTCTTGGGGACGGAGTTCGACCCATTCGCCGTTGATTTCAACCAGGGGCGCGTTGAGGGCAACCAGGCGATCGAATTCCGCTTTAGACAGGCTTTGCCCACCAATCGATAACTCCCACCGAAAGTTAAGCAGACTTTGCAAGCCCAGCCGTACCTGACCTTTGTTGAGCTTTGCCGACTGTGCCTGAATTTTTAGCCCCAAACGACTTGCCCAGCCGCCCTGATTTGCCAGACTCGGCGGCAGCACTACACCAAGCCCGCTATCCTGCAAGCGCCACGCCGTTGCTTTGATAAATTCGTATGCTTGCAGTGCCGTGAGCGCACAAAACTGGGGACGTGGTGCCTGCAAACTCGGTTCAATTGGCGCATAGAGGCGAGACGCAAGCCCCAAACCCATCAGCAGCGTTTCCTGCGGACGATCGATCGATCGACCCTGGTAATGCAATTGCTCCACCGGGTTGCCCCAAATCGTGGGTGCATTCACCAAAAACGTCTCATCATCCGCTGACTGTAAGAAGTATTCTAGTCTCCACTGATTCTGACCTGCTTGACTCTGACCTGATCGAGGCTGACCCACTTGAGGTGGATGCAAATACAGACAGGTGCGAAACAGATTTTGCTGTACGCCCTGAAGCTGCAAAGGTGCCGTCCAGTTTGCCAGCGCGGTCTCTAGAGCATCCAGCCCAGCCACATTCTCAGCAACAGGTACGATCGCCCCCTCTTGCCCTAATGCCTGTAGCCACGATCGCACCGCACCCGACATTGTTTTTTCTGCCGAAGCTGATAACGAGTGCTGCTGAGCCAAGAGCCTGATTTGAGCATCCAGAGTGCTGCTGAGAAAAGCTTGGAGGAGAGCCTGGGGCGGCGTAGGCAGTGGGAGAGCGAGAGAGCAGCTTTGCGTTTTGACTGCTTTTGCGTTATTTGCCTCCTCTCTGCGTCTCTGCGTCTCTGCGGTTGCCTGCCCGTTACCTTCGTCCTCCTGCTCATACAACCGACAGGCAACAGGCATTCGATCGACAAAATGCTTCCATCGCACCTGATCAACGGCACTATCCAACAGCGGTTGCCAACGCGCCCAGGCAGTTCGCTCTCCTCGCTCTAACCCTGGCAAAAACTTTGATCGCGCCAGCAAATCCAAACTCCAGCGAGCAGTATGAGACCAAAAGCGCAGATCACCACTGAGAAAGGAGTCATCCACATCAACGGTGCCTAACGGCAAGGAATTGAGAAAGGTAATGGCGGCGATCGGGTCAAGACAAAGCCCCTCGACGCGCCACGGATAAAGGAAGCGATCGCGATCGTCGACAGTGGCATTCTCCACCACGGCAGAATGCTGCGGGACGATCGCGCCCGTCGGCAGTTCCAGTTCATCCTCTGCCAGATAGGATGGCACTGCCAATACCTGCGTCTGCCATTGACCAGACATCGTGGTGGCAAGTGTCGCTACCGCTGCTTCTTGAGTGGAGCGCGATCGTCTTGCTTTAGAGGCAGTAGCAGTGGATCGATCAGCGATCGGTTGTAAAAACGATTCTGGAAGGTGAAGGTGATTGGTTTGCTGTCGCGATCGCAACAGCGCCTGCAACTCCGTGGGAGACATTGCAAAGGGGTGGGTTTGCAGAGTCATGTCTAGATGAGTCAACCCAGCAGCGTAGGGTATCTCAGGTGTGATTCTGCGCCAGACCTCGCCCCAAAGAAAGAGGTAGCCTTGAGCTGAGGCAGCGTGTTCACCAGAACCGTGCCTCGTTTCCGCCTCTGCCTGAGAGTAAATGAACCAGCTACCGTGTAAAATTGCCATGCGCGTTAGAGAAGTTCAGACTGCGCTGAAAGAAGTTGAGCGTTTGAAACGATGTTGTAAAAGCGCTGTGGTGATCAATAAAGACAATAAGCTCTCCAAGAAAGAAACTTATGCCGCGCGATTTTCAGATCATGCTTTACCTGCTTCAAGCTTGATTAACTCCATCTCATGCAATCAGTGTTGCTACTGCAACGGTGTCAATTGATGGCATTGAACAGTACATTCGCCGCTGTTAAAGCAATGTCCAGGACGTTTGCGAGAATCAACGTTGCAATCGTTTGCCGATGTGGAAGTCCAAAAAGCGAAAAGAGTCAGGTTTAAGGTGCCGCTATCACAGTTTTTAAAGACAGCAAACCGTCCAGCCGAAAGCCATTGTCACTGCAAAATTGATGTACACGACATCGTTCATGGTGTGCCTTTTTTCTACACATTTCCTTACAAAACTAATCAAGTGTAGACATTCATAGCGCTCAAAGCGAAATGATGGACAACCTCCTGAAAATTCGCAAATCCAGGTTTAGCCGCCGCGATCGCCACTGCATCATCCATCTTTATTGTACAACCTGAAACCTGATGTCAGAGTACCGAAAGCGCGTAAGCTTGGTTTACTTCCACGGACTGCTTCAGCATAGACCCTAACGCTAAAACATCTGCTGCTCCTTGCTGTTCGCCACTATCTTTGAATTTTCGTTCAAGCGCCTTTTCAAATTCTTTAACATTTTGAATGGCTTACTTTTGGCGATCGGTTGCATTCAAAGCCGTATCTGAATATCAATGCTACGATTGCGAAAGAAAACAAAAAGAGCGATGAAGAAGGATAACACACTACATGAAAGAATTTGAGAAGTCGATATCCTTTGATGGTAGGGATATTCGGCTGAAGGTTGGTTTACTCGCTCCACAAGCAGGCGGAACCGTCCTCATTGAATCGGAAGACACTGCTGTATTGGTCACTGCAACCCGCGCCGCTGGACGAGAAGGGATTGACTTCCTCCCGCTGCTGGTCGATTACGAAGAACGTTTGTATGCCGCTGGGCGCATTCCTGGTGGCTTTTTGCGGCGTGAAGGTCGCCCGCCCGAACGCGCCACGTTGACAAGCCGTTTGATCGATCGCCCCTTGCGTCCTCTCTTTCCCGGTTGGCTGCGCGATGATATTCAAGTTGTTGCGACCACGATGTCGATGGACGATCGCGTGCCGCCCGATGTGCTGGCTGTTACAGGCGCGTCGATCGCCGTACTGCTGGCAAAGCTACCGTTTAACGGACCAATGGCTGCCGTGCGTGTGGGCTTGGTTGGTGATGATTTCGTCATTAATCCCACCTTTAGCGAAATCGAAGCGGGTGACCTGGATCTGGTGGTTGCAGGTACGCCAGATGGTGTGATCATGGTCGAAGCGGGTGCAAACCAGCTACCAGAGCAGGACATTATTGAAGCGATCGACTTCGGCTACGAGGCAGTGCGTGACTTGATTCAAGCACAGCTAGACTTGCTGCAAGAATTGGGCATTGAGCAGGTCAAAGAAGCACCTCCGGAGGTCGATTTGACACTCGAAAATTTCATCAAAGAGCGAGCCACGCAACCAGTGAAAGAGGTGCTGGGTCGCTTTGAGAAAGATAAAGCGGTGCGGGATACGGCATTGGATGAGATTAAGGCATCGGTGGTGGCGGCGATCGCCGAACTGCCTGATGAAGATCCGGTCAAACTGGCAGCCGCTAAAGCGCCCAAAGCGTTGAGCAACACCTTCAAAGAAGTCACCAAAACGCTCATGCGTCGCCAGGTGATTGAAGACAAAGTGCGGGTAGACGGTCGCCAACTGGATGAAGTGCGTCCGATTTCGTGTCGGGTTGGCGTTTTGCCACCACGCGTACATGGCAGCGGGTTGTTTAACCGGGGACTCACGCAGGTTCTATCAGTCGTCACGCTGGGTACGCCTGGTGATGCCCAGGAAATGGATGACCTCCATCCTGATGAGAAAAAACGCTACCTGCATCACTACAACTTCCCGCCCTACTCGGTGGGTGAGACACGCCCTATGCGAACCCCTGGTCGTCGTGAAGTCGGTCATGGTGCCCTGGCAGAACGTGCCCTCATTCCCGTTTTGCCCAAGAAAGAAGATTTTCCGTATGTCCTGCGGGTCGTCTCCGAAGTACTGTCCTCCAACGGTTCCACATCAATGGGATCGGTCTCCGGCTCCACCCTGGCGCTGATGGATGCAGGCGTTCCCATTACTAAGCCTGTGAGCGGTGCGGCGATGGGTTTGATCAAAGAAGGCGACGAAATCCGCATTCTGACCGATATTCAGGGCATTGAAGACTTCCTGGGCGACATGGACTTCAAAGTAGCGGGTACGGATACGGGCATCACCGCTCTCCAGCTTGACATGAAGCTGAACGGTCTACCGTTGGCGGTTATCGCTCAGGCAATCAACGAGGCAAAGCCTGCCCGACTGCACATCCTGTCCAAGATGCTGGAGGCAATCAATCAGCCACGCGCTGAAATGTCGCTCTTCGCACCGCGCTTGCTGACCATCAAGATTGATCCCGATATGATCGGTATGATCATTGGTCCCGGTGGTAAGACCATCAAAGGTATTACTGAAGAAACCGGAGCCAAAATCGACATCGAAGATAGTGGCATTGTCACGATTTCGTCGATCGATGGCGAATCGGCGAAAAAAGCACGCAGCATCATCCAGGGGATGACGCGCAAGCTCAACCAGGGTGATGTGTATGTCGGTAAAGTGACTCGTGTGATTCCGATCGGTGCGTTTGTCGAGTTCCTTCCCGGCAAGGAAGGCATGATCCATATCTCGCAGTTGGCAGACTACCGCGTGGGCAAGGTGGAAGATGAAGTGAATCTTGGCGATGAAGTAATTGTCAAGGTGCGCGAAATCGACAGCCGGGGACGCGTCAACCTCACGCGTTTAGGGATTCACCCTGACGAAGCGTCGGCAGCTCGTGAAGCGGCGGCTGTAGTTTAAGCCAGTTCGGGCTGAAGCAAGAACGATCCCCCACCGTTTTAAGGGGGATCGACCGCTCAAGCGCTTCGAGCGACTGTTTTAGCTCGATCGCTACCTAGACTTTATACACTCACTGGTAGCAGGTGCGGTTTTGATGGCACGATCGCAGTCCCAACTGCCGGAGTGGTTGCATTGGTTAGACTCATGCCCCAGTACAAACACCTGGGCGATCGCCCATTGCTTCAAGCTTCAGCACGGCGATGTGGTATACACTCCCCATCAAACCTCTGGGCGCGGGCAGTATGGACGAGTCTGGCATTCTCCACCTGGCGTACTGACCGCTAGCTTCGTTCTGGAGCCGATTCCCGTTGCACAATTGCCTGTGATCAGCCTGGGAGCAGGGCTAAGCGTAATTTATGCTGTTGAAGATTTGTTGCCCGCTTTGCAAGGCACTCTACGCTTGAAGTGGTCAAATGACGTGCTACTAAACGGGTGCAAGCTAGCAGGTATTCTGTGCGAAGCGACTGCCAATAGCAACATGGGACGCGTTATCGTCGGTATTGGGCTAAACTGTTGCGTTGATTTTGAGCAAGCTGGTCTGGATGCTGACACGATCGATCAGGCAATTAGTTTGCACCAGGTTATCCCGATCGTCCCTGACACACTGCTGCTATTAGAACGCCTACGTCATTATTTACTGCAAACAGCAGGTTTACTTAAGCCAGAACACGACACTGAAAGTACTGGATTAACGGTATTATTACCCGCACTCCGAAATCGTGATGCACTGTTAGGTCATCTCATTTGCGTCGATACAGGTAGCGAACGGGTTGCCGGAGAAGCAGCCGGAATCAGTGATCGCGGTCATCTCCTGTTGCAACTGCCCAACGGCGAAGTGCAATCGTTCGTATCAGGACACATTCTTTGGAAAGAGCGTGAGGGGCGATCGTCGTATGAGGCTACCCTACTTGAAGCCAAAGTCCTTGCAGTGCCGCAAGACGCTTAAGCCATTTTATTGGTGCGCTTTCTTGAATGTTTGAGACAAGCAGTGAAAGCGATCGATCGCTTACAGCCAGGTAGCGAGATAGGAGTGATATACGGTGTATTTAATAGTACATTTGCTCATATTTGTGGTAAACCTGGAAAATATACGGAAAGATTCTGCCTATCCACCTTCAGCCGCGTATTCTGCGGAAAGATTCTACCTAACCACTAAATTTAGGGCATTATGCTGAATCATTCTGACCATCTACCCAGTGCGGGATCTTAGGCAGAAAGTTTCCGTCTAATAATAGTTCGACTGCTTTGTTCTCGTGGTAAAACGTAGTTTCAGAATTTTCGGTTAGCGTTCAGCATTAATGTTGTTGTAAGGCAGATATGATTATGTCTTGAGATCATCGCTCGACGCTCGGTATTGGATTTAGTGTTAGGCTGCTTGCAGTATCGTCAGTAAAAGGGAGAAATCATGAATCCTGAAACAGAAAAACTGATGCAGCAATTAGAACAGCCATACGAAGGGGTTGAAATGAAGCCTTTGTATACGGCTGTGGTCACGGTAACGCCTGGTCAAGAAGGCCATGCTCGGATGTCGGGTCATGCGAAAAGTGCTGATGGATTACTAACTTTAGACCTCGCGATGCCACAAGAGTTGGGAGGGCGTGGTCAAGGAACCAATCCAGAACAACTATTTGCTGCTGGATACGCCGCTTGTTTTCATGGAGCACTTGCATTAGTTGCCAGAAAAATGCGGGTTGATGCGTCTCAATCAGCAGTGACGTGTGCAATCACGATCGGCAGAGATCCAGCAGATGGTGGATATAGACTTGCGGCTGATTTGAAAGTGGAGATGCCAAACTCAGACCGCGAAAAAGCAGAGCAGGTTGTGGTTCAAGCCCATCAACTCTGCCCATACTCCAAAGCAATTGCTGGTAATGTTGACGTGAAGCTGACAGTAGTTTGATGGGTGCATTGGTGCATCGGTTACGGTCAGCAGTCGAACAATTCGGTTGCAGCGGACGTGAAATGTTTTCGTCTATCGCTAAAATTGGTTGGTCGCCGCTGAACCGCATCGTTAGCTGGCTTCGGTTACGGGTGGGGCGGTAGTTGGGAGGCTATCTGTCGGAGTTTTATGCTTGGAGAGTAGTTGAAGGCATCACTCTTTGATTATGGATAGATGAAAAGCACTGGAGTTCATACATGACCTTTATCAAGAGACTCCTCTCGATCGCAGTCTTCATTTTCTGCTTTTTGACTGCAATTGTTCTATTTGCCGTTTCAATTGATAGCACCATTACGGGCGAAGACAAGATCTTTAGCGATATATTCCTTTTTATTATCGGCACTCTCTCATTTCTATTTGCAAGATGGCTATGGCGCACTGCTAAAGCGACAGTGCATCTTGATCCGATTGAGATTACCGATTCTGTAATTGGAGACATTCAATCTAGTCCAATATCATGATCCACTCCCTATGATTGCTTTGGGGCGGGTGCAGTTTTGATGGAAGCCTTCAGACAGTCAGATGCAAATCGGCAATAATGTATGCGATTCAAGTATTCAACCACTAGCCCAGCCCAAAACGAATTTGACAGCTTGCCAAGACTTCCATTACTGCTGCGTCGAGAAAATCAGGAATTGGAGCGGTTGGGTTGGTGGATAGTGGAGCTACAGTGAATGTCTTACCCTACGAATTTGGTTTAGAGTTGGGAGGGATTTGGGACGATCTCAGAGCCATCATTCAAATTTTTCCTCGAATTCGATGTTTGCTTCTACCGTTCAAAACTGGAGTTTGAAGTCAAACCTAAATCCTCGTAGCCAGCCAGCTAACAAGTCGCTGCACCGGAACGTATAAAGGTTATTTGTGGGAGTTCAAAGTTACCTGCGTCCGCTCATCTCAATCGTTAGCCCGCTGGATTACGGTTGCGGCAGGTTTTTGTAGGATGTGTATAGCCTACTCTTCGAGAAGCAAGCTACGGCATGGCTGCGCTAAAGGCGACAGCCGTAACGCATCACAAGCCCCGGAAGCGATGCGTGACACTGCGCTTTTCTGCGATGCTGGCACGGCTTTACATATCGTACGCAAGCATCCGGTTTTATTAAATCCACGATCCTAAGCAACCGCCTAAAGTAGTCATCTTAATTGGATGGTGTCCAACCTTGCATCACATTGGGTCGAGGTACAGAGAGCGGAAAAAGCATCTGGAAGGCGGCTTTGCGATCGACTTGCGGTTCAGCCGCTAACCGCCACAGCGTCTCGTAGAAGAAGAACGACACGCCTGCAAACTCCTGTTGCCGCACTGCCTGGACTTGATCGCGTACCTGCCGCATCGGTACGGTACGCTTCTTCAGCCCGGTTAAAATGCCGATGCCCGTTGGAATATGTTGTCGAGCCGCTTGAAGTTCTGGTGCTTTAAGCTGTGCCGTAAACGCTTGCAGATCATTCCCATAGACCTGAAGCACTAATTCTTCGATCAGCCCTTGCTGCTCCCATGTGCGCCAGTCTTGCAGCGAGTTGTTGTATGAAAAGTCGTAGTTATTGGGTGACAGCGTGAGTAAAACATCGTTCTTCCGCGCTTTGATGGCACGAAAAAGCTGCGTTGTGAAGCGGGTGATTTTGTTTGCCCGCCAGCGTACCCAGGCAGGATCTTTAGGATTAGTTGGCGGCGCTTTACCCTGATGTTCACGCTTGTAAAGCTGCACGGTGTAATCATCATAGCCAAACTGGTAAGGCAGCCCAAAATGGTCGTCCAGCTGAATACCGTCGATGTCGTACTTGGTGACCAGTTCCAGAATGAGGGTCTGAATCAACTGCTGCACCTCTGGTTTAAAGGGGTTGAGCCAAACGCGAGGATAAATGCCTTCTTGCCAAACCTGTGTACCGTCCTGCTGCTGCGTCAACCAATCGGGATGCCGGATTGCCAGTGCCGAATCTTCGGGTGCCATGAAGCCAAACTCAAACCAGGGAAGCACTGCGATCCCCTTCTGGTGAGCCTGCTGCACGAGTTCTGCTAGAGAATCGCGCCCCTCTAGCCCGATCGGTCGTGGGTCAACGGCAGCACCGATCGCCTGCTTTGCGACAGCACTGGGATAGGTTGTGTAACCCCAGTTCCAAACAGCAGGATACACGGTATTGAAATGAAGCTGAGCCAGTTGCTGTACCGCATCCTTGAGCACTGTCGGGCTAAACAGCACCGCACTATCAACATTGGTTAGCCAAACGCCACGAATTTCACTGCGAGGGGCGATCGTACGTCGAGAAGTGGGTTGTGCAGTTGTTGGCATCACCACACTGACCAGCAGTAATAAACTCCCCACCAATAGCAGCAAGAAAACTCTCAGCCTGGACTGCCATGCCTGCTGATATCTACTGTTTAGTAGAAATTGCCTGGCATCATGCAGCGATCGACTTAGTTGTTGGATAACCACACGTATCATGAAATTGTCTTTAAAGAGAAAAGAACTAGGCTTTTGGTTAACGGTTCGGTTGAGCGGTTGCAGATTGCCTCGCACAACAAATGAGAAGACTTTCAATTGTCCGCTCTAAGCGGGTTGTTCTACTGTTGGCACTTATGAATAGAATTCTTCGTACTCATCATGGTCACCAATCCAAAACCATGTAACTGTGTCCCTCTCTAGAACACCAAGCGCACGATGGCTTCGCGTCACTCGTACTGACCAAATTCCTTCTTTGCTGTTGATGCACTTGAAATGTAGCGATGGATGAAATGGGTTCTCTGACCACAATCGGTATGCTTTTCTTGCTCCTGCTCTTGCTTCATCACTCAGTTCTCGATAATTCTCCCAAAAGGCGGGCAGCGTTGCTGACTTCATAGCTGCTCATAATTCATCGGGACTGATTGACCCGCTGCAATCTCTTGTTTTGCTTTCCGAGCTGCCGCAACTAAATTCTCTTGTGTTCGCTTAAATGAAGCATCCCATCGCTGCTCATCTTCCAAATCAGCAATGTATTCCCGAATGTGATCTGCAACTTTTTCTTGCAAGTCATCCGGTAAAGATTCAACCATCTTGACAATTGTTGTGATAGCAGGGGAAGACATAAGCCGATTTGGAATGATTCAGTAAAAAAGAATCCTTCTCTATTTTAGCAACTAATATTTGCGAGTCTGGGTAGAGTTACTGCTCATCTGGTAGCAGCGATCGATTTGGCGCTGCAATTTGGAGTTCATGATCAGGGTGCTGCTCAACAAATCGATCGACCTCTCGTAGACGTTCCGGCAGTGGTGGATAATCTTCACCATAGCGATGAAATCGGAAACCTAAAGCGTACAGTTTTTGGACTTTCTTCCACTGCTCACGATGACTACGTTTGAGAGCTTTAAATGAACGCCCCATTAAATAAATCTTGCTGCCACAATCTGGGCAAATATGCTCCTTTTCGTAACTCAGCTTAAAACTTTTTTGACAATTGAAACAGGCATGAGCGCCTAAATACGGGTACGGGTAGAAAGAATGATGTAGAGATTGAGAAACTCCAACCTTTCGATTTCCAATACCTCCCCGAATTTCCATCTGACGTTGCTTCTCTTCGTTAAATGCCATAGCTGATGCGAATTGTCTTTATAGAAATCTTAAGCCGTAGAACTATTAATAGACTGAAACTCTCCGCCTAAGATCCCGCAGCGGGTGGATAGGCAGAATGATTCGACATAGTACCCCATATCGGTAAATAGGTAGAGCTTTCCCGCAGAACACATTGGGCGAACGCATACGCTTCTTAACACGCTAGGGATAGCACAATTCAGACTTACACAACGCTAAAGTAGACAATTTTTTTTCGCAATAAGCTCTGATTGATGAGACTATTCGCAGTAAAGCAGACGAAATTGGCGCTTATTGAGATATGTGCTTTTGTATGCGTTTGCCTTAGCAGAACACACTTCTGTTAAAACGGTACGTCATCATCTGACTCTGGTTCATAGTCTGTCTCCGGTAACGCTGTTGTTTTTTCTTGAAGACTGGCTGAGTCGATTTCGGATAGTTTAGGGGCTTCTGCTACGGTGTCACTGTCGCTCATATCGACCACTTTGCCGCCAAAAAAGTCAGCCAGTTGTTTGGAAGCGCGGGTCACGTCGTCGTCTTGCTGCCATTGATCAGGCGTAGCGTAATCCGCTGCCGACTCTGTGACATGGTTAGAGGACAGTTGTTTCGGTGCTGCGGGGGCTTGCGAATTTGTACCTGCTTGAGCGTCGCTTGAAGCGATCGGCGCGATCGGTTGATCAGCACTTGATGCTGGCGCTGCATCACGGGGAGCAGCTTGTGCGGTGCGATCGCTGGAATCACCTTCAGACGAGGGTAGGCGATCGGTTGTCTCTTGCTGTTGCACTATTTGACCAGCTTGAGGTATTGTTTCCGCTACTTGAAGGACAACTTTAACCTTCGCCTTAAACGCTTTAGCAGCAGCCTTTTCAAGCTGAGGCAGCATCCCGTTGATCATTTTGAGTATCCCTTGAGACTTCACGCCCACCAGAATTTCATGGTCGTTCTGGTTGAGTAAGTAGCAATTCGCACTCAACATACCGCGCGTACCTGGTAGGTCAATATGACTCAAGATTTCCTGCCAGGTTTGGCTGAGATTACCGCTGGCGCTATTGGCTGGCTGGTTCACCACGTTAGACGGAGTTGCTTCTACGGTACGAGTGGCTAGTTCTGCGATCGCCACTGCTTCTGCTGGCTCCACGGGGTTTTCTGAAGCGATCGCCTCGGCTTGCAGAGGCTTCACTGCTTCAACAGGAGGACTAGCAGGCACTACCACATCAGCCGCTCTCGTCGGGCTAACCGCTGACCACTGACCGCTGACTGCCGACGGCAACAACCCCATCAACGTCACTTCTAACCACAACCTCGGTTGCGTTGTGCTTTTAATTTGATCTTCACTTTTACGAAGCTGCTGCTGCCCTGCCAGGATGGTTTGCAAGGTCAACGTTTGAGCGAAGTGGCAGAGCGCTTCCCATGTGGGTGGAGTGAGTGCAACGAGATCATTACGATCGGGAGCAGTTTTGGCAATGAGCAAATCCCGGTAGAAGCTGGCAAGGTTTTGCAGCACGATTAGCGGCTCGCGTCCTCGATCCATCAGTCGGCGGACGCTATCGAGTAGGGTCTCGGGGCTGTCTTGCGCGATCGCCTCTAGCAAACTCATCAAATCGCGCTCTGGCACTGACCCCACCAGATCCCACACTTTATCAACCGTGACCTCACTGGGCAGCAAACTTAGTTGATCCAGCAGGCTTTCGGCATCACGCATCCCACCTTGAGAAATTTGGGCGATCAGGGTGATGGCATCGTCGGTAATCGCGATCGCTTCTTTGTCTGCGATCGAGCGGAGATGGCTAGCACTTGCCGCTAGGGGAATGCGCCGAAAGTCAAACCGCTGACAACGCGAAATAATGGTTGGTAGCACCCGTTGGGGATCGGTGGTTGCCAGCACAAACACCACGCGATCGGGTGGTTCCTCCAGCGTTTTTAGCAAGGCATTAAACGCGGCGGTGCTGAGCATATGACATTCATCGATCACATACACCTTATAGCGACATTGGACAGGTGCAAACTGCGATCGCTCGATTAGCTCACGAATGTTGTCAACACCTGTATTGCTGGCAGCGTCAATTTCAATCACATCTAACGCTGAGCCTTTAGCGATCGACTGACACACTTCGCACACGCCACAAGGTTGTGCGGTGGGCACGTCGGACTTCAGACAGTTCAGCGATTTTGCTAGAATGCGCGCACTCGACGTTTTGCCTGTGCCTCGTGCGCCTGTGAACAAATACGCAGGCGCAATCCGCTGCTGCTGAAGCGCGTTCGTGAGCGTCGTGGCGATCGCCTCCTGCCCGACCAGATCACCAAAACTCTGCGGACGGTATTTGTGATGGAGCGGTTGATAGGTCATCGATCTACAGCAAATCCTTACTCTCTAGCGTAAGCGACAGTTGATGCGAACGTATGCACTATTTTCATTTGCAGCGGTGCTCAATTGAGTCAGCCACAGTCTATCAAAGGGGGTGTGGGGCGTAGGGTGTAGGGTGTAGGGAATGGAAATGGCTGTCAGTAAGACCTCGGATGTCTGAATTAACTGATGGCTTCCAGTGGTTGTGGTACGGCTTGCGATCGCTCATCCCGTTCTGACCGTAAGACTTCATCGTAGATGTGTTCCAGACGCACGGGTTGACGTGCGATCGACTCTAGCGGAATGCCATCAAAACGATCGATAATCTCTTTCATTCCCAGTGGTTCCGGTAGCCAGAAGGCAAGCTCGTCGCCATAGCGACGATGGGGAAAGCCATAGGTCTGGGCACGGGCGATCGCCTGCTCTTCAGCACCAGTTCGCACCACGACGATTTCTTGAGCGGTAATGCACTGCCGCAGTTGCGCTAAACTCCCTTCAGCCAGAAGATAGCCGTTTTTGAGGATGCCGAGGCGATCGCATAATCGTTCTGCTTCATCCAGCAAATGTGTGGTGAGCAAGATTGTCATGCCCTGACTCTGCAACTGTCGTATCAGCCGCCAGAGGTCGATCCGTGCTTCCATGTCCAAGCCCGTCGTCGGCTCATCCAGGATCAGTAGTTTAGGATGATGCACCAGCGCGATCGCCAGACTCAGGCGACGTTTCATCCCACCGCTCAAGGTTTCAGCGGGACTCTTTGCCCGTGACAGCAGACCCACTGCATCCAGACATGCAGGCACCTGTTCCTTCCGTTGCTGACGCGATCGACCATACAACCGCGCAAAAAAGTGGAGATTTTCCTCACACGTCAGGCTGGCATACTGCAAGTTTTCTTGCGGCACCAGACCAATGAGCGGCTTTGTAGCGTCTGAAAGCGGCTGACCAGACAGCATTACACGACCGCTATCTGCGGCTAACAGATGGCAAAGAATGCGAATGGTGGTGGTTTTGCCTGCTCCGTTGGGTCCCAACAACCCGTAGATTTCACCCGGAGCGATGCTCAGGTTCAGGTTTTGTAAGACGGCACGATCGCCGTAGGATTTGTAGAGGCTTTGAATATGCAGCATGAACCCTACAGTCTCCTTTCACTGCTGAGCATTTGATGGTAGGCTAACCAGCCAGCCAGTACCATCAAGCCCGTAAAGCCAACCAAAAACCATAAATGTGGTGCCACGTCAGCCATACTGAAATCCGCTACAGAGACGGCTGCTAGTGCCTCAATCATGTGATAAATCGGGTTGTAGCGGGCAATTTGTCGTAGTGCCTCAGGGAAGAAATTAATGGGAATAAACGCACCACTCAGTAGCAATAACGGCACGCCCAGCGCCGCAATCAATGCATTGACATCCTCTGTGCGACGAGCCAGCTTGGCACCAATGCAAAAGCCCGTGCCGACATACGCCATCATGCTCAAGCTGATAGTCAGCAAACTCAGAGACAGTGATCCTTTAAACTCAGAGCCAGTGAACGCCGCGATCGCGTAAACCAGCAGCGTCTGCCCCAGCCCGATCGCCCCGTATGCTAGAAAAATCCCCAGAAAGTAAGCGACCCCTCGAAGGGGCGAAATCATCAACTGTTTGAGCGTCCGCTGCTCACGCTCTGCCACGATCGTTGCAATGCTACCACCCAGGCAGCTAAAAAACAGCGCTGTACCTACCAGACAAGGCGGTACCGATTGGGCAAAGGCGGCTGCCGTTGAAAGCTGCGATCGTTCCGTCAGAATCAAACTATTCACAATCAAAATCGATGCCGGAAAGATCACCCAGCAGACAAGACTTACTTTACGTCGCCACAGTTCCAGTAAGGTGCGTCGCGCGATCGCCATCATGCCCAACCAGTCGCGTCTTAATTGTCGTGTGATGTGTCCTTGCATGGATTGTTACAGATGCCGTAGCGTGAAAACTATAAGCGTTTTGGAAGCGGTCAGCAGTAGGAGCGGGGGAATGGGGGAGCAGAGGGAGCGGGGGAGCAGAGGGAGCGAGAGGAGCAGAGGAGCAGAGGGAGCGGTCAGCAGGGGGAGCGGGGGGGCAGAGGGAGCGGGGGAAGCAGAATGCAGTTTCTGGATTCATGCTTAGCAATGTCTGAGTAGCTGATAGCTGATAGCTGATAGCTAGTTGCTCACTTACCGAACTGTGTGAGCGCGATCGCAGGCAACTGCCACCAGGGTAGATTCGGCTGTTCATGATGCTCTTGATGGTAGCCAAAGTGATAGCACGTGAGAAACGACCAAACCAGCGGACGATAGTTGCTGGTGGCACGCGACGCATTCTGGTAGCCGTCTGTTGGTTCACGATGCACCAAAAATGTGCCGAAATAGAACAACTGGAAGGAACTTAAGAGTGATGGCACTGCCCAAAACAAGAGCAGATTCGCTTCAGGCACATGCAGCACACGATGGATGAAGTGATACGCTCCTGTAATGCCAATGCACTGCCAAAAGCCCCAATAACGGTACATAAACCGCGCATACCAGAGCAACATATGCGTGTGCTTGCCATCATGAAAATCGGGGTCACGATCGCTCGCAGGATGCTGATGATGCTGCCAGTGGGCAGTGCGTAACTTGTAGTACGGCAGAAACCCATAGCACAGCAGCACCAGAAACCCGATCGCATGGTTAAGCCGAGGGCGTTGCGGCACGATACAGCCATGCATCGCATCATGAGCCGTAATAAATAGCCCCGTATACAGAAATGTTTGCCAAAGTATAGCGAGAGTAAGCCAAGTGATCTGCAAATGCTGAACCTCCAGCCTGAGCAGACTCACCAAACTAGCTGCCCAAGTGGCGATGATTAAACTAGCTACGCTTAATCCCCAATATCTGTTCTTGTTTGTGATAGATGACGTTGATGGTGCAAACTGCTGCCTTGGCTGTGTCAAACCTGACGCTGCATGAACGCTTCTTTCTTTTTCAAGCACTATGACACTTCCATAATGAGATGACCGCAGAACCGATGGTAGGTCAAAACCTCTGAGTAGGCAGACGTGAACACGGGTCGACCGTCCTTATGACCAACGTACCTGGTTTCGCCTTCACCATCGCTACGAATGGCAAAAAAAGTGCCCGATCGACGACACGATCGCGAGCCTTTTCTTGTAAACCATGCCGAAGCAAAGCAGCTTAAACACTGAGACGACTCTTTCGGTAATCGTTCGTATGCTAACCTGAATAGTCCATTGCTGAACATTACCGAACGTATGATTTATGGCTGACTGCACAAAGATCCAGGCGATTTACACCGATGGCGCGTGCTCTGGCAACCCTGGTCCCGGTGGTTGGGGCACGGTCGTTTACTTTGTAGATGGTGCCGTTCACGAGATGGGTGGAGCCAAGGCGCACACGACCAATAATCAAATGGAGATGCAGGCAGCGATCGCAGCGCTTCAGTTCCTCAAAGACGTTGGCTACACAGAGCCAATCGAACTCTACACCGATAGCGAATACGTCAAAAACGGCATCACACAATGGATTCACGGCTGGAAGAAGAAAGGCTGGAAAACCTCAACTGGCAAAGCCGTCCTCAATCCTGACCTGTGGCAGCAGATGGATGCTTTGAATTCACCAAAAATCCAGTGGCGCTACGTGCGAGGTCATACGGGTAATGTTGGCAACGAACGGTGTGACGCGATCGCCCGTGCGTTCTCACTGGGTAGAGTGCCGAACTTAAAACAGCTTGCTCTTCCTTTGCAGTAACTCTATCAGTCACTTCTAGAGTCTCAATTTTTTCCTGTTCCATACTTTGTGGACTCACCCGATGGATGCCCATCCTCCCTCTCAGACTGATGCGATCGATAATTTACCGCGTGAAATTAGAGTTGAACAACTACGCGATCTGGTAGACACGCTCCATTTTGCTGACGAAATTTCTAGTAAGGGCTACTTAATTACCAGTTCTGAACTCGCAGATCTGATGGATATTAACGCCAGTGCCGTCACCAGTCGCGGCGATAATTGGGTCTGGCGTAACTGGGTCGTCTCCCGTGTGCGGCGAGAAGGGAATCAGATTCTCTGGCAGCTAGAGCGGGTTGATTGAGAAGGGAAGAAGTGGTTGGTTGTTAGTTGTTAGTTATTAGAGGGGAAGTGGGGGAGGCAGGGGAGGCAGGAGAGGCAGGGGAGGCAGGAGAGGCAGGGGAAGCAGGAACAAATTCTGTATTTAAACGCGATGTGCGACTTTCCTGCAATGCCTGCCAAAACTGCCCTCACCCTAGCCCTCTCCCGATGGGAGAAGGAACCGGAACGGTCTGGAAGCCCTTCTCCCTGGGGAGAAGGGTGGGGATGAGGGCGAATTAGTTGCACATCGCGTTATTTAACTCAAAACCTCCCTCGCTCCTTCTGCTCCTTCGCCCCTTCCGCTTTCCCCTCTTCTACAATGAGGCTATGGCAATGAACCAATCACAGCCGATCGGCAGAGATTTAGTGCTGCTGGGTGGTGGGCATGCTCATGCGATCGCCCTGCGGCTGTTTGGCATGAAACCGATGTCAGGAGTCCGCATTACACTACTGACGGAAGCATCGGATACCGCTTATTCGGGAATGCTGCCGGGGCATGTAGCGGGTTTCTATAGTCGAGAAGAGTGCCATATTGATCTGCGTCGATTGGCTCAATTTGCGGGCGCACAGCTTTATCTCGATCGCGCGATCGGCTTAGATCTGGCGAAGAAGCAGATTCTTTGCGCCAACCGTCCGCCTGTTGGCTTTGATTTGCTGTCTATCAATCTTGGGAGTGCGCCCAGACTGCCTGATGTCATTGGCGATCGGGAGGCGCTCATTCCAGCTAAACCCATTCGTCAATTTCTAGAGCGCTGGGATCAGGTTGTCGATGACCTCTCGCAAAAACCTGAGAAGGCTGTGACCATCAGCATTGTGGGCGGTGGTGCAGGTGGTGTGGAACTGGCGCTCACGATACAACATCGCCTTCAGCAAATTTTGAGCGCCGCGCAACAGCCGTTTAGCAATTTGACTGTGCATCTTTTTCAAAAAGAAGCGACCTTGTTACCCACCCAAAACCACTGGGTGCGCGATCGCTTTCAGACTCTTTTAACGCAACGTGGCATTCAGCTTCATTTGCAGGAGCCTGTTCGCTCAGTAGAGTCGCATCGCGTTATCTGTGCATCAGGTCTAACGATCGCGTGTGACTACATTTTTTGGGTCACGCAGGCTTCGGCTCCCGACTGGCTGGCAAAGGCTGGTTTAGCTGTTGATGAAAACGGCTTTGTTTTGGTAAATGATACGCTGCGATCGCTGTCTCACCCCGACATCTTCGCGGCTGGCGATAGCGCAACGATGCTCAATCATCCTCGCCCAAAAGCAGGCGTGTTTGCGGTGCGTCAGGGAAAACCCCTGGTTGACAATTTGCGTCGATCGCTGCAAAACCAGTCCCTAAAACCGTTTCGACCGCAGGCGCAATATCTCAGCTTGATTGGTACAGGTAATGGTGAGGCGATCGCGGCGCGTGGATCATTTGGTTGGCAGTCACCATTGTTGTGGCGCTGGAAAGATCGGATCGATCGGGCGTTTATGCAGCGGTTTAGTGATTTGCCGCAGATGGAGGAGAGCGGTCAGCCGTCAGCCGTCAGCGGTCAGCTAGAGCGTGTAGTTGATGCCTTCCTGCTGTCTAAGGTTCCGGATCAGAACGTCCCAACCATGCGCTGTGCGGGGTGTGGTGCGAAGGTGGGCAGCAGCATTTTATCGCGTGTGTTGCGGCGAGTGCAGCAGGAAAGCGGAGGGCTTGCTGAGCGATCGGATATTCTCGTCGGCTTGGAGGCTCCAGATGATGCGGCAGTGGTGCAAGTCCCGGCAGGCTTGGTGATGGTGCAAACCATTGACTACTTTCCGGCACTGCTGAATGACCCATTTGTCTTTGGGCAGGTTAGCGCGAACCATGCCCTGAGCGATCTGTTTGCGATGGGTGCCCAACCGCAGAGTGCGCTGGCGATCGCCACGATTCCTTACGCACAGCCTGCAAACGTCGAAGAAACTCTCTATCAGCTCCTTTCGGGCGCAATATCTGTTCTGCATCAGGCGCAGGCAGTGCTCATTGGCGGACACACCACCGAAGGCGCAGAACTGGCGTTTGGATTGTCGTGTAACGGGTTGGCACAGCCCGATCGCCTGCTTCGGAAAGGCGGCATGAAACCGGGACAGGTGTTGCTCTTAACGAAGGCGATCGGCACGGGTACACTTTTTGCCGCCCACATGCAGCTTCGAGCCAAAGGACGCTGGCTGGATGACGCGATCGCCTCTATGCAGCAATCCAATCAGCAAGCGGCAACCTGTTTATTGGAGCATCACGCCACTGCCTGTACGGATGTTACAGGTTTTGGCTTAATCGGGCATCTGGTGGAAATGGTGCAAGCCTCTAAGGTTGCCGTAACGCTAAATTTAGCCGCTATTCCTTTGCTTCAAGGTGCTCTGGAAACAGTGGAAAAAGGTATCACCAGTTCGCTACAACCTCAAAATCTTCACGCTGTTCAAGCGATCGCCAATGCATCTGCTGTCAACACGCATCCCCATTTCCCACTCCTCTTCGATCCGCAAACGTCAGGTGGGTTACTAGCTTCCGTTCCTGTAGAGGAGAGCGATCGTTGTCTGACTGCCCTTCGTGCGCTTGGCTATGCACACAGTGCCATCATCGGTCACACAACGCCTCTATCCGCTCAAGCAAAACCGATTACGATCGTGTAGAAACCGATAGAAATTGCATTAGTCACTATTGGAATCGTTGACTAGGCACTGATATAGCGGTTCCCATTAGAGTGCGGTACAAGGGCTAAGGTTTTCAGGCAGAAGGAAAGCCGCCGTGCTCTTTCACTTCTGCCCTCTGCCCTCTACCTTCTGCCTCTTTGCGACTGTACTTCACTGGATTAGGAACCGCTATGGCATCAGTCGTTTATCTATAGGTAGATTTCAAATGAAGCTTCATCCTTTACATGCTACGACCCTCGATCACGTCACCTTGTATGTCAACAATCTGGCTGAAAGTGTCAACTTTTACACCACCCTTTTTGGCTTTGAAATCAAGAAAGAACAACCCGCCGATCGCTCTTTAATTATTGGTAACGATGCGATCAAACTCTGTCTCTATGAAGACCCTGAAAAGGCTAAACCTGGTGGCATTGCCCATTTTGGTTTGCATGTGCAAAACTTCTCAGAGATTGTTGAGAAATGCGAATCTTTAGGTGTGCCGATGCCGTACGGTATTGTCAATTGGGAAAAATCGCGCTCCATCTACATTGTCGATCCCAATGGCTACGAAATTGAACTCAGCGAAGTCAAAGGTGGCGGCTTGTAGTCCTAAACTTATTGTCGTTCCTCCTCTCTCCCCTTTTTTTCATGCCCAAAACATTGCCTATTGCCGCTTTTCTCACTGCACCCGGAGCGCTTCTGGATGTACGAAGTCCGACTGAGCATGAGCAGGGACGCATCCCCGGAGCCGTGAGTTTTCCCCTGTTTAGCAATGAAGAACGGGCGCAGGTTGGCACGTGTTACAAACAGCAGGGGCGGGATGACGCGGTGGAGTTGGGGCTGTCGATCGCCGGACCCAAATTAGCGTCCTTCGTCGCGCAAGCTAAAGTACTGTCACCCGATCGCACAGTACGAGTGCACTGCTGGCGGGGTGGAATGCGTAGCGGCAGCCTGGAGTCGATGCGTTACGCTACGCTTTTCTTGAATGCCGGAACGGCTATACAGCATCCTACACAGAATTTCAGGTTATTTAATCCACGATCCTAAGCAGCAATTATCCTTGCAGAGTTTGGACTGAATCCAGGTTGGCAGCATACAGATGCTATTGGAGACAGCTCTTTTTACGCAAGAGATGGATGGAGTAGCAACCGTCACAATTTACAAGGCAACCCAGAAAGGGATGGGGCAGCGACTGATGGAACATGGCTTTCAGCCTGCTGATTTTCCTTAACCACCCTCCAAACGCTGACGGTAAGTCTTATTTCGCTGCACCACAGAGCCGAAGTCTAGCTGAAGAATATCATCGCTATTACAAAGACGGAATTTTGGAAGTTACAATTGACTTAAAAACGTACAATCGGCACTTTAAAGCACTCGAAAGACCGTATCAGGGCGAAGCGCAAGTTGAATTGCTCATTCCTCACACCTTAGCTCGACTTTATCCAATTAGGCAGCGTAGCACAATAGGCTGAAACAGCA
>NZ_JCACKI010000077.1:0-169201 GCF_059505325.1 Tildeniella sp.
CGCTGACGGCTGACGGCTGACCGCTAATTCTTCAAGCTGACCGCTGACCGCTGACGGCTGACCGCTAATTCTTCAAGCTGACCGCTGACCGCTGACCGCTGACCGCTGACCGCTGACCGCTCATCCCAACTACAATTCTAGAGAGTGAACGCGCACAAAGGGACGAAAGATGCCGACGATCGCCGTGGTGGATTACGACATGGGCAATCTGCATTCTGCTTGCAAAGGGCTTGAGAACGCAGGTGCTACGCCTAAGATTACCGATTCTCCAACTGAATTGGATCTGGCGGATGCGATCGTGTTACCTGGTGTTGGTTCCTTTGATCCGGCTGTGCAACATCTGCGATCGCGCCATTTGGAAGCACCGATTAAACGAGCGATCGCCAGTGGCAAACCCTTCTTGGGCATTTGCTTAGGCTTGCAGATTCTTTTTGAATCCAGCGAAGAAGGCAAAGAACCCGGTTTAGGTATTATCGCAGGCACCGTCAAACGCTTTCATCACGAACCGGGGATTACTATCCCTCACATGGGCTGGAACCAGTTAGAACTCACGCAGCCAAACTCTCCTCTCTGGCAGCAGTTACCCGCTGATCCGTGGCTATATTTTGTGCATTCATACTATGTTGACCCAAGTGATCCGGCTGTACGCGCTGCAACGATTACACACGGTAGCCAAACGGTAACGGCTGCGATCGAGCAAGATAACTTGATGGCAGTCCAATTTCATCCCGAAAAATCATCTACATCAGGGCTGCAAATCCTGGCGAACTTTGTTCGGTCAGCGGTCAGCGGTCAGCGGTCAGCGGTCAGCTTGAAGAATTAGCGGTCAGCCGTCAGCCGTCAGCCGTCAGCCGTCAGGTAAGAGACTCAGCGTAGAATTTAAAGCTGAAAGCTGAAAGCTGAAAGCTGAAAGCTGAAAGCTGAAAGCTGATAGCTGATAACCGATAGCTGATAGCCAAACAAGGGAAATACTAGGAGGGAGAAGACTGCTAAAAGTTGATTGATAGGAATGAAAGATTTTAGAGAATTGAAAGTTTGGCAGAAAAGCCATCAAACGACTCTTGATGTTTATCGGCTGACCAATTGCTTTCCTAAAGACGAACTGTATGGGCTGACCAGCCAAGCCCGACGTGCTTCTGCCTCGATCGCTGCCAATATCGCTGAAGGTTGCGGGAGGGGAACGGATGCAGATTTTGCTCGTTTCTTACAAATGGCAATGGGTTCTGCCAGCGAATTGGAATACCACCTTTTGCTTGCTTGTGATCTCGGTTTTTTAGACCATTTGAAGCACCAAGCGTTAATTTCTGAAGTTACTGAAGTTAAACGAATGCTCACTGCCCTAATTCAAAAGCTGAAAGCTGACCGCTGAAAGCTGATAGCTGATAGCTGATAGCTAAAAATGACTTTAAGAATCTACGGTAATCGTCAACTCAAAACGTTGCCAGGTCAAGAAACCCGACCCACGTTGGCGATCGTACGATCGGCATTGTTCAATATCTGGCAAGGGACGATCGATGACTGTCGTTGGCTCGATTTGTGTGCAGGCAGTGGCGCAATGGGAGCAGAAGCGCTCTGTCGAGGTGCAGCGGTTGCGGTGGGGATTGAACAATCCACTCGTGCCTGTGCCATCATTCGACAGAATTGGCAACAAGTAGCGAATGACTCGCAAACCTTTCAAGTGTTGCGCGGTGATGTGCGACAGCGAATCAAATCGTTGGAAGGGCAACAATTCGATCGCATTTACTTTGATCCACCGTATGAAAGCGATCTGTATGCGTCAGTGATTGAGGCGATCGCGCAGCTTCAACTACTAGCATCCGATGGCGAATTGGCAGTGGAACATAACCCCGATCGCTTAAACGTTCTAACACCATCCACACTAGAAATGTGCCGTCAAAAAGTCTATAGCAATACAGCACTCACCTTTTATCGATCGAGCACTTGATCGCTAACAGCGTTTTCTTGCTGACCGCTGATCGCTGACCGCTGATAGCTGACCGCTGACCGCTGATCGCTGACCGCTGACCGCTGATAGCCAATAGCTTTAACAAGTGCAATTGTATTAAAGTGCAAACGTACTGCTAAGCTGAAAAGTAGCTCTGCGGCTTTTGTACAGCATGATTCCCCTGAAGCTCGTTCTCAAAAACTTTCTGAGCTATCGTGAAGCGACCCTGGATTTTCGGGGTTTGCACACAGCGTGCATTTGTGGTGCCAATGGTGCAGGCAAATCGTCGTTGTTGGAGGCGATCGCGTGGGCTGTGTGGGGTCAAAGCCGTGCGGCTGCCGAAGATGACGTGATTCACATTGGTGCTCAAGAAGCGCAAGTGGATTTCGTTTTTATCAATAATCAACAAACCTATCGCATCATCCGCAGTCGTTATCGAGGGCAAGCATCGTCGTTGGAGTTTCAGGTGGCGCAGGGGAGGGAGAGGAGAGAAGCAGGGGAGGCAGAGGAAGCAGGGGAGAGGAGAGAAGCAGGGGAGGCAGGGGAGGCAGGGGAGGCAGGGGAGGCAGAGGAAGCAGGGGAAGCAACTCAACCTGTTCTCACATACACCCCACACCCCACACCCCACACCCCACACCCCACTCCCCACTCCCCACTCCCCACTCCCCACTCCCTACGCTTCCGGACTCTCACCGCTAAAGGCGTTCGTGCCACCCAGCAGTTGATCCTGGAACACTTGAAGCTGGACTATGAGACGTTTGTGAATTCGGCGTATCTGCGGCAGGGAAGGGCAGATGAGTTCATGCTGAAGCGTCCGACTGAGCGCAAGCAAATTCTGGCAGATCTGCTGAAGCTCGATCAGTACGACAGTGTAGCAGAACAGGCAAAAGATCAATCGCGCCAATTCAAGGGACAGATTGATTTACTGGAACGCAATCTGGAGACGACCCGAGAGCAGCTACAGCAGCGCGATCGCATTACGCAAGAACAATCAGCGCTAGAGTCTATGCTGGCAGTGATGCAACAGCAGCAAACCGTTGATAGCGAGACGCTTCAGGCATTGCAAGCAGTCCAACAGCAGCGACTGACCTGGCAGCAGCAGCTTACCTGGCAGCAGCAACAACAGCGCCATCTCGAACAGGATTGCAAGCGCTTACAGCAGGAGTTAACCGTTGCCCAACAGCAGCAGCAGCAGTTAGGAGCATTGCTTCAGCAAGAAGCGGCGATCGTGGCGGGCTACCAGCATTTTCAAACGTTACAGGCGCATGAAGAGACGCTATCGACCCGATTTCAGGCGTATCAGGTTGCCCAGACGCAGCGTCAACAGTATCAACAGCAGCAGCAGGAACAATTAGCCGATCGACAGCACCAACAACAGCAACTAGAGGCACAGCTAGAGGCACTGGTACAGCAAGAAACGGAACTACACCAGACGCTCAGCAAAGCAACCGACATCGCTGCTGCCATGCAACAACTCCAGCAAGCACGCGCTCATCTCAGTGCCCTGGATCAACTTCAAGTGCAGGCTTCTCCACTCTTGCAGCGCCGCCAGCAGCTTCAAAGCCAGCTCGACCGAGAGCACACTCGCCTGACGACTCGACTAGAAGAACTCCATGCTTCGGCACAGCAACTCCACGCGCAGCAGGCACGCCAGCCTCAACTCAAACAAGCGGTACTGGAAGTGAGCGATCGCATCACTGCCCTGGACGCACGACGCGCCTACCAGGAGCAAGTGCGCGAACGAGGCTTAGAACGTCGCAGTTTCATGGAACAGCTTCAAGAACAGCAGCGACACTGTGAAGCGCAGTTGGCAGATTTAGCGCAGAAACTTGAATTGTTGAGGCAGAAGGCAGAAGGCAGAGGGCAGGAGGCAGAAAGCAGAGGGCAGAAGGCAGAAGCAGTGGAGCAAGGGAGCAAGGGAAGCAGGGAAAGCAACTCAAAACTTTCTAGCACGGCGGCACACACTACTCAAAACTTCCTTACCCCACACCCCACACCCCACACCCCACACCCCACACCCTACCCCCCCTGCCCTCTCTGCGATCGCCCACTTGATGAACACCATTGGCATCTGGTGTTAGAAAAACATCAGGCTGAGCAGCAAGCGGTCACAGAGCAAATTTGGGTGATCCGAGAGCAGCTATCGGCATCAGAGCGTGAAATTCAAATCTTGCGGCAGGAGTATCGTGACCTGGAGCAAGAACTGAAGCCCTATAGTGCAGTATTAGAACGGCGCGGTCAACTACACGAACAGCTTCAGATGACGATCGCTGTGCAGGAAACATTGCAACAAGTCATAGCAGAAGCGGCTGCGTTAGAACGATCGCTCCAGGGTAACTACTCAACTGACCTGCAAGAAGAACTGCAATGGCTCGATCGCAGCTTGCAACAGTTAAACTACGACGAAAAAAATCATGCACTGGCACGGGGCGAAGTCGATCGCTGGCGTTGGGCAGAAATCCGTCATGCCGAAATTAAGCAAGCGCAACGGCGACAGGCACAGCTTACTCAGCGGCAGCCTGACCTTCAGATCCAAATTGCAGCACAGCAAACTAGCGTTGAGCAATTACGCGCTGAAACCGTTGCGCAGCTTGCCCTATTGGATCACCACATTGCTGAACTTGGCTATGATCCAGAACAACATAACACTATTCGTCAAGCGCTACGGCAAGCGCAAAACTGGCAGCTTCGTTATCAAGAGTTAGAACGTGCCCATCAACAGTATCCTCAGACGCAGCAACGGGTTGGTGCTTTGACTCAGACTCTGCACGATCGCACCACCAACTATCAAGCGGCTCAAACGCACGTACAGCAGCTTGTACAACAGCTAGAGCAAACCCCTGACGGTCACGCTCACATCCAAAGTCTGGAACAGGCAATCCAGCAGCGGCGATCGCAATTAGATGAGCAACTCGCCTGCCTGGGGCGCATACAGCAACAACAGCAGCAGCTCGAAACACTTAATACTCAACACTCAACACTCAAAATTCAATTACAAACCGCTCAACGCCAGCAGCGCATCTATCAAGAGCTGGCGCAGGCATTTGGTAAGAATGGCATTCAGGCATTGATGATTGAGAACGCACTGCCGCAACTCGAAGCAGAAACCAACCAAATTCTCAGTCGTCTCAGTGCGAACCAACTGCACATTCAATTTGTGACGCAACGCTCTCATCGCCGCGACCAAACCCGTCAGGCAAAGCTTTCTACCAAAACGTCAGCGCCTCCAACCGCAAAACTGATTGAAACGCTGGACATTTTGATTGCCGATGCCCACGGCACTCGTCCCTATGAAACCTATTCGGGTGGAGAAGCGTTTCGGGTTAACTTTGCCATTCGGCTGGCACTCGCACGGCTCCTCGCACACCGATCGGGCACGGCACTACAAATGCTGATCGTTGATGAAGGCTTTGGTACGCAAGATGCGGAAGGGTGCGATCGCCTGATTGCCGCCATCAACGCGATCGCGGCTGACTTCGCTTGTATTCTCACTGTTACCCATGTGCCTCACTTCAAAGAGGCGTTTCAATCGCGTATTGAAGTGTTTAAAACTGAACAGGGTTCTCAAGTCAGCCTCATCATTTAAAAGCTGCGTTCAAGAGCACTGGGAAGACTGAAGCCGATTCTGGCTAACTTACGCAATGTGCGACTTTCCTAAAATACCTGCCAAAACTGCCCTCACCCTAGCCCTCTCCCGATGGGAGAGGGAACCGGAACGGTCTGGAAGCCCTTCTCCCCAGGGAGAAGGGTGGGGATGAGGGCGAACTAGTTGCACATCGCGTTAACTAGCCCTCTCCCTCTCCCCAAGAAGAGGGAACAAGCGTTCTAGCTCCCTTCTCCCTGGGAAGAAGGGTCGGGGATGAGGGCAAATCATCCCTGGATTCAGCAACGCCGAAAAGCTGATCTTGATTCAAGCTAAGCTGATCTTGATTCCGGTCAAGCGGGAAGCGATTCAGGTCAAGCCAATAGTAGTTCAGGCTTAGTCGATCTTGATTCAGCTTGAGCGGAAATTGATTCGCAGCGTTGAGAAATAAGATCTCCTTATGCTGATATTGATTCAGTTTAAGTATTTCTTTGATCTGGATTAGCCGAAATTGATTCTGTTCAAACGGATCTTCGTTTCGTCAGTTGATTCGGTTGAACTGGGGGAGTTTTGCTATGGCTGCGATCGCCTCTTACAGATTCTGCATACAATCTCAATTTAGCAGCCTAAGAGATTGGTTGCCAGGGCAGTAGATTTCCTGAGCGATCGTCGCTCTTTCAGTTCGTAAGTTCACTGACGTTTCTGAACCTTTGAGCAAAAAGAGCCGACATTTTTAGCAAAACTTACGGTTCTTTGCCTCAGTTTGTCTGAGTTAGTTTGGACTAAACGTTCAATCATACGGGTGAACTCTGATGCCAAGACCAAAAAAAGTCTCTCGAATTTTAGATAAAGCTGAATCGCGTTTGGGAGCGCTTAAAGCTGTTAGTGTATCCCTCGACCTGGGCAACGGGCTGACTGTAGAAACCTATGAGCAGTTAATTAACGAGACGCGGCAGAAGCTGGAGGTTTACAACACTGCTCTAGCAGTAGTTAACGATGCCAGTATTGCGATCGGGGAGGGAAAAACGCTCCTTTCTGAATGGTCAGAGCGCATGCTGATGGGAGTTGCGTCTAAGTTTGGCAAGAATAGTAACGAGTATGCGATGGCTGGTGGCACCCGCCGGAAAGACCGAAAACGTCCCGCACGTCGCACGGTAAAAACCGACAGTGAAGACCCCAAGAGTCAAAGCCCTGCCGCTTAGGTTTACGAACTCAGCCGCTAAACGGAATACTCTGTTTAATCCCCAACTAAAGCTACGATGCAGACTAGTTGCTGTCTATCTCCTTCATTAATTGAGGTCGATAGACAGCAAGCATTCGATCTCTTTTCCCACCGAAGCAAATCGGGGGAGTTGCTCCGTCCAATAACTTGTTGAGCCGCTTAATTCCTCGATAAGGGCAACTGCTAAGAAGCTGCTTGTCAATGTTTATGGCTGAGTTGCTTTGAGAAGATTGATAAGGCGGTAGTTTGGGAGGTGTCGGTAGGGTGACCAAATTTATCTATGTCACTACTTAGCTGCTCATCTGAAAAGATAGCTAACCCAGCCACCAATCGCTTTAACCCTTGATATACTGAGCGAGAGATGCGATCGTAGTGCAAATGATGGGCGTTGCTGATTGGCGGGATGATTTGCTCTCATCCCCAACTCTGTTCCCCAGAAGGGAGCTGAAAGTCATTGCCTCTTATGTGATGTTGTAAGTGTTAGCCATGATACACCCAGCAAAACAAACAGCATGTAGCAATACTGTTAAACTCGACGCTCTCTCAGAGGTTAGCGGGATTTTTGCTCCTGTTTTGTCAAGTAAGAGCTTGCTGGCTAAATGGCATGGCTTTCGCTTAGAACGCCATCGTATTTTTGATCATGCGGTCACTCCAGAAATTTGTTTTCCCACACACATCATCGGTTTTCTACTAAGCGGCAATTACAAAAAAGACATTTTCGACACCGGAACTCGTCGTCGCACCATTACACATAACTGCGGCGATGCGCTCTTATATCCATTCGGATTGCCACACATTGGTCACAGTTTTTCGCAAGCTGACTTTTTAGTTTTATACCTCGAACCCAAATTCGTTGAAAGAGCCGCACGAGACATTAGTGCTGGAGAACGAATCGAAATCATTCCGCAACCAAATTTTGAAGATGAATTAGTTGCCAATGTTGCCAAGCACTTGCTGTCAGAAGTCGAGAGCGGAGGCGCAACTGGAACTTTATACGCAGAGAGTTTGATGACTGCCCTTGCAGCAAGGCTAGTCAAGCAATATTCAAACAGTCGGGTATTGCCCTGCAATTACAAGGGCGGGCTATCAAGGGTAAGACTACACCTCATCCTTGAGTTTATCAGTGAGCATTTAGCAGAAGACTTGTCTTTAGAACAGCTTGCCGCGCTTTGTTGTCTGAGCCAATACCACTTTTGCCGTTTATTCAAACAATCTACTGGCGCATCTCCTCATCAATATTTGATTCGGCAGCGCGTAGAACGGGCAAAGCAATTACTGTTGCAGAGCCAACTGAGTATCGCAGAAGTTGCTCAAACAGTGGGGTTTAATGAGCAAAGCCAACTAACACGTCACCTGAAGCGAGCTACAGGACTCACACCGATGCAACTGCGAAAGCAATAGCAAGAATCGTCAAAAAGAACGCAAGAAGTGCCTATTGTATCCTCGTGAAGCCTTCTATGGTTAGCTTATGGCTAAATTAATTGATTTGGTCTATGGCTTTCACTTAAGGGGAAAAACATGGTCGCACAACTTGATGTCTTGCAGTCATCGACTCATCCCAATTTTACAATTAATCTGACCCAGCTTTATATCAACGGTAGCTGGCGTAACTCCAGTAGTGGCAAAACATTTGATGTCATTGATCCAACGACAGAGGCGGTGGTTGCCCAGGTTGCAGAAGGCACAAAAGAAGATGCGATCGCGGCGATCGCATCGGCTCACCGTGCTTTTGAACAGGGTGCTTGGGGACAGATGAGCGGTCACGAGCGAGGTAAAATCCTCTGGCGCATTGGAGATTTGTTTCTGAAGTATGGTGAAGAACTGGCATTTTTGCAGGCAAAAGAAATGGGGCGGCTGTTTACAGACAGCATGGCGATCGATATTCCCCATTTAGCGAATGTGTTTCACTACTTTGCAGGTTGGGCAAGCAAAATTGAAGGGTCTGTTAAACAAACCACCAAGGGATTACACACGTATACGCTGCGGGAACCTTTAGGAGTCATCGCTGCCATTACGCCGTTCAACTTCCCCCTCGTTCTCTCCATTCACAAGTTTGCTCCTGCACTGGCGGCAGGCAATACGATCGTTCACAAGCCTGCCTCGTCAACACCGCTATCTGCGCTCAAAGTGGCAGCAATTATGCAGGAAGCAGGAATTCCTGATGGGGTGTTTAATGTGGTTCCAGGACCGGGAAGCACGGTTGGGCACACGCTTTCAACCCATCCTGATGTGCATAAAGTTGCGATCACAGGCTCAACGGCAAGCGGCATTCGCGTCATCAAAGATGCAGCCGACACATTGAAACATCTAACGATGGAGTTGGGCGGTAAGTCTGCCAACATCATTTTTGCGGATGCTGATCTGGATGCCGCAGCAGAAACCGCTTACTACGGGATGTTTTACAACAAGGGTGAAATTTGCTATGCCGGATCGCGCATGTTGATCGAGCGATCGGTGTATGACGACGTGCTGGAGCGTGTGGTGGAATGGGCAAAGCGAACCAAAGTCGGTGATCCGCTTGATCCTAAAAGTCAAATGGGACCGATCGCCAACCGCAGCGAATACGAAAATGTACTCCGCTACATGGAAGTTGGCAAACAAGATGGGGCGCGTTTAGTCAGCGGTGGCAAAGCTGCAAATATTGGTACAGGTAAGGGCTACTTTGTGGAACCAACTGTGTTTGCGGATGTGAAGAGTGAGATGACGATCGCCCGCGAAGAAACCTTTGGTCCCATTCTTTCAGTCATTCCCTTCAATGACTTCGATGATGCCATTCGCATTGCCAATAGCAACCAGTATGGCTTGGCTGCGGGTGTGCATACTCGCAACATCAAGCAGGCGCACAAAGCCGCAGCCCAGTTGAAGGCAGGCACAGTTTGGGTAAACACCTACGGTCAATTCGATCCCTCAAGCCCTTTTGGTGGTTACAAGATGAGCGGCTATGGACGGGAAAACGGTCGAGAAGCATTGGAGTTTTACCTGCAAACGAAAACCGTTTGGGTTGATCTGTCCTAGATTGTCTTCGCCAGGTATGGTTTTGTGAATCATTCCTCTAACAATTTTGCTTTGAGAGGATGTCTGAGAAGTGTCAAGGACACCGTCTTTGCCCCCTCAATCCCCCAATTTTGGGGGACTTTGAAAGTCTGGCTCCCCCAGAATTGGGGGCTAGGGGGGCATTTAGGAGCGCACCTTACAGCTTTTAAGACATCCTCTGAACTAATACATTCACATTTGGAGAATTGCACGTATGAAACTCGCAGGAAAAACCGCCATCATCACAGGAGCAAGTAGCGGCATCGGCAAGGCGATCGCTCAAGACCTAGATGCTCTTGGCATGAATTTGGTGCTAACAGCACGATCGCAAGACAAGCTTGACCAACTTGCGGCATCGCTCAAAAACGCTAAAGTAGTTGCCGCTGCCGTTACCGATCCTGACGTGCCTGAAAAACTGGTCGATTTTGCGATCGCCACCTTTGGGCAACTGGATGTCGTCATCAATAATGCCGGAGCGATGACCGTTGGCTCCATTGAAGAAGTGGATATTGAAGCGGTTTGCCAAATGGTACGCCTCAATGTGGAATCGGTTTATCGACTGGCATACATGGCAGTGCGTCATTTCAAACAAGTAGGCAGTGGCTTTCTCATCAACACATCCAGTATTGCTGGACTCAAAACCGCACCTCAATATGGTGCCTACAACGGTACAAAGCACGCAGTTGAAGCGTTTACCGATGCTTTGCGGATGGAACTGGCAGGAACGGGGATCAAAGTATCCGCGATCGCCCCTGGTACTGTGGCTACAAACTTATATGATCACTGGAGTGAGGACGACAAAAATTACATCAATTCGGGTGGCGCGCTCCAACCAGAAGATATTGCTCGTTGTGTCCGGTTTGTGCTCGAACAGCCTGATCATGTGTTGATTCCTCGAATGCTGGCAGTGCCGACTAATCAACCTGTGTAATGTCGATTTGACAGGCAAGCATTGCATCACCCTTGCGAAGCCGACAGAAAAGTTTTTTCTTTCAGCTTCGCAACCGCCAACGTTGCAGAGTAAGTTGCTGCAAAGCAAACTCACCATTTTATTAACGCACCCTGCGAGAAGCGCGATCAAGTGTTTGCTTCAAAAGTTGAGTTAGATTTAGTGCGATCGCCTGATTGCCGCCATCAACGCGATCGCGGCTGACTTCGCTTGCATTCTCACTGTTCCCATGTGCCTCACTTCAAAGAGGCATTTCAATCGCGTATTGAGGTGTTTAAAACGGAACAGGGTTCTCAAGTCAGCCTCATCATTTAAAAGCTGCGTTCAAGAGCACTGGGAAGACTGAAGCTGATTCTGGCTAAACCTCGGAGGTTGTCAGAGGTTTTAACCAGGCATCAAGCGTTGCAATGTCGTCGCTTAAACTTCTACGAATGTGTTGCGTCGGAACTAAGGTTCTATTGAATGGTGAGCTATGGCTGGAATGTGCGATCGGTTAACTCACAATTACTTTGGAGCTGATTTCGCCAACGTTTGGGATATTGTAGTCAATAAAATCTCCGCGTTGGATGCCGAGATTAATCCACCGAGTTACTTACAATCACCTCGACCATATCCAAGATCTTTGAGAAGTTGCTGAGCTTGCTTAGTGCAAAGCATAGCAGCGTAAGCCTTTCCTGCCTTTTCAGCCTCTGTCTTGTCATTCCTATAAACTACATATAAGCCTCGAACAAGTGGATACTTCCCATCCTGAAAGATAGACTGGTCGAGAGCAAAATTCTTGTTGCTATCTAGAGCAATCGAAAGAGAAGAAGCATCTTTTTTAAGAGCAAGCACCACAACACTGCCATCTTTTACTGAATCCTGACTAAATACTTCTGGTGCTGATAAGAAGAAAATGCCTCCTGGATCATTTTTTACGAAATTTATACCTTTCGTAGGGGTATCAGGGCGTTTCAGGTTGCTAGCAGGAGTACCATTAAAAACATTCTCTCCAACGAAGCCGGTCGTGCTACTTTCTGACGAACGAGAGTAGGGTTGAATAGGCAAGTCTTTGCCTCCTAATTCTTTCCAGTTTGTTATTCCACCTCTATATATTTGTTGCAATTGTTCAATTGTTAGCTCTGTGATCCCGCTGTCAGGATTAACGATGATTGCAATTGCGTCTTTCCCAACTTTAACTTCAAATAAATTAGATGCTTGTTTCTCACTTGCAGGGGTTTCATCAGATGACAGAGCAATGTCAAGCTGCTTTTTAGTCAGCATTGAGATGCCAGTTCTTGATCCATCTTTCTGTCCTTCAGGCGGTTTCTCGTATTTCAACCGAAAGTTTGGAAATGCATCCTGGATAGCTGGGAGTATTTTTCCCCCTTCTTCTTTTGGTCTCCGAAGCGGTGCCCAAGTTGTGCTGCCACCGTACTTAAACTCTACATTGGGTAGATCTGGAACATCTGGAACATCTGAAATACGATCGAGTTGATTAGAATTGTCTGGGCTGCTTGGACTGTTAGGGATTGGTGATGGAGTTGGGTTTTGAGCATCTCGTGTACGTTGTGAAAGGGCAACCCCAAGAACAACTAGAGCTAAAGCAACAAAAACCCAAGGAGTGATACGTTTTGGTGAAGAACCTACGTTAGGAAAATACTTTTTATGAAGAGAATCTACTACATCATCTGTAAGGTGAGGCTGTAGTTTGGCTCGTAAAACACTTAACTCGTCAGGTAATTGATTAGCCCTTTGATTGCCTAATTCTCGGCATCGTTCTTCGTATGTTTCTAGATGAACTTGACGCTCAATCAAGTCCTGGTCAGTTTTTTGTAAATCAAGCCTTCTTCGATACTTATCTAACTCCCTACGGTTTTCATCATGCAAAGAATATTGATCGTTTTGAAGATCATCAATGTATGCTTCTCGGTACTTGCGTCTCTTCTCCTCAAGAATTTTTAACGGCTCTAAAACTTCGCTTTCAATCTCATCAGCTCTTTGCACAGTCAAACCAAGAGGTTTCAGTTTGTCTCGAAAAGCATCAAGGTTTTTGCGAGGTGTGCTACCAGTAATTTTATTGTTGGCAAGGTAATTACTAATCTTTTCAGAGCTGTTCCGCGCTCCGATAATGTATTTTTCAACATCTCTACGATACTCAAGTTCTGGATTACCACTTTGAGATCTGTGAGATCTAGCTAAAACAATCTCAAACCCTTCATGTGAAGGGTAAAATTCTGGTGTCATTCGTGAGCCAGCTGTTGTAAGCTTCTGCTTGATATATTTATGTAATTCATGAGCTGTAATAAAACCGTTGTCACCCTCATCTGCTGATCCTGTCTCAAGTCCTTCAATCAAGAATTTGGTATAAACAGAAAGCTCTGAATCTACCAAAGACACTTGTGTTGATGTTGATGAGGTTAAGACAACTCGACCTTCGCCACCCAAATCATCAATGTGTGAATTCACATTAACGTTAGGCAAAATCGCCAAACCTTTAATATTTGAATCAACATCAACCGCTTTCTCAATATTAATCGCTTTCTCAACTACGCCAGTTACAGCCGCTCCGCTATAGCAACAATCTAAAATTACAACCTGTCGTTTACTAGGACTATTTCGCATGAAATCTAAGATTTCTTGAGCAGAAACAGCTGTCCAAGTAGCATGAGCCTTTCGCGTATCGGCTGTAGCAAAATATAATTTTCCGTCTCGATCGTCCTTAACTCCGTGTCCTGAGAAAAACAGCAGTATTAAATCCTCACGCTTACGGTTTGCAAACAACTCTGCAATTGCCACTTTCATGTCGTGAGCATTTGGATCTCTTAGAAGCCGAACGTCGTCAAATCCACCGATCTCTGTTTTTCTTAATACTTGCTCTAATTCTTCTATATCCCTTGTCGTTGCCGGCAACCGAGGTAATTCGCAGTAGTCACTAATCCCAATCAGTAGTGCTATCTTCGCCATACTAGTCCTTGTTACCCCTTCTATGATCCTGCTACAAACTTTTGAGCCGCCTCGATCGCCTTTTCCAAATCCTTCTGGCTGCTAACTTTAAGTTTCAGCTTGCGTCCATTTGCCTCAACTTCCATCTCGATTGGGCGCTTCCAGTATTCACTGAGTCGCTCAAACACCGCTTTTATATTCTTAGCACTGACCTCAGCGGTTAGAATTCCGACTAAAGTTTCAAGCACAGGTTTGGTACCTGCTGTTGGCTCTCTTGTAGCAAGTTCGACGCGCTCAACCTCGTCTTTCATTTCTCTCAGATTTCTGAGAAGTCTACGAGCCTCTAAGTCTTTTTCCTCTTCATCTAACTCTGGATCAACAACTGCAAGCGTTAGCTTGACATTTCTCGCGGTTGTCACGTCTTTCCCCTTGAGCTACTGGAATTTATGAAGTTCTGATGAAATTCCCGCCGCTTATACATTAGCAGAAATAATTAGTTCATTTTGGTACCCTGTCGGGTAACTTTTTGACTGACCATTTAATGGTGTTCTAGATTACAAACTCTCTGCCTTTTAAGGGGTTGAGCTGTTCTTACAGGTAGCGGCATCGAGCTTGCACGTCGAGCAAGACGACTTTATGTAGGTCGTTTAACTTGATTAGGAATTAGGCGCACGATCGCCGCTTATATAATGTGCCTTGCTACAAAGCAAACGACCATTGTATTGAGCATCCTAAAGATATCTCTCTTCAGCATCCCTACCGAGCCGATAGTCACATCCATTTGACCATGCGTACTACCGCTATGGCTTCAGCGGGCGCGATCGCTAAAGTGCTAAGGGTTTGCTGCTGGGCTAGAGGGCAACTGGGGTGGAGAAACAGGCGTTACTTGTGATGAATCGGCGGCTGGCGAGAAGGCATCTACTAATGCCTGCACTAATGCCTCGCGCTGCGATCGACTGAGCCGATTAATCGCTGCCTGATCACCTTCTGCTGGGTTTGTTCGCAAGGTTGCACGACTGGGGTAGCTTGTCTCATCAAAAGCACCATTGAGACCCAACCCCAGGTAATCTGCTACGGTCAATTTCCAGTCAAAGCGATAGAGCGGCGATCGTCCAGCAACATAGAGGTGGTAGCGCACAAAACGACCGACCAGCGTATTATCTGCGTCAACTTTGCCAGTTTCTTTACTCACGTACTGGTTCTCTTTGGGTAACGACGGTACTCGCTCATACACAGATTGCCAAACTGCTTCTGGTCGTACTCGTTGAGCTAACGCAGGCGATCGCACGAGTGCGTCAGGCAGCAAGACTGCTAAAGTCGTCACAATGAGCAAGCCACTCATGAACGAGAGTAGAAGTATGCAAGCGCGTTGAACTGCCACACGTTTTTTTGCCATTACCATCGCCTATGCAGTGCTTAGAGAAAGATGTTGAGATCAGTATCGATCGCTATAAAAGCTAGGACGTTGGAATTAAAGGAGGTGCGGGGGGTTACCTCTGCACCTCGTCCTAACCCACCGGGAGCATGTCACCTTTGCGCCCTCACCCTAAATCCCTCTCCCCAGGGAGAGGGACTTTGAATCCTTGCTCCCTTCTCCTCGGGGAGAAGGGTTGGGGATGAGGGCAGAATCTAGCACTTGCGAAAGTGACATGCTCCCAACCCACCTGACTATTGCTATAAGTAGCGATCGCCCTTCAGGTCAATTCTGACAGACCATACCGTCAGCGCTACTCACCAATGATTTCAGGCTGAGTCAGTTCATCTGACATCTCAATGATCGCTCGCATGACGGGCTTCATCATGGGGTCATCCACACTGTCAAAATCTTCAAACCGACGACGCTTCGCCCGATTCGCTACCTGAACCGTAATTCGATAACGATTGGAGGCGGCTGAAATCAATTCATCAGCTCGACGCATCAATTGAGTGCTATCGAACGCGGTACGCTTTTGCATGAGATTACCTACTAGTAGCCAAAGTTCATTCTACAGCTTATCAACAGCCAGCGACTTATGCTGCAACTCTTTCGAAGTATAGTGATTTCAAAGTATGGCGATCCTACTTAAGTAATGAGAATGACGCTGGTATGAGCGGTCAGCGGTCAGCGGTCAGCAGAAAAGCCGATCGCTTAACCGCTAACTGATTCAGTCTCGCTCACAAATGATCCAGGTCTGCTATAGGTTTGTATGGTATTCCAACGGTGGTAATCCAACAATGGTTAGCCCTCAGCATGGCATTTAGAGCTGAGAGTTGACTGCTGAAGGCTCACATAGCGTTACGTGTACTAAAACAACCGAATATTATCGTTTGAATGATGAGCATGACGCTGGTATGAGTGGTCAGCCGTCCGCAAAAAAGCTGATCGCTGACCGCTGACCGCTGACCGCTAATCGATAGTCTTGCTCACCAATGATTTAGGACTGCTCTATATTTAGGACTGCTCTATAAGGATGAGTCAGCGATGAAAGTGTTAATCGTAGCAACCGGAAACCCCGGCAAACTCCAAGAAATGCAGGCGCTGTTAGCAGGACTGGATTGGGAACTGGCGCTGAAGCCCGATGCGCTAGAGATTGAGGAAACGGGCGCTACGTTTGCTGAAAACGCACGTTTGAAAGCGTCGCAAGTGGCAAAGGCAACCGGGGAGTGGGCGATCGCTGACGATTCTGGCTTAGAGGTAGACGCGCTGGATGGAGCACCAGGTGTCTATTCTGCCCGCTATGGGAAGACAGATGTAGAGCGAATTGATCGCCTGCTGCACGAGTTGGGGAATGAGCTGAATCGTGAAGCGCGGTTTGTCTGTGTTGTGGCGATCGCCCGCCCGGATGGTGCGATCGTGCTGCAAGCAGATGGCATCTGCGCTGGTAATATTCTTTACGCTCCACGTGGCACGGGTGGCTTTGGGTATGACCCCATTTTTTACGTCCCCGAACAGCGGCTCACGTTTGCTGAAATGACAAGTGAGCAAAAACACGCCTTAAGTCATCGCGGTAAAGCCCTCCAAGCGCTGCTGCCGCAATTTCAAGCGCTTTAAAACGAGCGCTATTACCACCTTTGGCTTGAGTCGCTTTCACTCTTCGAGAACCGTTGGGGCATAGCATTCGTTCTACAGAGAAATTGGCATTATGCAGCAAGACCAAAGATGACTCGACAGGCGCTGTTCCCTCTGCTGGCGCAAAAATACACGTAGGCTTTACAAGAACTTTATAAAAAATCGGTAAAAAAGTGGGTTTGTAAAGTTATCAAAAAGATTGAGTCAGTGGATCAGCGGATACGATCGACCGCTATGAAGTAGGTATTATAATTTCTCCAGAAGTTATACGTATTTACACGGTGTCACTACCAGAGGCTGAAGCGGTCATGCAATCCACGTTCCCTAACACAATGGTTGATTCGTCGCTGCCTACTTCTGCCGAGCTTCAAGTACCCCACCGATCGGCTCACTCACTCTTCAAGCGCCTGGTCGACATTGTGGGTAGTTTAGTTGGCTTGTTGCTACTGGTAATTCTCTTTATCCCTCTAGCTCTTGCTATCAAGCTAGATAGCCCCGGTTCTATCTTTTACGTTCAAGAGCGTTACGGTCTGCTGGGTCAAACGTTTCGCATCTATAAGTTTCGCTCTATGGTGCAGAACGCAGATGCTCTCAAGTCGCAGGTAAAGAACGAGGCAAGTGGGCTGATCTTCAAAAACCAGGACGATCCTCGCGTCACGAGAATGGGTCGCTTTTTGCGCCGCAGCAGTTTGGATGAGTTTCCCCAGTTTTGGAATGTGCTGCTTGGTGAAATGAGTCTCGTCGGCACACGCCCACCTACGGCTGATGAAGTTTCACGTTATGATAGCCACCACTGGAAACGGTTGAATGTCAAGCCGGGTATGACCGGAGAATGGCAGGTAAACGGTCGATCGATGGTCAAAGACTTTGAAGATATTGTCGAGCTTGATTTGCGCTATCAAGAGCAATGGCATCCGCTTTACGATCTGTCTCTGATTGCACGCACTATCTACGTCATCGTGGCAAAAGTGGGCGCGTTCTAAAATCGTTCACCGTTTTAAGGTTTTGGACAAAAGGATTTACAGGAGTAAGGGCGCTAGATGCGCCCTTTTTGCATTGTTTTGCGGATACTGAACCAATCGCCAACAGCCACCATACGCTGCTACTTGCTCACTAGCTCTTTCGCTAGGGCGAAAAAGAGAATGCCAAAGACAATGAGAGCAAGAATGACTGACACTGCGATAACCTCCTAAAGATGCCTCAACCGATCACTTAACTGGGTAGAAAAGCAACCCACCCTATTTTGCAATGCTTTAGTTCTTTGAGAGCGAGGTGCGATCGCCATCATCAGCTCCAAGCAAACGCGCCAAACGGACATTTGTACTAATTTGTGCTAAAAAACGTATCATTTAAATGGGCATTTCAGATCGTCCTGACTTTGGACTCAGACGAATACCTGTTGTCAGTTGTCAATGAATTGTTGCTAATTCACCATTTGGTTGCATCATGGTCTCTGTAAAAGACAGTGTGGACGGTCGGTTGATATGAATAGGCGATCGCGCTGGCATGGTCATCAAGCAGATGTAGCAGGCAGGTAGGAACGCTCAGCATGGTTTTACTGCTTACCGATGTTTTTCTGCTGCTGACCCAGGTATTGCTCTGGATTGTGATTGGGTTAGTCACCTGGTTTGTGCTGCTCAAAGCGCTGCCAAAAGCGTTCTTGGGCATGTTGGTGCTGCTGCTCATTCTGCTGATGCTGGGGGTGGGTTTTACCATCGAACCAGTCGGCTTTAATAGCTCGGATATTTTTAGAACGCTCTGGAATCTGATTTCGTTGCCGTTTAGACCGCTCAGTCTGGCTGTGATTCTGCTCCTGATTTTGCTGACCGGAGCAAAAATCAACAAGGTTGTCGGTAATATTATTCGTATTGGACTGGTGCTTTTGCTGGCGTGTTGCCTACCGATCGTGTCTTACTTTCTGGCTCAAGAGTTGGAATGGGAAGGCATCAAAATGATTCAATCTACTCCCACGCAGGTCGCTGGCAGCACGCCGATTATTGCGCTTATGGGAGAGGGCACAACACGTCCGTTTTTAGGACCAAGAACGACCTGCCCTCCAACAAGACCGCCAGCAGGGGCACCCCAACCCGCCACGCCAAGACCACCAGACGGCGAAGAACCGATGACCCTCGCAACGTATCGGGCACTGACAGAGGGACGCACTCAACTGCCGATTCAACTGACTGATAAAGCCGATCGCCTGCTGTATGCCGCCCAGCTTTATCGACAGAACCCTGGTAGCCTGATCGTGATTAGCGCTCCTCAGAGGCTCGATCGCAAGCTCAAAGAGGGAGAGACAAAGGAGAACGCGTCGGAAGCCAAAGATATTGAGACGTTTCTCAACCAGTATCTGGGGGTGCCATGCGGTGCCATGCGTTTAGACCACGATGGCATCAGCATTCGCAAAAGTGCTGAAAATATTAAAAAGCTACTGGACGGAATCAGCTATGGCAATCAACTGACCGTTGTCAATACTGCCATGAGCACGGAGCGGACGTTTCGCACCTTCCGAGAAGTGTTTGGCTTTTGCCCGATCGCCCGACCCACTGATTTTTACACCGTGCCCGCTCGGTCTAAGCTGGATAATTTAGCGCCAGAACGCGACCTGGTGGAGCACAATCTTCAGGCAACTGACTTTTTGCCCAGCGTTGATGCACTCTATTTGGGGTCACAGGCGATCGAAGAATATTCCAGTGCGCTCTATTATTTTCTGCGCGGTTGGATTAAATTTCGGGATCTTAGAGACTGTGGTGGCGTTGCTGTGGAACCCTTAGGTCGCGGTCAAGCCTTTTCTCCGCCTTCACGGCTAGAAACATCCCCGTTAGGTTCCACCTTTCCTCAAACGATTCCCTCTACTGACCAACCCTTTTCTCCTTCTCAAAGCACCGTTCCTACACGTACAGATCCTACACGCACAGATCCTACGCGCACAGATCCTACGCGCACAGACAATCCGTCTACTGGCACACGCAGCAACAGTCCCCCTTCTGACCAACCTTCTCAACAGTGGTAGACGACTAAGGAGAAATGTGGGCAAGCAGCAGTGAACGATCGCGGCTCCGATTCGTCTAGGATGAGAGAGTTTCCGCACTGATACAGCAACACCGACATACCGAACAATGGCTCAATCTCGACTGCGAAAACTGGGGCAATACCTTCGTCCTCACTGGAAAGCAGCAGTCTCAGGCGTTCTAGCACTTTTCATTGTGAATTTTCTGGGGGTTCGCATTCCGTTGCAGATTCGGGATGCGATCGACACGCTTCAGGTGACGTTTAGCTTTGATCAGGTTTTTTACTACGTGGTGCTGGTGCTGGGCATGGCATCGGCAACGTGGATTGTGCGAATGATCTCGCGGACGCTGCTGTTTGGTGTGGGTCGTCAGGTTGAGTTTGACCTGAAGCAGAAGCTATTTGCCCATTTGCTGACGCTAGAGCCATCCTATTTCGCTGCTAATACCGTTGGCGATCTCATCAATCGATCGACGAGCGATGTCGATAATATTCGCCGTTTGCTGGGATTTGCGGTACTCAGCGTAGCGAATACGCTGTTTGCCTACGCGCTGACGTTACCCGCAATGCTCAAAATCGATGTCAAAGTGACGCTGCTGTCGCTGGCGGTCTATCCAGTGATGCTGATCTTGGTGCAGTTGTTTAGCACGCGACTTCGGGCGCAGCAGATTGTCGTGCAGGAGCAGTTGTCTGATCTGAGCGAACTGATTCAAGAAGACATGAGCGGCATTGCCCTGGTGAAGATCTACGCTCAGGAAGAAAATGAGCGAGAGGCGTTTCAACGACGGAATCAGGAGCTTTTGGAGGCAAATATCTCGCTGGCGTTGACGCGCAGTACGCTGCTGCCGCTGCTACCTGGATTGGCAAGCGTAGGGCTGCTGGTCGTGCTGCGGTTTGGGGTCAGCGCCATCAATGAAGGTGCCATTACAGTCGGGGATTTTGTCGCGCTTTTACTCTATGTGGGTCAACTGGCGTTTCCGGCTGCCCTGCTTGGCTTCACCATTACGGCATACCAGCGAGGCGAGGTGAGCGTCGATCGCATCGAAACCATTCTCACCGTGCAGCCCAAAATTCGCGATCGTCCTGATGCGATCGCTCTATCACGATCGCAGGTTCAAGGTCAGTTGACCGCGCAAAACCTGACCTTTGCCTTTCCAACCGTCAGCGGTACCGTGAAGCCCGCACTGCAACAGGTGAGCTTTACGATTCAGCCACAGGAAACCGTTGCCATTGTAGGAACGATCGGCGCTGGCAAATCGACGCTGGCGAACGCATTACCCCGTTTATTAGACATTGCCCCCGGTCAACTGTTTTTGGATGGCTACGACATTACCCAGGTGCGGCTTGCCGATTTGCGTGGCGCGATCGCCTATGTGCCTCAGGACAGCTTTCTCTTCAGCACGACGATTAAAAACAACATTCGCTACGGGGAGCCAGGTGCAGATGAAGCGCTGGTGATTCAGGCTGCCAAACAGGCACAGATTCACAGCGAGATTCTCAACTTTCCGCATCAGTACGAGACGATCGTCGGCGAACGCGGCATTACGCTGTCGGGTGGTCAGCGGCAGCGCACTGCCCTAGCGCGGGCGTTACTGGTCGATGCACCGATTCTGATTCTGGATGATGCCCTTTCCAGCGTCGATAACCAGACCGCAACCCAAATTTTGCGCAATCTCTCTGAAGGCACCCATCGCAAAACGGTACTCTTCATCTCTCACCAATTATCGGCAGCCGCGAGTGCCGATCGCATTTTTGTCATGGAGCAGGGCGCGATCGTTCAGTCTGGGACTCACGCTGCCTTGCTGGGGCAGACAGGACTTTACAAAACCCTATGGAACCAGCACCAGCTAGAGGAAGTCTTGCAATAAACGGTGCTTCCAGATCATTCTCCGTATCGATTCGCTTCTGTCAAGCGTTTTATCCAATGCTTTGTTGCGTTTTACAGTGATGGTGAGCGTATCCCAAAGACGACGGGTAGTCTAAGGTAGCGATCCACGCCTATCAGCGAGTCAACTGTGTTTTAAAGCTGGGTAGAGAGTAGACCGATCGCGCTGAGTTTTAGCAGATGCGCTACCTCGATTTGGATGGCTGGGCTAAGAAACTAGTTGCTTTACGTAGAAAACGTCTAGAAACCTCACATTCAGTCGTGAGTTCACAGGTAACCACTCTTATAATCACTTATTGAAAGAACTGAGGGAGGAGTTACGATGCTCGGCACAAAACGTTGGCGTTACCACACGCTGCTTTCTCTAACTTTACTGGTGCCGTCTGTGCTGGTCACTGAGCTACCAGCCGCGACACAGACGGCTGTGCCCCGTCCTGCGATCGCATCACCCATCAAGGTTAGTCTTAAATTTAAAGTGCCGAAACGGGGTGCACCGCGATCGACCGCCGGTGGGGCAAGCCGTGGCTCCTGTTTGCGAGGTAGCCAGCAACCGACAAACAAACTGCTCACAGCGGTTGTGCCGAACACCAGATTGGGATTCACCTTTGCCGAGCGCCCCAGCTTTTTTGTCTACATTCCCCAATCTTCCGCACAAACAGCCGCGTTCCTTCTCCTTAGCGATGACGATACCAAAGTCGTTTACGAAACCACTTTTGCGCTACCCGCCACAGCAGGCATTGTGCGCTTTGACCTCCCAGACAGTGCCCCAGCCCTGCAAGTAGGGAAGCAGTATCACTGGTTTATGACAACGCTCTGCGATGCGACTACTGGCTTGAGTGGTAGCCCCACGGTAGAAGGATGGATTGAGCGATCGAACCCCGATGTCGCGCTGACAAAAGCCCTCCAAAAGACCTTACCGGGTAATCGTCCAAACCTGTATGCCGAGGCTGGCATCTGGCACGAAACGTTGACCGAACTTGCAGACCTCCAGCAGAAATATCCACAAAACTCCAGGTTTCTCAATGACTGGCGTGACGTGGTGCGATCGGTCGGGTTAGAGGCAATTGCAGCGGCACCCCTGGTGACTGCTAACACTGAGAAGCCGTAGCTGCGATCGCTGGAGGCGTGACCATCGTCCGGATGCAGTGATTAGTGATCAGAAAAAGCTCATAGCTGAGCGCTCAATTGTGAGTCTGAGTGCCCTGGAACTGCCCTATGTGGAACGTGCTGAAACAAAAGATCTGGCAATGGCGCGGAATGATCATCGCGGTGCCCAGCGTCACGTTCGTCGTTCTGGGTCTGCGATCGCTGGGCTTACTGCAAGCGTTGGAATTTCCAGTGCTGGATCAGTTTTTTCTCCTGCGTCCTCAAGAGGCGATCGACCCTCGCATTGTCATTGTTGAAATCAACGAGGCAGATGTGCAGAAGGTCGGGCATTGGTCGCTGACAGATGCAGAACTCGCTGGTTTGTTGGAGACGATTAAGCAGCAGAAACCAGCGGCGATCGGGCTGGATCTCTACCGCGATCTGCCTGTAGAGCCAGGTGGTCAAACCTTGGCTAACCTCTTTGCAACGACACCCAATCTCATCGGTGTCCAGAAAGTTGGCAGCAGCAGCGATAGTTCCCCGGTGAAACCACCTCCCGCTCTAAAGCAGCGCGATCAGGTTGGCGCAAATGACTTCGCGCTGGATGGCGATGGGAAAATCCGTCGGGGCTTGTTCTACCTCGAAGATGAGCAAGGTGAAAACGTCTTCAGCTTTGGGTTCACGCTGGCAGCCCTCTACCTGAAAGAGAACGGCATTGAGCCAGAGATGACTGCTGATCAGACCATAAAGCTAGGTGCAGCCATCTTTCCACCGTTGACCGCGAATACGGGCAGCTATGTCGGCGCTCAAGCAGGCGGCTACCAGGTCATGCTGAACTATCGGGGCACCATGCAGCGTTTTCAGACAATCACGCTAACAGAGGTGTTGGAGCGCAAGGTGCCATCCGATTTGATGCGCGATCGCATTGTGCTGATTGGTGCCACAGCCGAAAGCCTGAAAGACTTGTTCTACGTGCCATATAGCAGCAGTTTAACCGCTCCTACACGGATGGCAGGGGTCACCATTCATGCCAACCTGATCAGCCAGATTCTCAGTGCCGCGCTGGATGAACGAATGCCCACACTGAAAACCTGGAGCGAACCGCTAGAAGGACTGTGGATTTTAGGATGGGCAACAGTTGGGGCGATTTTAAGCTGGCGACAGCGTTATATGGGCAGACCAGGTATACGTCCCTGGAATACGGTCAGCGTGCTGTTTGCCTCAGGCTGTCTGGTGACGGGTGGCTACATCGCTTTTTTACAGGGATGGTGGCTTCCTGTTGTGCCGCCCTTCCTGGCGTTAATGGGGTCTGCGATCGTCATCACGGGTTATGTCGCCCGGTCTGCGGCTGAGATGCGCCGCACGTTTGGGCGCTATCTGAGCGATGAAGTCGTTGCCAGCTTGCTCGAAACGCCAAGTGGCTTAACCCTCGGTGGGGAACGCCGGAAAGTAACCATTCTGATTTCTGACCTGCGTGGCTTTTCAGCCATCTCTGAACGCCTGCCGCCTGAACAGGTCGTAACCATTCTCAACCTCTACCTGGGCATGATGTCGGATACAGTCAACCGCTACAACGGCACCATCAATGAGTTTATTGGGGATGGCGTTTTTGTCATGTTTGGTGCGCCCATTTATCGGGAGGACGATTCGGAACGTGCGGTTGCCTGCGCGATCGCCATGCAGTCAGCAATGGCAGAGGTCAATCAGCAAAATCAGCAGCTTGGGCTACCCGCGATCGAAATGGGCATTGGCATCAATACAGGCGAAGTTGTAGTCGGTAACATTGGCTCTCAACGACGCGCCAAATATACCGTCATCGGCAATCACGTCAACCTGGCAGCCCGCATCGAATCCTATACCGTTGGCGGACAAATTCTCATTTCGGACGGCACGTTCCGCGATGCTGGAAACATTGTGAATGTGGACAGACACATCCAGGTTGAACCTAAAGGCATCAAAGACCCCGTTACTCTCCACAATGTCAACGGCATCGGCGGCAAGCACAATCTCTCTTTGCCCGAAGAAAAAGAAGCATTCGTCATGCTCACGTCAGAAATACCCGTGCGCTACACCGTTCTAGAAGGCAAACATGCAGTGGGCACCCTGTTTGAAGGCACGTTGGTTAGCCTTTCGGATAAAAGCGCTGAACTGCGATCGGATCACTTCCTTACCCCACTCAGCAACCTCAAACTTAATTTACTTACTCCATCTCAAGCTGCTGCTGAACTGGATGACCTCTACGCCAAGGTCTTAAATAGAGCAGCGACCAACCCAGACTGTGTGCGGATTCGGTTCACAGGAACGCCTATTCGCTTTGCTGGTTTGGCTCCCGAAGTATCGGCGGCACTCGATCGGCTGCGGCGATCGGCATAGGGTTTAATCCTTTCGACAGTCGCTAATCAAACGAGTAACCTGCAAAGAAAACCTCTGTCGGAACTGACCTGACAGCACCCTTGAGCCAAAACAAATAACCTTTCACAGATGAGTTTAATATCGTTAGCTCAAGCTCAGTATTAGGCGGCGACTTCAACATAGGCTGATGAGGTTGTCGGTCGTGGAATCTCTAAACCTTCCAGTTTCAAGCCATCAAGATGAAACACGATCGCTTCATGCATATTCTGTTCAACCTCTTCATGGGTTGCCCCCGTTGAGACACATCCCTGTAAGTCAGGAGAATAAGCGGAATATCCATTTGTTGTCTTCTCAATGACGATAAGATACTGCATTATTTCAAACCCGCTTGCTTCAAAATACTATCCAAAGTTCCTGGCGCTAAATCGTCACTCAATTTTCCAGGTACAGTCACTAGACCTGGTTTGTAAGGATGCTTATATTGCCGATGACTGCCTCGTGTTCGAGCTAAGTACCAACCATCCTGCTCAATCAGTTTGATGATATCCTTCACCTTCATGTCTCAAGCCTAGAGAGAGCCTAGAGACTTGTCAACGCCGATAAACGTAGCTCGTAGTTATCGTCTGTCTGAGCCAATGTCTCGAAATACGATCTGCTAGATACCACTGAGATAAATGTCTACTGAACGTGGGCGGATAACCTCAGTAGACAGTTTCCATCGGTAACTCAGTAGACCAGCAAACGGTTTAGCTGCCATACCAGATGAATTCGATCGCGCTTGCAAGCTCTCTCCCACACTGCTCTTTTTCTAGCAAAACAGTCACGTGTCCCAACTTTCGACCCGGATGCGATTCTGCCTTGTCATACCAATACACATGAGCGTTAGAAACGGCTGCTAACTGTTGCCGCTTTTCCTGATAGTCGCTTTGAGACTCTTCATAGCCCAGAAGATTGACCATTACCGCTCCAGGAACCTGCATGGCAGGATTGCCCAACGGTAACCCGCAAACGGCTCGCAACTGTTGTTCAAACTGAGACGTTTCGCAGGCATCCAGCGTGAAGTGTCCAGAATTATGCGTGCGCGGAGCAATTTCGTTCACCAGTACTTTACCCTCAACCGTTAGAAACAGTTCGATGCCAAATAAACCTACAACTTCCAGGCTGCTGAGTAAGGTATGCACGATCGCCTCCACTTCTGCCACGATCGCCGCACTGATCGCTGCTGGTGCAAACACACGCCGACAAACCTGCTGTTCCTGCTGCGTTTCAACGATCGGGTAAATTACAACCTCGCCAGTGGTAGACCGGGCGGCGATCGCTGCCAGCTCCCGCTCAAAGGGCACAAACGCTTCTACTAACAGTGGCGTGTCTTCCAACCGACTCAGAGCCGCCTCTAGTTCCTGAGCATCTTTGACAATAAACGTTCCCTGACCGTCGTAGCCGTGTCGTCTGGTTTTAAGAACAATGGGAAAAGAAAACGTGGGAGGGGTTTGAGGCTTAAGCGTTGAGGTGGACTTGCCCTCTGTAGTTTGACTTCTCACTGCTTCTAAAGCCACAAATTGAGGTGTTGGCAACCCTAAATCACGCAGACAACAGCGCTGATGATATTTATCCAGCAAGGGCTTGAGGGCATCCAGGCTGGGGCGAAAACAAATCCCCTGCCCCGCTAACTGTGATAAAGCGTCCAGGTTAACGAATTCGTTCTCAAACGTAATGACATCGCATAAAGTCGCTAATTCTGCGGTTGCAGTGGCATCGTCGATCGCTGCCAGGATTGTCCTTGTCGCAATGCTCACCGCCGGATCGTCACAGGACGGGGTTTGCACGATCAGTTCCACACCCAATTTTTTGGCTGCTGCTGCCATCATCCAGGCAAGCTGACCACCGCCAATCACACCCACACGCTTGATCACATTCGTCTCCTCCCCGCGATCGTCCATCTACATACTCCCCACTCCCCACCTCCCGCCTTCTGCCCTCTGCCCTCTGCCCTCTGCCCTAACGACACCCCAACGACTCCCGCGTCTCCACTCCCGTCTTCGGGTTCACCCCACTTGCTAGTTGACACAATTCTCGAACTTGCACCCGATCTAAAATCGCACCACTAAAATCTGTTCCCGCAATATTCACGCCATCAAAGACAGTGCGGAGCATCATCGTATTCACTAAAACAGCATCGCTCAGATCGACGCGAGACAGCTTCACTTGATCCAGCATTGCCTGGGTTAAGTCGGCAGCGTGCAGATTGGTTTCCGTCATCGTCGAAGCACTGAAGACCGCACCAGCCAGATCAGCATTGGCAAAATTTGTCCGGTTGAGATTGGCGTTGGAAAACTCTGCCACACGTAGCGATTGCCCGGAAAAATCTTTGCCCGCTAGTTCAGCATTGCTATAAGACGGCGGCGGGGCGTATTGAGAGGAGTATTTAGCACCCGTTACCGCCTCTGCTTGAACGGGAAGCACACCGACAATCAGCAACAGCGAGAATAATGTGGCGAAAAAGCGGCTCATCAGCATTCGTCACGGTATGGAAACTACAGTTTTAGTGTAAGCCAATGCCACTCAAGGGTTGCTGCCAAACGCTGATGGCACACTGGCATGTTATGGCTGTCGCCTACAAGAATACAGACGAGAAAAGCTCGAATTTGAGCTTTCGTTTCAATTTCCGTAATGCCCCTGCCAAAACCTGTAGGAAGAAGCTAAGGTAACGGGTATCTTTTTGATGCTCAGACAGGGGGCACTAAGCAAGAATCAAGCCACTAGAGTCAACTCGATAAGCAATAGTCAAAACGTCTCCTCACTTCTTACTCCCATGCCAGAAGCACTCGCCATTTCTACCCGTGGGCTAACTAAACAATTTGAGCGCCAGATTGCCGTTAATGATGTCGATTTGCAGGTACAAGCGGGTGAAGTTTATGGGTTAATTGGTCCCAATGGTGCGGGTAAAACGACGCTGATCCGCATGTTGGCGACCGCAGAAGAGCCAACGATCGGCGAAATTTATATCAATGGCGATCGACTTTTGCGCGATCGCGACAACCCTCATCTGAAGCGGCAGCTTGGTTACTTACCCGATGACTTTCCACTCTACGACGACCTGACCGTTTGGGACTATCTGGATTATTTCGCACGGCTCTACCGACTACGAGATCCACACCGCAGTCGCCGCTTGAAAGACGTGCTGGAACTGGTGCAGCTTACTCACAAGCGCCATAGCCTGATTGCTACCCTCTCACGCGGGATGAAGCAGCGCCTTAGTCTCGGTCGCACCATTATTCATGAGCCTGTCCTGTTGCTGCTAGATGAACCTGTATCGGGACTAGACCCGATCGCCCGCGTTCAGTTCCGCGAAATTATCAAAGCGCTGCAAGAGGTTGGTATGACCATCCTGATTTCATCGCACGTCTTGAGCGATTTAGAGGAACTTTGTACCTCTGTTGGCATCATGGAACTGGGTTATCTGGTCGAAAGTGCCTCCCTGAAAAGCCTGTACCATCGCCTGAGCCGCCAGCAAATTGTGATTGCCAGTATGGGTGATTTAAGCGCACTCAAAGTGGAGTTAAACAATTGTCCTCATGTGGAAGGGATGGAGACTTTACCGGAAACTCAGAGTCTTTGCGTTCATTTTTCGGGTGGACTTCAGGAGTCAGCCGATTTACTGCGATCGCTCATTGCCGCAGGCATTCCCCTCACTGAGTTCCACCGCACTCAAGAAAATCTGGAAACCATTTTTCTCAAAATGGGACATCAGCAAACGTCGTAATAGTTGTTAGCGGTTAGTTGTTAGTGGTTCGCAGTTAGAAAGGTCAGAACGAACTCAAAACTCCATTCGGTTTGAGCAATCAGGGTCGAGAACAGAGAGAACAAAACGCAAAGATTCATTCCTTCGCACTAATGTCATTCAACTGGCTAGACTACTTTAGCGATCGCAGCCCTCAGTTTTTGCGGGAAGTGAAAGGGCGTTTGAAGCCTCGCGCTGTCACGATCGCAGCGGCAGCGTCACTGTCAGGACAGGGCTTTATCGTGCTGTATTTTCAAAGACTGGTACAGACGTTGTTGGACACCCCCATCAAGAATGAAACCGCATGGACTGCCTACGCCCAAATTGAAGCAGGCAACCTGAGAATTAACTGGCAGGGCTGGTGGTTTGAGATTTTTTACACGCTGACCTGGGTTGCTTTGACGCTGCTGCTGTTTCTGGGCAGTTACCTGCTGGTCAAAGATATTGCGAGAGAAGAGCGTCGCGGTACGTTTGATTTTGTGCGGTTGAGTCCAGCGTCGAGCCAGAATGTCCTGGTTGGCAAACTATTGGGTGTGCCAATCTTGCTGTACTGGGCGATCGCGCTTGCCATCCCGCTTCACCTTTGGGCAGCCGTCAGCGCTGGTTTACCGCTGTTAGCAATCATGGGTGTCTATCTACTGTTAGCGATCGCCTGTGTCTTTGTTTATAGCTTTTCGCTGCTGCACAGCTTGAGTTGGGGAGCCAAAGCACAGGGCACTTATGTGATGCCTCTGGTCGGCATTATCTATGCCGTTCTACATGGCTTGGGGGGCTATTGGGGTTTTCAATGCCGACAGCTCATCATCAATGCAGCAAACCAGGAGTACTGGTCTGCTGGTCTCGATTCTGGTTTCCCTGATGTAAATGACTGGGTTGTTGGCTTCACAGGCGTGCTGCTGCTTGGGCTAAGTACGCTTACCGTCTGGTTTTGGCGCATGTGTCGCAAACGTTTTCACCATCCACCGCTGCGTCCTTGAATTCGTTGATAGATCGCTTCTCACAAAATGTCCCGAATGATTCTGAGTTGGAGTATTAATCGCTATGACATTCGATCGGTTCTATAAATTCAGCGACTGGAATCCCCAGGTGTTTCGTGAACTCAAGGGTCGCGTGAAGAAACTTACTGTGTTTCTTACGGTTTTAGGGTCATGTGCGACACAGCTTTTGGTGCTGATGTACTTTTGGGTCGGGTTGCCTGTCGCACGATCGACCGATCGCTTTGACACGACCTCAAGATACAGTACCTATTGCACAGGTAGAGGGAGTTATCGCTCGTTTGAATGTATTTATGACGCGATCGGCAATCCACGCATCGCTTGGCAAAGTTGGTGGTCAGATCTGTTTCAGGCGCTTAGCTGGACGTTACCGTTTGTGCTGTTGCTTGCAGGCGTGTATATGCTCGTCAGCGATCTGGGTAAAGAAGAACGACGCGGAACGCTTAATTTCATTCGACTCAGCCCTCAAACTAGCCAAAATATTCTCTTTGGCAAGGTTTTAGGAGTACCAGTGATTCCGTATCTGGCAGTCTTGTTGGCGATTCCCTTGCATCTGGTAGTAGCGAATGGGGCAGGTGTTTCGATCGCCAATGTGCTAAGCATCTACCTGTTGACAGCGGCAGCCTGCGCGTTTTTCTACAGTGGTGCCTTGCTCTATGCTTTTATGAGTGGTGCTCAGGGTTGGGTGGGAGCTGTCGCCGTTTTTAGCAGCTACACGCTCTTCTTCCAAATCTGGACGAACTCATCGTACTACCGGGGCGAAGGCGATCGGCGCTATTTGGAGATGTCTGATTGGTTTCATCTACCAGTGGGTACGCAGCTCGGCTTTGCGATCACATTTGCACTCATTACGCTGGGAACGGGTGCTTACTGGCTCTGGCAGTCGGCAAACCGTCGCTTCCGCAACCCCGATGTTACACTGCTTAGCAAACGTCAGAGCTATTGGATGACGTTCTGTGTAGAAGTTTGGATGCTTGGGTTTGCCTTTCGGCAACTGCCTGAGTACTATAGACCGTTCAACGAATTGATTGTACTGGGCTTTTTCAATCTGCTGTGGTTTATGGTGCTGATTGCGGCTCTTACTCCTCAGCGCCAACTGTTACTGGACTGGGCACGCTATCGCCGTGAGCGGGTTGCCAGTAAGAGACAATTCTGGAGTCGCTCTATTGTCAAGGATTTGCTTTGGGGGGAAAAAAGTCCGGCACTGGCGGCGATCGCCCTTAACCTGCTGATTGCAGTTGCGGTTGCCTCGCTGTGGATAGTGGGATGGGCTGAGGCAAACTCACAATTTGACGCACTGGTTGTGATGAGTTTGGGCGCGACATTGACGCTGATCTGTGCCGCGATCGCTCAGCTAATGATGTTCATGAAGTCTCCCAAACGCGCACTCTGGGCAGCAGGTGCCGTTGCCGCTGTTCTTATCCTGCCACCTGTTGTTTTAGGTGCCTTGCAGATCACTACTGACAAAACGCCATTTGTGTGGCTCTTCTCGATCGGTGCCTTTTCAGCGTTACAGTCTGGTGTCTCAGCCACGGCTGCGCTGACCGCCTTGATGGGACAGTTGGGCATACTCAGCCTGCTTACCTTGCGCCTGACCCGTCAGGTACGACGAGCTGGTGAATCAGAGATGAAGGCACTGCTGGCAGCAAGCCGAAGCTAGGGATGCAGGAGTAGGGCTGTCGCTTGCTTCTGCGGAGCAGTAGGATAAAGGCTAAATTTTAGACTTACAGCGGTTACTGATTGGGTAAGCCACAGTCAAGCGAATATGGGTGTGGGGTGTAGGGTGTGGGGTGTGGTGAATGCAAATGAAAACGGCTGTAAGCGTTGATCCTTTAGCCTTTCTGCCTCAACCTTTTCTCATTGGCAGCTTCAGCGTTTTCTTAACCAGATCGGGAATCTGCCAGGGGCGATCGGCGACAGGAATTTTTGCCCGTCGAAACGCGTTAATCTTACTGTCTGCTGTGCCGACCTCTGTGCCTGGTTCAGCCGTTTGAGAGCTGATAATTGCGCCAGCGTGCCCCATCCGCCGACCTCTAGGAGCAGTGCGTCCAGCTACATAGGCAATCACAGGTTTGTCGATCGCCTCGGCAATGTAGTGGGCTGCCGCTTCTTCGCTATCGCCACCAATCTCACCTACCAGCACAATGACTTCAGTGCTATCGTCTTCGTCCAAAATTTGGAGCCATTGCGGGAAGGAGGAACCCACGATCGCGTCACCGCCAATGCAAACGCCGATCGACTGTCCTAAGCCTGCTTGTGTTAATTCCAGGGCAATCTCGTAGGTGAGTGTGCCGCTGCGACTGATTAACCCGACGTGTCCAGGTGTGTAAAACTCGCCAGGATGCAATCCTAACAGCAGTTGTCCCGGCACAATCAAACCAGGACTGTTCGGACCGATCACCAGCGTTTCGGTTACTTCTGCCTTCCTGAGTAAGCTCACCATATCCAGCGGCGGAATGCCCTCAGTAATCAGCACAAGCTGCCGAATGCCCGCCGCGATCGCCTCCAGTGCTGCATCTAGCGCTGCATATGGCTGCACAAAAATCACCGTCGAATCGACCGCGCCAACGACTGACAGCGCTTGCTCAACCATGTCGAACACGGGGATGCCTTGATGCGTTGTGCCGCCACATCCAGGGCTGACACCCGCAACGATCTGGGTACCGTATGCTTGCATCAAAGGCGCATACGTCGCACCTAAGGGTTGCGTAATGCCCTGTATCAGGACTCTGCTGCTTGGGGTGAAATTCATAACCGCTGATGATGGAGACGATCGCACCGTGGAAAAAACCTAACTGTAAAAAACCTAATAGTATCCAGAATGTATGAGAAAAGCGAACTCTACTGCTATTCAAGTCACAGTACAGCAACTTTGTCGAGAGAGAAATTACCCAAAGGTCGGAAGAGAACGTGTTTTGAAGCACTAAGAGCTTGCTAAAAAATAACTGCACGCTTTTGGATCAGCTATCAGCTATCAGCTATCAGCTTTTCGCTGACGGCTACAGACCATGCTGTTATTTCTGTACAACTCCTAGCCAGTCAACTGTTAAACCTAGTCAGTGCCTGACGACAGTAAAAACATTTAGCCTTCAGCCTACTGCTCCGCAGAAGCAAGCTACAGCCGTCCCCCACTACTCACGAATTACGCGTCGCTGCATTTGCCAACTTTACAGCCTGTGTAACCGCTTCATTGAGGCTATCAATGAGGGTTACCTGGACGCTTTCTAGGCGCGATCGTGCGAGTTCGCGATCGCGCCCAACGAGCCTTACAACCAGTTGAGGAAACCGAGTAGCTTGAGCAATCAGCGCTTCAGGACTGATCTCACTAATGCTGCGTGGTTTACGTACTCGGCTCAGCAGAGATTTAGCAATCACTGCTGCAATCTCATTGCAGGGAATCAAACCGCTGACAAGATTAATGAGCAAGACGCGCACCTGTTTTGTCTGCACCATCTGCTCTAACCCGCGTTCTAGCTGGTCCCGTAAAGCGGTTGGCGAGGCATCCCATTGCGTTTCACCGCCAATATTGAGAAAAACGGCTGGTTTTCCACCTGCCTGCGAAACAGCATCCATCGTTGCCATCATGAGTCCCGCTCCGTTGCATAGAATCCCAACCTGCCCATCTGGCTCCATCGCTGTAGGAGCCGCGCTGAGGTGCCCAGGTTGATTGACATCTGACTGAGCAATCAGGGCTGACAGGGCAGGATGGCGTGCCAGCGCATCATCGTTCACGGTAATTTTGCCGTCTAGCGCCATCACCTCGCCCGTAGCGGTGACACCCAGTGGATTGATCTCCACAAGGTCTAAATCATGTTGCACAAACAGCCGATACATTTTCTCCAACATGCCGCTAACCGATTCGATGAGCGCGCCTTGAAGCCCCATCTTGAGCGCCAGACGACGCGCGTAGAAGGGAGAAAATTCCTGATCAACTACCACATGCTGCATCTGTTCGAGTGCGGTCTGCACATCAATGCCACCTTTCTGTGAACCCAACAGCACAGGGCGACAGATCGATCGATTGAGAACGACTGCCAGATAAAATTCGCGATCGACATCGTACTTCGCTTCTGCCAGCAAGACGGTGGGATACTCACCCATGATCGGCAGATTAAAAATGGTCTGTGCTGCCGCGACCGCATCGATCGTGTTTTCGACAAAGCGCACACCGCCAACCCGCCCGCGTCCACCAATGTACACCTGAGACTTCAGCACAACTGGATAAGGTATCGTCAACCCTTTGAGATCCTTGGGGCGATCGATACGCTGAGACGGCAAGACCGGAATGCCCATCTCGCGAAACAATTCCTTCGCCTGATACTCCAACAGATCCATAGCGCTAACACCTTTTCCATCGACATAGCCTTCCTCTAAAGATAGACCTTCTTCCAGCTTCTCTCTACCGTGCTACCGATTCATGTTTAGTCAGGGTGGCTTAGATTAACGCAAGATAACCTGTTTAGAGAGCCATTACATGCCAGATTTGGGTGAACAAGCGATCAGTAAAGTTGCTGAGGTCGGCTTATCGAGCCAGTTAGATGAGGTAGAAAATCTGGATGTAGACATCAAAACCGATCCGGGGAAAATGCTCTCAGGTTCGGTTGATTCTGTCACAGTGAGTGCCACAGGGATGGTGATGCAGAAAGATCTCCGTGTAGAGTCGATGCAGCTTAGCACGAACCAGATTGCCATTAACCCCCTCAGCGCGGCGTTCGGCAAGATCGAGCTAACCCAGCCAACCGATGCCGAAACGCAGATCGTGCTGACTGAAGCAGACATCAACCGTGCGTTCAACTCTGAGTTCATTCGTGACAAACTGCAAAATCTGCAGGTGCATGTGAACGGCGAACTGGTAACCGTTGATACCAAGCAAGTAGAGTTCAAGCTACCTGGCGACAGTAAGGTGCTGCTGAGCACAGATGTTGTGTTGGAACAAGCGGGTGAAACGAAGCGGGTTGCCTTTACAGCAGTGCCGCGCGTGAGTGCTGACGGTCAATCGATCGCGCTGGATAATCTTGAATATATCGAAGGGAAAGACCTCTCACCCGAATTGACGGATGCTCTGCTAAACCAGGCGAATGAACTGCTGGATCTACGCAATTTTCAGCTTGGAGAGATGGCGCTTCGGCTGAAGATGCTGGAAGCACAGAAAGGTAAATTGTTGCTTCGGGCGATCGCCCACATTGAGCAGTTCCCAACTTAGGACTTGTTTAAGTCAAAGTTAAGTCAAAGTGCATCAGTCGTGCAACTGTGTTCACTGCTTCTCTATTGACTGCTTGTTCACATTGACGCTCGGCTGGTGTGTCTGCAAAAAGTGGTCCTCTAACCAATGGGGTCTAACAGTCCGGTTAAGCGTCACACTTCCCTCTTTCGAGAGAGCCGATGTCTCTCCGTTAGCAGGAGGTGTGTTACCTGTTTTACTCTTAGCCTTGATTTAGTAAAGTCTGATTTAGTAGAGACAGAGAGGGTCACATCATGAATAAAGATTCTGAACCGAACGATAATAAAGGAACGATCAACCAACCAATGACACCGGAAGAAGTTGATCCCGCACAAAAACAAGCGCAAAGAGAGGCGCTCGATCGCAACCCAAATATGACGGTCAATCCGGGCGATCGCATTGACGAGTCCAAGTCATTAGAAGAGAAAGCGCAACAGGTTGCTGTTGATGCGCCTGACATTACAGGAGATCACATCGTTGTACCGACCTACTTCGTTGTTGATGAACCAGACGGTAGCCAAAAAGCGCTTCACCACGTCAAAGACGCTGAAGAAATTTCTGATGTTGTCCGTCAGGCAGGTTACGGCGGCTAAGTAAGTCGTTTCCCTTCGTAGGAGCGTTACCCGTAGCGTTTCTACGAAAGCTTGTCTATTTGGCGTATAAGGAGATCGCTAACGCACGTATTCATTTAGCGTGAGCAAAGCGCGGATCTCTTGAGGTGCAGTTGGACAAAACGGCTAGAGAGTGATCCTATTTGAGTTGTGAGAAGCAGTTTGATGGCAGTTCCTAGTGGTTAGCTCTTTTTGCGTCTGCTAACTACGATCGCCGATCGCTCAATCATTAAATGCCGCTCACAACTGATTTGGAACTGCTATGGCTGTGACGATGCGATCGCTCCACTGATTCGTCACAACCGCGAACGATCCTCTCGTAAAGCTACAGCGATACAGATATAGCGAGAGGATTGTGTTTATGATTGGAACATTGAACCTTGACGATTGTCCTGATTCTGCAACCATTGTTCCTTTAAGTGACTACGCACGAGCAAAAAAGGAGCGTGGTTCTGGTGGTCAGAGACAACGGTATGACAACCTAAGCCGCAATTATGCAAACTAGCCACGCGCAGCCCGTAGTCCAGCCTCCTATGCCCATTCCAACGCCTCTCTCTAGACAGGATGCTTGGTCTCGCACAGTTCGACCTTTGGGCGCTTACGCCATTCAAGGGGTTGCTGTTTTAGACGATGCGCTTGTAGTGCTGGATTCAGTCAGGGGCTACCTGCTGCGAGTCGATCCAGTGACAGATAATGCGACGGTCATGAATCCCTATCGGGTTGATGATTTTGTTGGTGCCACTGGGCTGGCTGTATGGCAAAAAAATATCTGGTTCGCTCGTGAAGAAAATGTGTACGTTTGCAGCTTCGATGACCTGACTCCGCAGTTGTTTGTCACCATGCCTTATGAGGTGGATGGTGTTGCTGTGTGGGAATCTACGGTGTATGTTGCCAGCCAAAAAGAGGGCTATATCTCTATTTTTGAGCGCCAGTCACAGCGGCTGATTACCCGATTGCCGCTGCCAGGTGTAGGCATTACAAACCTGACGGTGCGCGGTGAAGAACTCTGGTTGTGCGATCGCCTGGAGCAAACAGTTTACTGCCTCGATCGTGCCACTGGCGAACAGCAGTTTTGTGTTCTGACCCCATTTGAGTTTCCGACTGGTCTTACATTTTACCCCAATCCAGAGCAAGGGCACGATCGCCTTTACATCTCCTACGCTGGCGAAGAACCGTACATTCGGGATAATCCAAACAACCTGGAAGAGCCGTTGGAGCTGACCTTTCGCGATCGCACCTTTATTCATCCGCTTTACATTCGGCACTGCCCTCAAGACCGCTACACCCTCTCTAACGGCTATCTGATCGAGATGTCTTACGCTGAGGAACTGCTGCCGCTAGAGGAAGTCGAGGTTCACAATTTAGAGTGGCGGATTGCGCTGCCAACGGAAACTCATCGCCAAAAAATCCTGCGTGTCGAGGCGATCGGACTTCCTTTTACAGAAGAATTACAAGATGGGCAGCGTGTAGCCGTCTTCCATTTTGATACGCTTAAGGCACACGAACGGCAGATCTTTGGTTGGAAAGCGCTTTTAGAAGTTCGCGGTATTAAGTACGCCCTGACACCTGATGACGTTGACAACCTGCCCGCGCTACCCGCAGGTTTTTATGACCGTTACCTGGTCGATGACGACTATCTAGCAATGGATTCGCCTGTGATCCAGCAAGCGGCGAAAGAGGCGATCGGTACCGAAACCAATTTGCTGCGAAAAATCCTGAAAATTCGTAACTACGTGTACGATCGCCTCTCTTACAGCCTTACGCCTCACATTGATACGCCTGATGTCGTCTGGGAACGAGGCATTGGTTCCTGTGGAGAGTACGTCGGTGTACTCTTGGCATTAGCAAGATTAAACGGCATCGCCTGTCGCACAGTGGGTCGTTATAAATGCCCTGCTAAAGCTGACCAGCATCACGTCCCTTTAGAACCGGACTATAACCATGTCTGGATAGAGTTCTACGTACCGGGCTATGGATGGCTACCAATGGAGTCAAATCCCGATGATGTTGTTGAACGTGGACCCTATCCGACGCGCTTTTTCATGGGCTTACCCTGGCATCATGCCGAAATCGGTAAGGGCATCCCGTTTGAAACTATCACCACGCAGGATGATAGTGCAGATGTTTCGATCGGTGAGTTAGCCATTAACCACGTCCGCTTTACAATTCTTGGCGAACTGCCACCGCTGGATGAGGTGCACCGTTGAAGCTAAACGGCTGCAACGAACTAATGCTTGTGACTGGTTGTGATCAATAGCTAGAGAAAGACTGATGGCTGGTCGCTAAACGCGTTTGTGCGAAAGCAATAAGACCTGATAGATCGTAAAGCCAGTCATCACCGTCAAGACTACCAATGAAACCATTATTCTACCTAGAACTCTGAGCCTAGCTTGCCCAAAACCAGCAGGGTCGTTTATCAGCCAGATCGCCGATCTTTCCCAATGATTAAGGCTGCGGGTTCGTGGGTTAGGACAATATGCAAAAAACAAGCTCACAACGTAAAAGATTTAGTGCCCGGAAGATCTCGTGAGAGCGATAGCCACCTTGTGTTGCTCAACACGTCGCGGTTGAGTATGCGTTAGTCCTTCTAATACCATTTCACTAAACTGTGGCTACACAGGCAAGCTTCGGCTGGCAGTCAGCGGTCAGCGATCAGCCGCAAAAACGAATCTGTAGGGCGATTTTATAGAATTGGTATGAGGCATCCTCTGGTGTTGAAGCACGCGCAAGCCCTATTCAGTGCATTCAAGCAATGGGTGATGTAGAGGAGATGAATGCTGCATGTAGTCTCGTCAAGACTCCATAAATTCGACTTTCTCTAGCTTGTGGTTCTCCGTAGAATTGCTGACAATTTGCTTAAGACGCACGTTTTTAGGTTAATCACTTTTTCGATCGCTCTACCAACTACGCCCAGAGACACCGCACTGAGGCAAGACCGAAGCTAAGGCATTTTTACGTCTTGTGAGGGGCAGGCGCTAGAGCGACCACTGATTATTCATTACCTGCGCCAGCCCCAAAAGGGTGTCATCTCCTGAGTGCTTACCCCTTAATACTGCAGGAGCAACCGTATGAAACCGTCAGTCAAACAATTCTCTCGCGGCGATTCTGAAGGCTTTACTTTGATTGAACTACTGGTCGTGATTGTGATTGTGAGCATTTTGTCTGCGATCGCGCTGCCCTCGTTTCTAAACCAGGCAAGTAAAGCGAAAGAAACTGAATCGAAACAGTACATTGGTGCACTCAATCGTGCTCATCAAGCATACTTTTTAGAAAAAAATACCTTTACTGAAGACTTTTCGCTTCTAGGCTTAGGCATTAAAACTCAGACTACAAACTATACCTACGCCATTCAAGATAATACTGAAACGTCTGCTATCAACGTCTCTTTTCCTCAGAATCCGGTTTCACTGAGAGCACACGTTGGAGGCGTTAGCGTTGGTAGCACCACTGGTGCAGCGGGTGGTGAATTAACGACGCTGGCAGTGTTGTGCCAGTCGCAGAAACCTCAGGCGGGTGATCCTGCTGGTGTGACGTTTGTTGCTGATGCTGGACCCTCTTGCGCTGGATCATTTGACAACTTGGCTAATTACTGACTTGAATGTGCCTGTGAGCGATCGCGCTGACGTTACTCTCGCTGTGCTGGCGATCGAAAAGTGACGTAGACTGAGGGTTCTAGACGACTGCACGCTCTGAATTGTCCTGCTAGACCATCAGGATATGACGATCGTTCTCTTTGAGGTTGAGTTTTAGCCTGCGGTTAGCTATGCAATCAATTCAAAAGCTGACGGCTGACGGCTGACCGCTAAATCACTTCAGTGCCAACCTGACAACATCATTTTATGGGTGCTTCGACAACCTTAAAGAACTACATTAACGGCGCATGGTGTGTCTCAACAGCTACCACCTACCTGGATATCATCAATCCGGCGACGACAGACGTTCTGGCAACGGTACCACTATCGCCTGCTAGTGAGTTAGACCAGGCAGTACAGGCAGCCGCAACTGCTTTCGTGAGCTGGCGACGCACCCCCGCAACCGATCGTATCCAGTATCTTTTCAAGCTCAAGCCGCTGCTAGAAGCGCATCTTGACGATTTAGCGCTCACCATTACCCAGGAATGCGGCAAAACCCTGGCGGAATCAAAGGGTGAACTGCGGCGGGCGATCGAGAACGTCGAAGTTGCCTGCGGTATCCCCATCTTGATGCAGGGCTACAACTCAGAAGACGTTGCGAGAAATATTGACGAAAGCATGATCCGTCAGCCACTGGGCGTAACAGCGGTGATTGCGCCCTTCAACTTTCCCGGCATGATTCCCTTCTGGTTCATACCGTATGCGATCGCCTGCGGCAACACTGTCATTCTTAAGCCATCTGAGCGGGTGCCGCTCACCATGCAAAAAGTCGTGCAGTTGCTGGAGCAAACTGGCTTACCAAACGGCGTTGTGAACCTGGTGAATGGTGACAAAACGGTCGTTGATGCCATTCTGGATCACCCGCTGATTCGGGCAGTCAGCTTTGTTGGCTCTACGCCTGTTGCTAAATACGTCTACAGCCGTGCCGCTGCAAACGGTAAACGCGCTCAGTGTCAGGGCGGAGCCAAGAATCCGGTCGTGATCCTGCCGGATGCTGACATTGCGATGACCACGCGGATTATGGCAGATAGCGCTTTCGGCTGTGCAGGACAGCGCTGTTTGGCAGCCTCGATCGCCTTCACAGTCGGCAATGCACGGCAGACATTTACAGAGGCGATCGCAGAAGTTGCTCAAACGCGTGTGGTTGGCTATGGCTTAGATGAGGGCGTACAGATGGGACCAGTCATCAACGCTCAAAGTCAGGCACGGATTGAAGGACTGATTCAAAAAGGGGCAGACGAAGGAGCAACGGTGCTAGTAGATGGTCGTCAACCCAAGATTTCTCGCTACGAGGCAGGCTCGTTTGTGCGACCCACGATTTTGCAAAATGTTGATCCTAGGGGCGAAATTGCCCGTACTGAGATCTTTGGTCCCGTGCTGAGTTTGATGCATCTAGAGACGATCGACGACGCGATCGCTCTGATCAACAGTGGTCAATACGGCAACATGGCGTGCCTGTTTACTAGCAGTGGTGCTGCGGCGCGAAAATTTCGCTACGAAGCCGAGGCTGGCAACATTGGCATCAACATTGGCGTGGCAGCTCCCATGGCATTCTTTCCCTTCAGTGGGTGGAAGGACAGCTTCTTTGGCGATTTACACGGGCAGGGGCATCAGGCAGTCGAATTTTTCACGCAAACCAAGGTCGTAGTTGAGCGCTGGCAGGATTGGACGCGGCAGTTTTAGCGGTGAGCGATCGTGCGTAATCCTGAACGACTTGTTCAAACTGCAAGCTTTGGCTTTGTTGCAGTGCCTTTGCTATGGGCTTGCCAAGCCTCATCTCACGATGTTATCGAATGGTCACTTCTAGCCGATAGCTGGCGTTTCCCCGCGTTGAGCCAACCACAATCTGGTAGTCACCCGTAGCAGGCAGCACCTTGTTCCAGGTAACGGCTTCTTGCTTCAGCACTCGTCGCGGTTCGGTTTGATTTGGCGGAGCAACAACGTCAAAGACCGCGTTATTCTCCAAAGAGGTAATTTTTACTTGCATGGTCTGCCCTTTCTGGGCACCGAGGAGGTACATATCGCGAGTGCCATTCACGACGCTGGTTTTGACGGTGGCAGAATCTTCGCCGTTAGCAAACCGCATTCGCTGGACGCGCGATCGCTGTGCCACACGCATGGGCAAAACGGATGTGTTCTCTGCCGTTGTGAAGCGGTCGGGCTGAACGCTTGCAACCGCTGTGGTCAGGTGCAGGGTAACGGCACCAAGCACTGCCAAAGGTATCGCTAACAAAGCAACCCACCGCTGGGCAAAAGGAGTGGACATAAGTAAAAAGTAGGGATGCATGTACGTATTGACACCAATTAACCCCGAAAAGTTGCCTTACTTGCCTCTTGGGTTGCAAGGGGAAGCCCCAGCGCATCATGATACAGCTTGTTATATTCAGCAGCGGACTGATCCCAACTGAAGTTGACTGCCATACCGCGCTGTTGCAACTTGCGCCACGCCTCTTTGAACCGGAAGCCTTCCCATGCCCGTACCATGCCCGTGTAAAGATCGAGGGGTTCGTAGCGATCGAAGGCATAGCCCGTCCCTTTTTCATTCGCAGGATCATGTGGCTCGACGGTATCAACTAAACCACCCGTGCGACGGACGATCGGCACACAGCCGTACCGTAACGACAGCATTTGACTAATGCCGCACGGTTCAAAGCGCGATGGCATCAGAAAGGCATCGCTACCTGCATAGATCCGTCTTGACAGGGCTTCGTTAAACAGCAGGTAAACGGACATGCGACCGGGGAAACGAGATGCCAACTGCCACATTTGGGTTTCGTAATAGCGATCGCCCGTTCCCAACAGCACAAACTGAGCATCGGTGTACGCCATGAAGCGATCGAGCACCTGAAGCACTAAGTCCAATCCTTTTTGCTCCACGAGCCGCGTGACCATGCCGATTAGAAAGGCTCCCGAATTGACTTCCAGCCCCACTTCTTCTTGCAACGCAATTTTGTTCGCTTTGCGCTGGTCGAGCGTGTCAGCCGTAAACGTCTGCGTCAGGCTTTTGTCGATCGCAGGATCATACGACTCGGTATCAATGCCGTTCACAATGCCCGACAGTTTGCCACTGATAAAGGACAGCAGCCCTTCTAACGATTCGCCATAGGCAGCGGTTTTAATTTGGTCTGCGTAAGTCGGCGACACGGTGTTGACGCGATTGGCAAACTGCACCGCTGCTGCCATTGTGTTGTGCCCCTGCATGTACCACGGGCACCAGGTCATCTGCTCTAGTTTCCAGCGCCACGGTCCTTGATACGCGAGGTTGTGAATGGTGAACACCGTTGCAATATCAGGCGATTGGTGCATCCAGACAGGAATCATCCCTGTATGCCAGTCGTGGCAGTGAATAATTTCGGGTTTCCAGTAGTTCCAGGCAAATTCAGCCGCGCCGTTAGCAAACAGGGTGAACCGCCACTCTTCCATATCCCCAGCATAAATATGTCGCGGTAAGAAAGAGGGGTGCCCAAACAGGTAGAGCGGCACATCCGTTCCAGGCAACACAGCTTCGTAAACGTCGAAGCTTTGAAACATGGCGTTTCCCGACCAAATCGGTTCTTTGGGCACCGTCATTTTGTCGGGTAGAAAACCGTAGTAGGGCAGAAAAATGCGGACATCGTGTCCCATTTTCCGCAGCACTCTGGGAAGCGCGCCAACAACATCTCCCATGCCGCCGACCTTTGCGATCGGAGCCGCTTCCGCAGCAACAAACAAAATTCGCATAGTAAGCCTCGGTTCCCCTCAGTACTGCATCAAGTCTTGCTCAAACGCTACCAGCTTTCCGCTACCAACGGTTAAATCGATCGCCAGTTTTGAGCAATCACAGCCAGCAGATATGCTGCCATAGCGTGTTCTGCGAGCGCACGACTGAAATCTGTTTCCCCAACGCCTCGACCAAAGCCATTTTTGAGCGCACTTTGCTACGCGATCGCTGCGTGTTTGGCTGCGTCAGCGCTTCGGTATGGCTGTCCTGACCTTGGAGCAGACTGCTGCTCTGAGCATTTAGAACTCACAGAAGGCGTAAAGAATAAATTTTAGCCTTTAGCCTTCAGCCTTTAGCCTTCCGTCTTTAGCCTTTTGTTTCTGACATGCCCATGACTTCATATCCTGCGTCTACATAGAGAATTTGCCCGGTAATGCCGCTTGCTAAATCGCTGCAAAGGAATGTGGCAGCATTGCCAACTTCAATTTGCGTCACTGTTCGGCGTAAGGGCGCAACTTGTTCCACATGATGAATCATATCCAGAATGCCCCCAACAGCCGAAGAGGCAAGTGTGCGAATGGGTCCGGCTGAAATGGCATTGACCCGAATATTATGTGGACCTAAATCGGCTGCTAAGTAGCGCACGTTCATTTCGAGCGCGGCTTTAGCGATGCCCATGACGTTGTAGTTAGGAATGACGCGTGCGCCGCCGATATAAGTCAGTGTGACAATGCTCCCACCTTCGGTCATCAGCGGTTTTGCTGCTGCACACAGCCTCACTAGAGAGTAAGCGCTGATCTCTAGAGCGGTAGCAAAGCCCTCGCGTGAGGTATTCACAAAATTTCCGGTTAAGTCTTCTTTCTTCGCAAAGGCAAGGCAATGAATCAGAATGTCTAGTTTGCCCCATTGGTTTTTCACTGCCGCAAAGGTCTCTTCGACTTGAGCGTCATCTTGAACGTTGCAGGGTACAAAAAGCTTGGGCTGTAAGGGTTCTACCAGTTCAGCAACTTTTTTTTCAGCGCGACCTTTTTCATCGGGTAAGTACGTAATGCCGATGTTTGCGCCTGCCTTATGAAGCTGTTGGGCAATGCCCCAGGCGATCGAACGATTATTGGCAATGCCAGTCACAAGGGCATTTCTTCCGGTCAGGTCTAGCATAGCGATCTATCTGCAACAGCAACTTTAGGGTGCTTCAAGAATACTCAAAGATGGGGCACAACGGGTAGCATATGGGATGGTCAACCCTTGCTTCTTGAGCGATCGTCTGGAGCGATCGATCGTTCCGATGCTGAGAGGCGTGTGTCGTTTCAAGCGCCGGGTCATGTATTTGGAAGGCTCAGCATTGAGCCTGTAAGTTGATCGACGTAATTTATTCAGCCAATTTCTTGTAGGTGAGATAATTTTAAGCTATTACAGCTTTTGCGTTCATATGGCATTTTGCGTTCACACTGGTAGCACTGCTCAGGCAAAGATGACTTCACGTCAAGCGCTCAATCTTGGCAACGCAAGAGAATGTGTAACATCAGGCACAAAAAAGCAGATGAGAGTGAGTTTAAGTGTTCTAAGCTACAAACACTCTTTATTGCTGGTTTGTAACGGTCTGAGCAGTTTCTTGGGCACCAGGTAAGGGGATATGGTAGTGACGCAAGATAGACCGCTGGCATCTGTATTCCGTCAGATGGGAGGTGGAGCATTTCCACCCGTTGTTGAAACGTTTGAGCGGGGTAAGACCATTTTCTTCCCAGGCGACCCGGCAGAACGTGTATATTTTCTGTTGCGTGGTGCAGTCAAGCTCTCCAGAGTTTACGAAGCGGGCGAAGAGATTACCGTTGCCTTACTGCGAGAAAACAGCGTCTTTGGGGTGCTGTCGCTGATTACGGGGCATAAATCCGATCGCTTCTATCATGCCGTTGCCTTTACCTCAGTAGAGCTACTTTCAGTACCGATCGAACAAGTTGAAAAAGCGCTGAAGGACAACCCTGAACTATCGATGATTTTGCTGCGCGGCTTGTCGTCACGGATTTTGCAAACCGAGATGATGATCGAAACGCTGGCACACCGAGACATGGGTTCCCGATTGGTCAGCTTTCTGCTGATTCTGTGCCGCGATTTTGGGGTGCCGACTAACGATGGTATTACGATCGACCTCAAGCTCTCCCACCAGGCAATCGCAGAGGCGATCGGGTCTACTCGTGTGACGGTTACTCGATTATTGGGCGACTTACGGCAAGACAAGATGATCTCAATTCATAAGAAGAAGATCACAGTGCACAATCCAGTCACGCTGAGTCAGCAGTTTACGTAAGGGGTGGGGAGTGGGGAGTAGGGAGTAGTAAAGAGTTCAAAACTCGAAACTCAAAACTTTTTCACTCTCTCCTCACTTTTACCCGTTGCAAGTTTAGCAACGCGCTACAAAATTTAACGACTTGAGGTAGGCTGTATGTGAATTGCCCCAGCAGCTTTGTAGAGTTTCAGCACAGGGGCTTGTGGGAGTGTAAGTGTGTCCGGCGGGGAAATCCTGATTTTGGCAGTGCTGGTACTTGGTGCGGTCATTGCCACATTAGGCGATCGCATCGGCAGTCGTGTTGGTAAAGCGCGCCTGAGTCTGTTTAACCTGCGTCCTCGCAAAACTGCTACGCTGGTGACCATTTTTACAGGTATACTCATTTCCGCCTCGACGCTGGGAATCTTGTTTGCTGCCAGCAATCAGTTGAGAACAGGGGTGTTTGAGTTGGGCACCATTCAGCGCCGACTGCGAAATACGCGCACTGAACTGGAACAAGCCAGAACCCAAAAAGGACAGATTGAGAGCGAACTCACGCAGTCGCGCGCCGCTCAAGAGTCAGCAAAGCAGCAGTTGACGGAGACCAATCAATCGTTACGGGGCGCGGTTGCTGAGCGATCGCGGGCACAGGCAGAAACCGCCCGGACGCAAACAGCGCTGAGCCTGACACAGGGTCGGCTTGCAAATGTCTCCCAACAAGCACTGCGACTGCGTTCAGAGATTGGTCAACTGCAAGCTGCGCGCGATCGCGTCATCACTCAACGACAACAAGAGATTCGAGCGCGTGACCAAATCATTCAGCAGCGCGAAGCCCGTCTCCAAGACTTAGAAAAACAGCAAGAAGACCTGGCAAGAGAGGTGCAGGCACTGCAACTAACGGCTCAAGGGCTACGTACAGGCAATGTCGTGATTCAGCGTGGGCAAGTGCTTGCCTCTCTACCACTTCGTACAACCAACACGACGACTGCCCAACAAGCCGTTAATCAACTGCTACGAGAGGCAAACAGCACTGCCATTCGGCTGGTAAGACCGGGTTCTGCGGAGCAAATCGTGCAAATTACAAATGCAGATGTCAAGCAACTGATTGAGCAAATCGACGATGGGCAGGACTATATTGTTCGCATCTACTCCGGTGCAAACTACCTCGTTGGTGAGAAGTTTATTCAGGTCTTTGCCGATGCTGTGCGGAATCGGGTCGTTTTTCTGGCAGGCGATGCCATCGCAGGCACGTCACTTAACCCTTCAGCCATGTCGGATGAGCAAATCCAGCAGCGCATTAACCTGTTATTAGCGGCAGCTAATTTTCGCGCTCGTAACCTTGGTGTTTTGTCTGACTCAGTGCAGATTGGGCGCATTCAGGACGTGATTACCTTTATTGAACAGTTGAAGCAATACAAGCAAACCGTTGAACTCAAAGCGGTTGCCGCTGACGTGACTTATACTGCTGGACCACTCAATATTGATTTGATTGCTAGCCAGAATGGACAGGTGTTGCTCCGTACAAAAAATCTAGCGCCAACTGGCGGGCAAACTCCCTAATTTCTCTCACGTTGATGCCCTTCTGTCATGCGATGCCATGCACTCTAGCTCCTTTTCGCAACCTGATCCATCCGTTTCTGATCAACCAGTGATTTTGGGGTTTGATCCCGGTCGGCGCAAGTGTGGGTTAGCAGTTATCGGGGTCGATCGCACATTGCGCTATCACCACGTCGTTGAAGCAGAGTCGGCGATCGCTACCATTCAAACGCTCCGTCAGCAATTCCCTATTTCCTTATTGGTGATGGGCGACCAAACCACCGCCAAAGACTGGAAGCAGAAGCTCAGCGATGCTTTAACCGACCCACTCCGCATCATCATGGTCGATGAGCGTCATAGCAGCCTGGAGGCACGCGATCGCTACTGGCAAATGTACCCTGCTCAAGGCATTACGAGCCTGATTCCCCAAGCGTTTCGTACCATTCCGCGACCGATCGACGATATCGTGGCGATTCTGTTGATTGAGCGATATTTGGAGCGGCTGGTGACTTAAGAAGTTTTGAGGTTTGAGTTGCGCTAGAGCCTTCTGCTCTAAATCTCCTTGGTTCCCTAGTCCTGCTCTCGCCTCTCCTTTACACTGGTTCATAATTTCCAACTGGCTTGGTTAGGGGTACAATTCGCGCTAGTCTGAAAGAGCATTTAGAGCGATCGAGATTGACTATGACTGCGTTTTCCACTTCTGAAACGGCTGTATCCTCACCTCTGCCTCCCAGCGATTCACGGCAACGCGTGAGTCAGTTTCTACGCGACCTGCAAGATCAAATCTGTCAGGGACTGGAACAAAGCGATGCTAGCAAAGCATTTCAAGAAGATAGCTGGGTGCGAGAGGAAGGCGGCGGCGGTCGATCGCGCGTGATGCGAGAAGGTAACGTGTTTGAGCAGGGTGGGGTTAATTTCTCAGAAGTGTGGGGTAAAGATCTACCCCCCTCGATCGTGATGCAGCGCCCAGAGGCAAGAGGCTATGAATTTTACGCCACGGGCACATCAATGGTGCTGCATCCACGCAATCCTTACATTCCCACGGTGCATCTTAACTATCGCTACTTTGAAGCGGGTCCTGTTTGGTGGTTCGGCGGCGGAATCGACCTTACGCCCTACTATCCCTTTGCAGAAGATGTGGTTCACTTCCATCAAACGCTGAAGCAAGCGTGCGATCGCCATCATCCAGAGTATTACCCCACCTTCAAGCTCTGGTGTGATGAATACTTTTATCTCAAGCATCGTCAAGAAACGCGTGGCGTTGGCGGCATTTTCTTTGACTACCAGGATACACAAGGCATTCTTTACCCCGTCACCTACCCTGGCTCTCAGAGCGACACAGCGGCGGCTCAACACAGCCAAGCGGTTGGTACGGTCAAGGATCGCACCTGGGAAGACATTTTCAGCTTTATCCAAAGTTGTGGCACAGCGTTTTTGCCTGCTTACCTGCCGATCGTCGAAAAGCGTCAGGCACATGAATATGGCGATCGTGAGCGCAACTTCCAGCTTTATCGGCGTGGTCGCTACGTCGAATTTAACCTGGTGTACGATCGAGGCACCATTTTTGGTTTACAAACGAACGGGCGTACCGAATCGATTCTAATGTCGCTACCGCCCCTCGTGCGCTGGGAATATGGCTACACCCCAGAACCAAACACTCCAGAAGCCTCACTGTATGAAACCTTTCTCAAGCCACAAGATTGGGTCAACTGGACACTATCATCTCAAGAAGTCTAGGGTAGACTACTGACAGGGTTAATTTTTGAAACGATAATTTTTGAAACGACAGTGGAGTCTCTGTAAGCGTGAGCGCAGTTAGGCGAAAACGCTGATCGGGTTTAGGTGCCCTTATGAGCTACATTTGGTCATGTCTTCAGGGTCAGCGCTGTCTGCTCTATGAAATTATTGCTTGATCAAGCTGTCCATGCGGGTACACTTCAACAGTTGAGACATAGGGCACAGCTTCGGTTAGAATCAGCCCAAATAGCCACCGTTCTTAGGAGAGGGTCAGCGATCCCCATGGAGCAAAAATCGATTCACATGGAGCAGAAAACTCATACAACCCAGGACGGGACGATGATCATTGTCCTAACGCCGACGGGACGACTTGACATTACAACAGCGTGGCAGTTTCGGCTCAAGTTACAAGAATGTATTTCCAAACTCAGTCATCATGTCGTGGTGAACCTGGGTCAAGTCAATTTTATCGATAGCTCTGGGTTGACATCGCTTGTTGCTGGAATGCGCGATGCTGATAAAGTACGTGGCAGTTTCCGTATTTGCAACGTTCATCCCGAAGCCAAGCTAGTGTTTGAAGTGACGATGATGGACTCGGTGTTTGAGATTTTTGAAACTGAGCAAGAGGCGCTTGAAGGGCTACCGAGAGGCATCGCAAGTTAGTCCAAACGGTGCCCTCAAAAAGTGCTTCAGACGGTTTTGAGTTCGGACTCTATCTGGTCTTTGCGTAAATTTTGAGCATGGCGATCGCGCTGCTACTTACAGCTCAAACCTTGTAGTCAGGTATAGAGCCTAGCGAGAATGGTCGGTAGCGCAACGACAAATTCGTCTGTGAATGTTTCCATAAAAACCTGGTCGTAGGGCAAAAATAACACCCCGATCGTTTCAGGTTTAGAACTTACGTACAAGGGGTTTAGATCCCCGACTTCTGATGAAAACTTAGCCATCGAGCCTGCGCCCTTGTAGAAGTCGGGGATCTTTGCGTAAGTCCAAAATCATTGGTTCAAGTCTTTCCTGAAGCAAGGCATCATTCTTTAGCGTACGGTTGCAAACAGTAGGCATTTACGCCACTGATAGCGTATTCTTAGCAAGAACAACGCTATCGGTAGGAATTGTTTTGGCAAAGCGTCGTGAGCAGCTTTCACTTTTTTCAGTATCGGAGCAAAAGACGTTGGGCTATGCCACTCAGACTGAAGGGCTAAAAATTAGTGCTGAGGCTTTGCAAACCTGGAAGCAGCGGCTTTTGTGCTATCAGCAACAAGTGACGATCGCCCCACCCCTCCAGCAAGGCACCCTGTTTGATGCGCCTGCTGACAGTATCGATCCCGATCGTCTCGATCCGTTTGGCTTACCGCAGCAAAATACAGAATTTTGGCGCTGGAAAGCCAGCGATCAAGGCGTTGCTGCACTTTACTTTGTCATTGACTATGAGCTGCCAATTTTGCTCTACGTCGGCGAAACGGTGAAATCTGGGCAGCGCTGGAAAGGTGAACATGACTGCAAACGCTATTTGCTCAACTACAGGCAGGCTCACTATCAAAATCAACTTGAGACACTGTTAGGCATTGCGTTTTGGTCGTTGGCACCCAAGCAGACCCGCGATCGCCAGCGCTTAGAGTCGGCACTGATCCACAAGTGGCGATCGCCCTTCAATAAGGAGAATTGGGCGTTTTGGGGCACGCCGTTTATCGGTATGGGAATTGGGTAGTACTGTGCGCGCTGGAAGCCTGATCAAAAGAAAACACAAGCCTTACGTGTTTCTCATCGCGGCTTTATAGCGACTTCACCTATTCGTCTTTTCCACTCGCTACCTTGGAAGCAAGTTGGGTTATGTAGACACCGACTCCACGAAAAAACGAAAGGGACAGCAACGGGGGGCTTGTTGCTGCCCCTTTCGCTTTGGGGGCTAAAAAGTACATCAACAGCGATCGAACCAATTTCGGTCGCCCAAGCAGAATTTACGCCAATGTCTTCTCAACCTTACTTTGCGGAGTGCGGGCGACCCATTCAATAACGTGTTGTCCCAGGCGGACGTTATGCAGGCGATCGATCTCGCGGATACCCGTCGGACTGGTCACATTCACTTCAGTGAGATAGCCACCAATAATATCAATGCCCACAAACATCAAACCATCGCGCTGGAGCGTGGGCGCAAGCTGGGCACAAATGTCATGCTCTCTATCAGTAATGGTTGTTTGAGCAACTCTGCCGCCCACTGCCATGTTGCCCCGAAACTCGTTGCCAGTGGGAATGCGATTTACAGCCCCGATCGGCGCTCCATTCAGCAAAATAATGCGTTTGTCGCCGTCTTTTGCTTCTGGCAGATACGTTTGCACCATCACAGGCACCAGTCCCTGATAGGTACTGATTTCGACGAGCGAGTTGATGTTGCGATCGCCTGACTCTAGAATTAAAATGCCCTCTCCTGCCTTACCGCCCAGTGGCTTCAAGACCGCCACGCCTTTGCGATCAACGAACTGCCGGATGACCTGCTTATCCTGGCTTACTATCGTTTCTGGAATCGCATCGGTAAACTGAAGCGCGTACATTTTCTCGTTCGCTGCCCGGATGCCTGCGGGCGTGTTAACCACCAGCGTTTTGGCTGGATCGATATAGTCCAGAAGATAGGTCGCGTAAAGGTAAGGCACCGTCACAGGGGGATCCGTCCGCATGAAAACGGCATCCATAGACTCTAGCGGTAAGAGGGCGCGATCGCCCAACTTAAACCACGGGTCAGCCGCGCTCCAGCGTCCCTCCACCAGTTCGACAGGTGTGAGATGAACCTGTTCTAATGGTGCAAACGCTTTGCCATTCGCCACGCTCAGTTGCTTTGCCTGCGTGATCCAAACTTCATGCCCCAGTGCCTGTGCCGCTTCCATTAAGGCAACGCTGGTATCGTGCCCAGGATCAAGCCGCTCGATCGGATCGATGATGAATGCAAATTTCACAAGGATGCCCTTAGTCAGTGTCATTAACCAGTGATCAAGTAACCAGTGATCAGTAGTGGTCGGCTACTGACTGTTAACGACGAACCGTTTAACTGGTTTGCAGCAGCGGATCGAGCTTGCCTTGTGCATTCAGTGCTGTAATATCATCGCAGCCACCAATGTGATGATCGTTGATGAAAATTTGAGGCACCGATCGTCGTCCATTGGCGCGTTGCGACATTTTGCTTCTCGCCGCTTCATCGCCATCAATGCAGTGCTCGGTGTACTCTACACCTTTGCGATCGAGCAGTGCTTTTGCCCGGATGCAGAAAGGGCAGGTACTCCAGGTATAAATCTCGACGTTAGCAGCCATAGTCTCAACTCCAGCGTTCAGTCTTCATTTTAAGGTGTGGAGCTGATAAAACGCAGACAACTGAGCCTACTCAGAGACACCTTCTAATGGTTCAGCTCGATCGGCTTTGGGGAGCAGTAGACGGATCGCCATAACCGCAAACCCTAGTGCGGCTGCAATTTTGACCAGTCGAGCAGGCAGCAAATGAGCAGTGCCCTCGCCCAGAAACACCCCCAGCAAACTTGCTAGTAGAAGAGCCGCAGCCGTGCCCAGAAAAATTGTGCGAGGAGATTTTGAGTTGCCGCTGAGGGCGATCGCTGCCAATTGACTTTTATCGCCTAGCTCTGACAGAAACACGGTAATAAAGCTGAGTCCTAACAGGTGCCAATCCATAACAAAAAAGTTCTAAGTTTTGAGTTCTGCCTTCTGCCTTCTGCCTTCTACTCCCTACATCCTCACCACATCTAAAAAGAGCCACAAGGAAATGAACGCCAGCATTACGCCAGCAGCCCGATCGAGCGTTTGGGGTGAAACGCGGGATGACAGCCAATGACCAATGAGAACACCGATCAGACTGGTAGAAACAAGAGCGATCGCGGCTCCTGTAAAGACAACCCACGGTGCATGGGAGTTAGCAGACATCAAAAGGGTCGCTACCTGCGTTTTATCGCCCAGTTCTGCCAGAAAAATAGTGACAAAAGTGGAGCCAAACACTTTCCATTGGGAAGTCGCACTGTCTTCGGCGATCGATGCTGGCTGCTCTATCTCAGAATGGGCGATGGGCTGTGCGATCGTGCCATCGATCAGCTCATCGTTGGGCAAGCGTTCAAACTCTAGCAATGGTTCTGGATCGGTAAAGATCGATTCTGTCAACAGACAAGTTGTAGCAAATGAACTCTCCAACTGAATACTTTCGAGCGAAATGGCGGCATCAGCAGATGATGAAACTTTCACGGCAAGTCAAAAACAAAGAGTGTTGTACTTTCATATTCTTTTCATTATCTTGAACTTGAGGCTAAAGGTCAAGCGTGCTGCTAGTTGTAATGCCCACTTCACGGTCGAAACGGAGCAGTTCCAGGCTGCGATCGCCATAGACACCCTCAATTTGCTCACGGCAGCAGGCGATCGCAAAGTCGTTCAGCTCGTCTGCTTCAATCCCAAACAGATCCTGAAAAACATCTGGTTCAACGCGGCAGAAGCGGGGGCGATCGGCATAAATGCCACATTCGCGGGTGGTGTGATCGAAGTGAATACACCACCCGCCATCGCCAACCATGCTCAGATAGAGCGCTAATTCTGGAGGCGCGAGGTAATCTTCTAAATCGGGTCGATCGGTCGGGTCTAGGTGGCAACAGGCACCACACTGCTTGACGCAACGCCAGGTTGTCATGAGGGGAAGGGGTGAGGAGTGAGGAGTGGGCTTCGACGTGAGCGCTCAGCCGAACCGTGTTCAGCCGAACGGGAGTGGGGAGTGAGGAGTCGATTTAAGTTTTGTCCTCTAGTTTGATTGCCTGACCGCTGAATGCTGAATGCTGAATGCTGACCGCTGACCGCTGACCGTTGAATGCTGACCGCTGACCGCTGTCTAGCTCAATAGTTGAAGCGTCTGAATAGTTACGGTACAACGATTTGCTGTCATTTTAACTTTTGTTAACTTTATTAGAATTGGCTCAACTAGCCAGATAAGATTTGATTGTTGCGGGAAAGTTACGACCGCTCATCAAGTTTATCTTAGTGACTGATAGGGAGTAGGGATATGGAGTCGATTATTCAGCTTGCGATGTTAGCCGCGATCGTGATTGCTGGTCCTGCTGTAATTTTTCTGTTGGCAGCCAGTGGCGGCGATCTGTAAGCAACTTGTTGTAGTAGCGAATGGTATTTTCCCTGCGGTGGTAAGTTTTTTCTAAAAGCCGCTTTGGTTTTCGGACGCGCTCATTGAGGAGCTGATCAGCTGCGTTGAAGTGATCAAAGCCGTGCTTGTCTAAACGTTTTTCCAGGTATGAGAGAGTAGTAACCAGCCCGATTCACGTCGGGCTTTTTTATTGGGAGCCTTCTGAGGGTGCTACGGGTTAATCAAGTGACCGAATGAATGTTCGTAGTGCTTGATTGTAACGTTCTCCAGCAATTTGCTGGACATCATTATGATCTGCACCGTCCACCACCAAGAAGGTTTTGGGCTGATTGGCGCGATCAAAGAGTGTGCGTCCGTGCTGAAAGGGAATGGTGCGATCGCGTGTGCCGTGAATGAATAGCAATGGGCAGTGGACAGCGCCAATCTTGTTGATATTACTAAACTTATCAAACGGAAAAAGGGGAATTTGAGTAAGCACCCGAAAAGCACTGGTGAAGCCGCTTTCAACCACTAACCCGGCAACAGGACGACGAGTGGCTAAGTCAATGCTGGGACCGCTGCCCACCGATCGTCCATAGAGGATGATGCGGTTGGGTGGCTGCTTCAGCGTCGTTGTCAGGTAACTGTAGGCAGCGTCAATATCCTGATATGCCGTCTGCTCAGACGATTTGCCCTGACTGGTGCCGTAGCCCCGATAGTCATAGGCAAAAACATTCACGCCGATCGCTTGAATTTGTGCCAGAAGAGGACGGACATCCCCCAGATCTTCGCCATTACCGTGACTGTAGAGGACGGTGTAGGTGGCGTTGGGATGAGGCAGATAGACGGCAGAAAGCTGCACATTTGGTGCAGAAAACAGCTTGATCGTCGTCCGATCGTCCTGGTAGCTAGAAGGCTGTGGCTGAAAGATTTGACGATCGGCAAAAAAGAAGGCATACCCGCCGATCGCCAGATAAACGAAAAGGACTGCTCGCATCATCCGCCCAAGAGAAAATTTGCCCAGCAGTAGTGTTCTGAGGCGGCTGTGGTTGCTTGTGCGATCGCTGTCAGGTACCACTGGTAACACTCCCATCCGAACGGTAACGTTGACTTACTATGTAGACCATCAAGCCTCATGTCGGACACTCCTCGGATATCCACTCGTCCTCAAGTTCAGCCTTTAGCCAGGAGCATGAGTTAGTATTATTCTGTAGTACAGAGTATTGCTTATGACAAGTCTGAAGCTTTTTGGTAGAAAGCTTAAAAATCTTCGCCTCTACCAAGAATTTCAAGAGATTGGTTTTGATTACATCCTTAATCCAAATACTGGCGAGTTGCATTGTGTTGGTTTGGATAATTTTTGGGGTTCTCATAACCTTGTTCATGCAGACTTGAGTAACTTTATTGGTCTTACTAATATAAGTGCTCTTCCGGCTCACGTTTTTAGTGATGGGACGAGTCTTCCTGTTTATGATCTAGAAACTGGTGAACTGATTGCAAACTATATTCTCAATAAGTGCCAGTACTGCTTTTCATGATAGGTACGCGAATATGATGGGCAAGCCGATAAGACTGGTTTATGACGAGAAGACCAAGAAATTTGAACTTAGGGAAGTTGAGTGGATATACCACGTAGGGACTTTAGTTCCTGGCTTAGGTCTACCCATGATGTTGTGGGAGGGTATTAGGTATATTGTTGACCGCTTCAATTCGCCAGGAAATCTTACTCAAGATGATGCTGAAAATATAAGAAAAATTATCGAGGAAGGGCGTAATCAAAAAGTTGATGAAATGGAAATTGAGATGAGTCGCAATGTTACAACAGGGTTCAGCATTGATGGTATAAAAGGTGCTGAGATAACATTGGGAAGTAAAGGAGAAACTAAATATGTAATGAAAGTCAAATATAAGTACGATGAGTAATTAGTAGAATTTACTGAAACGGGACAGTTTAACAATTCAGGTGCAGCGGATTTACTGAAGCCGTCTGAGTTAGATGTAAAGACTTCAACAACCGCTGCACTGAACCGTTAGCCGTCAGTTTTTTCTAGCGCACTTAAGGCAGCTTTAATCACTTCGTAATAAGGGGAAGGTTTGCAGACGCTGACAGAGGTTGGTTCGCGCTGATCTTGGTTTAAGGTGCCCATTGGTTGACCTTGCTGGATGATTAACTCTTTGCCTTGCCCGTTGCAGATTCTGAGTTGCTTGCCTGTTGTGTGCTGAAGCACCTCGCAGGTATAGGCGCGATCGTTGTGCCAAAAATCAACAGGTGTCGCGATCGCGGCGGGTTTTCGGGCACCGACTAGCTCCAGTTCCAGAGAGACTTCGCCATTCCAGTCGTTGGTTCGTAGACGATAGGCAAGATCGAGATGATTGGGCAGAGGATAGTAGTCTCCCCAACGCCACGCGATCGCGGTGAATTTGCGCGCTTCGGGCATCCCTTCATCCTGGCTAACGATTAGCTTGATATGTCCTTTGCCAATGCGTTTTTGCTCATCAATACGAACGTTGGCAGACCAGAAAACTGGATCGGGATTCTCAATACCACAGGGATGTAGTGCGTCAATTTGGGCATAGAGGCTGAGATCAAGTTGATCAAACGTCGCCTGCGTGTCGATGACCACTAAGGGCTTCAGGTGTTCGGGTTGGAGGCACTGGTGCGCGAAGGTTTGGAGGCGCGATCGCAATGCTCCCAAATTTGCCGCTTCTAAGGAGAACCCGCCCGCCGCGCGATGCCCGCCAAACCTGCCGAGTAAATCGTGGCAAAACTGAAGGGCATCAAACACGTTGAATTCAGGAATGCTCCGCGCTGATCCTCGAATGTGCGTCTGTGCTGCATCTTCGTAGGTGCCAATAAAGACGGGCACACCGTAGCGCTCGACCAGGCGCGAAGCAACAATGCCAATCACGCCATGATGCCAGTGGGGTTGCACGACCACCAGTACACGTCCTTCAGCAGGTGCGGCAAATTGGGCTTCTGGACGGTCAGACTGGTTGATGGCAGCTTCGACGATCGCGATCGCTTCTTGCTCAATCTGTTCACACAACTGTTGGCGCTGTTTGTTGATCTGCTCACACTGCATTGCCCGTTCTAGCGCGATGCCATCATCATCAGTGGTCAGTAACTCGATCACAATTTGCGGATCAGCCAGCCGACCCACAGCGTTGATGCGTGGTCCTAAGCGAAAGCCGATCGCCTCCGGTTTCATCTGTTTAGCACCACTTAACCCCGTTACCTGAATGAGCGCTTGTACACCTGCCAGCTTCGATTTTGGTAAGAGCTTGAGTCCCTCTCTGACCCAGCGTCGGTTTACACCCGTTAACGGTGCTAAATCGGCGATCGTCCCCAGGGTAAACAACTCCAGCAGCGAATTGCCCAGCTCGTGAGTTTTGCCTAAACTTTGTGCGAGGGCGATCGCCAGAATATACGCAACGCCTACACCTGCGACACCCCGATAGGGCGATGTTTCGGCAATCAGCTTCGGGTTAAGAATGGCGTTGGCATCGGGCAATGTAGGCGGCAAGTCATGATGATCGGTGATGATGACGGCTAGACCGAGTTCACGGGCACGGGCGATCGGTTGGTGCGCCGCAATGCCGTTATCGACGGTCAAGATAAGCTTCACACCTTCATCGTAGAACTCCTCAACGATGCGCTGGTTGATGCCGTAGCCTTCGCTCATACGACTGGGAATGGCGTAGTCTACCAGTGCCCCCAGTGCCCGCAGTGCCCGTAGCAGCAGCGCTGTACTGGTCATACCATCTGCATCGTAATCACCACAAATGGCAATCTTCTGACGCTGATTGATGGCGTTGATCAGCAGTTCCAAGCTGAGCGGTAGATCCTCAAAATCTTCCAGTGGCGAGGTGAGCACCTCAGATTCTGGATGTAAAAAGAGCTGCGCTTGCTCTGGAGATGCAATGCCCCGGTTGAGTAGCACTTGTGCTATCAGCGGCGAAAGGTGAGTCGTTTGAGCGATCGCCCCTGCCTGCCGATCCTGAGCGGGTGCAATCTGCCAGCGTTGGTCGGGTAGCTTGTTAAAGGCGGACAGCACGAGAGGAGGTGAAATTTGGTTAACCACAGCGCGTTTCGAGTCTCAAAATTTAAACCATCGACAATCGTTTAGACAGGCTTTCTGGTTGGCGCTTGACCACAAAAAACCTGATTAAAGCGTGTTTTGCTTGAGTTAAGTATGCACTTGATGTCAACCCAATCACTCACAAGCCAAATCACTTACAGAGCATTAGCCGATCGTTCACAAAGCGCTAGTCAAATCACTTACAAACACGCGATGTGCAACTAATTCGCCCTCATCCCCACCCTTCTCCCTGGGGAGAAGGGCTTCCAGACCGTTCCGGTTCCCTCTCCCGACGGGAGAGGGCTAGGGTGAGGGCAGTTTTGGCAGGTATTTTAGGAAAGTCGCACATCGCGTTACAAACAAAAAATCTGGTACAAGAGTATTGCTTAATTTACTGCAAGATGGCATCGATCGCTCATTCATCTTTCATCTTTTTTATAAAGTGGCAGAAAATTTGCCGTCACAAGTTCGCTTTTAGTTCAGCGTGGTTGCACCTAGATCCTGTACTACACTGCAATACGAACCAGCATGACACCGTTTGCAATTGCAGAATATTCGAGTTTGATTAGACTTAGACTATGAGACTACGCCGATCGAGGTTGGATACCGTCTCATCTGATTGCGAATGAATCTGCTTGTGAGGCAGGTCGTCATAAACCCAGTCACTTATTCCAGGAATTCACCAATGATGAAATCAATTTTGGCAAGCGGTTCACTCTTGGTTCTTTTAGCGGTCAGTAGCTTGCCAGTACAGGCACAGAACTCTAATACGACACCAACAGAAAAACCCGCTCCTGCGACCCAGGCTCCAGCAGCAAGCCCTGCACCCACAAGCCCATCCACTCCACAAACTAACGTGAGTCCAGATGAGCTGAAGAAGTTCGCTGTTGCAACGAAGCAACTGTTGACGATCGTCAACGCAACGGAAAGCCAGATGGTGCAGGCGGTACAAAAGCAGGGTCTGACCGAGACCCGTTTTAATGAAATCTACCAGTCGAAGAAAAACCCACAAGCAAAGCCTGCTGCTCAGATTACGCCGAAAGAAGAAGAAAGCTACAAGCAGGCAGTCAGCCAACTCACCCAGATTCAGAAGGACGCTCAAGTTAAGATGGACAAAGCCGTTCAGGAGCAAGGGCTGCCCATGGAACGGTTTAACCAGATTTTTGCTGCCGTCCAGAAAGATCCTCAACTGCGGCAAGAAGTACGCAAAATGATCCAAAACTAACAATGAACCTCACAAAACCCGCGCTGCATCGCCTTGCCTGGGCAGGACTTTTCTTCAGCGCACTGGGCTGGTTGGTCACGATACCCACCCCCTTGAGGGCAGCAGAAAAAGTCTACGTCTCATATGGCATCCTGGAGCGATCGATCGCCGTCTCCTCGCTAGAAGCCTACGCCAGGAACGGCACCATCGATGACGACCTTGCTGTCTATGTGCAGTACGGGAATGCAAAGCAGCTCAAACAGCTTAGGAGTGTGCTTGTAGCGCGGGCGGATGTTGACCTCGTTGCCGTCTCGCAGTTTCTCTACACGCCCCAAGGCGAAGTCTTACTCAAGCGCCTGGGGCAAGTTATTCAGCCAGAATCACGCGATTCTGGCTTCAAAGCCATTCGGGCAGCGCTCATTCTAGCAGCGGCTGATCCCGATGGTTTGACGCTACTCAATATTTTGCGTTACTTCCCAACGCGTGGTTTGCGGATTGATGTCGATCGCAGCTTGCAGATTGCTGACTCATTGCAACAGTTGGTTAGCCAAACCAATCGAGCAACCAATGTTGTCATTCAGGCAGCGCAGCAGGAGCAGGCAACCGAAACCATTGCGGTCAATCAGCTTGCAGACTTGCGCCAGCGAGGACCGTTCACCTGGCAAAAACAAACGCTCCCGTTGGTCGATTCGAGTCGTAGCGCCGAACTTAATCCTGTGCGCCCTGGTACTTCGACGCTTCCCTCTGGAAACGCTGTGCCAGCAGTACCTCTGGCTGGGGCAGTGAGTGGGCGATCGATCCCTGTTGACTTATACTTGCCGACTCAGACGACTGCATCATCTGCGCCCGTTCCCGTGATTGTGATTTCTCATGGACTCGGCTCCGATCGCTCCACCTTTGCTTACCTGGCAAGCCATCTAGCGTCTTACGGCTTCGCCGTACTGGTGCCAGAGCATCCAGGTAGCAATGCGGCGCGGCTTCAGGCACTCATTACCGGCACTGCCAGCGAGGTTTCTGAACCAGCCGAATTTGTGAATCGACCGCTGGATATTACCTTTGTGCTCAACCAGGTTGAGAATCTGGTGAACGCAACACCTGAATTTCGCGGACGGCTCAATTTTCAGCAGGTTGGTGTTTTAGGACAGTCGTTTGGTGGGTATACAGCCCTTGTTTTAGCAGGCGCACCCATTAATTCACAACAGCTAGGGGCGAACTGCCAGAACTTAGAAGAGACGCTGAACCTGTCTTTGCTGTTGCAGTGTCGAGCGATCGACTTAACGCAGCCCCAACCTGCACTGCAAGACAGCCGCGTTAGAGCAATCATCGCCATTAACCCGATTACAAGCGCTGTCCTGGGACAGGCAAGCCTCAGCCAAATCAAAGTGCCAACCTTGATCGTGACTGGCAATGCTGATACGATCGCACCCGCTGTCATAGAACAGATTCAGCCATTTACCTGGCTGACCGCTGAAAATCGCTACCTGGTCATGATGCAGGGAGGCACCCATTTTTCGACACTGGACTCAACTGGGTCGAGGGACGCAGTGCCGCTGCCTCAAGAAGTAGTAGGACCCAACCCCGCGATCGCCCGTCGCTACATTAATGCCCTGGCAGTGGCGTTTTTTCGGACCTATATTGCCAACAATCCAGCCGATCGCAGCTATTTAAGCGCCTCTTATAGCAATGCCATCAGTGAGTCACCTCTACAGTTGAGTCTGATTCAGACTCTAACTGCTGACCAATTTACACAAGGAGTTAGCAGCACAACATCAGCCTTCACAACGACTTCACCGTAAGCGCTTGGAGGCTTCACTCATCTGTTTTCTTTGGTCAAGCGGGTCTCAAGGTGCTGCAAGATGGTGCTCCGTCTGGGCGCATCTGACCAATGGAACGGTTGAAGTGCGTTAAACCACAGTTCTAAGCATCTTGCAAAGCAAACGACTTTGCTTTCTTGGGCTTCAAGTAGACTTTTTGCTTGGGCTGCAAGTTCAGCCGATCGAACTGTTCGCGCGTCAGGAAGACATTCACTGTTTGCCCGTCTTCGAGCGTTACTTCTGCCTGAATTTCCCAACCTAAGTGGACTAAACGGTCAAGTGTGGCGGGTGCGCTTGCGGCATCAGCTACCGTTTCAATAATGATATCGTGAGGGCGCAAAAAGGCTTGTGCATGAGTCGGGTCGAAGCCATTACGTTGAAACATTTGAGAATGACTGGGTAACACATTGACGGGACCAATAAAGCTCATCACAAAGGGAGTCGCAGGATGATCGTAGATTTCAGCCGGACTGCCAATCTGTTCTACCTTGCCGTTGTTCATCACCACTAGCTCGTCAGACACTTCCATTGCTTCTTCCTGGTCGTGGGTCACAAAAACGGTAGTGACGTTCACTTGGTCGTGTAAATGGCGTAACCAAACGCGCAAGTCTTTCCGCACCTTGGCATCTAACGCACCGAAGGGTTCATCAAGCAGCAAGACGCTTGGCTCGATCGCCAACGCTCTGGCGAGAGCAACACGCTGCCGTTGACCGCCCGACAACTGAGAAGGGTAACGATCGTCCATACCACGCAGTTGTACCAGTTCGATGAGTTCATTGACTCGATCGGCGATGCGATTCTTCTTCCATTTGGCAATTTCTAGACCAAAACCAATATTTTGGCGAATCGTCAGGTGCTTAAACAGCGCATAATGCTGAAAGACAAAACCAACCTGTCGATCTTGCACGCTGGCATTAGTGGCATCTTTGCCCGTTAGCAAAATTCTGCCGTTGTCAGGCTTTTCTAAGCCAGCAATTAACCGTAGCAACGTCGATTTTCCAGAGCCAGAGGGTCCCAGCAAGGCAACTAACGAGCCGTCCTTGATGTCCACGCTAACCTGGTCAACAGCTTTAAAGCTGCCGAACTGCTTAGATACGTTGTCAACGGTAATCCCCACAGTATGAACTCCTAATTGCTACGGGATGAGCCTGTCAAAAACACGGCTCTTTGATTGAGATACCGTAGTTCTATCATACTCTGGGACTAATTAGGTTGAAAAGCGGAATTTTATGAACCGATCGCAATTTGAGTCAAGACGGTTGCCGCACTGCTTGATCAAGATGGTGTGAGGCTTTGAGAAGACGGCTCTGAAGTGGATTGCTGAGCGTCCTGACTGTTGATCGAGTGTGGTAAGGCAGATTCTCTGGCGATCGACGTTTCAGCCGCAGGACGGTTCAGGTCTTCGATGAGATCTTGAATAAACCCTGCGATGGGTACAGCCGTGAGCAGTCCCGGTAAACCAGCGATTTTGGTGCCAAGCAGGAGAGAAATGATGACCCAGATGGGTTTGAGTCCAGTAAAGCTGCCTAGAACGCGAGGCGCGATCGCTTGATCGACGACCTGATCGATCAGAGCCGCAACAACCAGCGTCTTAACGCCCAGTCCCAGATCTTGCGCTGCTACCAGCAGACTAATCAGCCCAAAGCTGAGGATATCACCGAACGGAATGAGGGTCATGACTCCAACCAGGAGTCCCAGGAGCAGGCTGTAAGGCACATTGAGCAAAAAGAACGCCAGCGTCAGAGCGGTACCCATGATCAGCCCCATTGTTGCTTGACCAATAAAGTAGCGATGGAAGTTGCCTTCTAGCTGTTGACCCATGCGATCGCGATACTTGATCGGCACCCACCGAAATACGCCATCCCAAACGCGCCTGCCATCCAGCAACAAATAGAGCGTTAGCACAATGACGAGCACCCCTTCTGAAAGACTCCCGATCGCATCCAGCGTGAGCGTTACCGTTTGGTCGGCAAGCGCCTGCACTTCACCCGGCAGGCGATCGGACAATTGGGTAATCAGGCGGCTCAAATTAATGGGTAGCCGACGGCTCAACGCCCACTCCTGTAGCAACTCCAGCTTTTGGCTCACCGTATTGACCCAATCTGGCAGCAGCGTAACAATCTCGGTCAACTGCGTTACCACCGTTGGAAACAGCGTCACTCCCAGCGTCACCAGCACAATCAGGCTGATCACCAGCACAATCAAAACGGCATAGCTGCGTTGGATGCCACGCTGATATAAAAATTGCACCGGATAGTTAAGCACGTATGCCAGGACAGCCGAGAGCACAAAGACGGTAAAGAGTGGCTCAAAGTACTCCACAAGTTGCAGTAAAACCCAGCCATTGAGAACAAGCAGCGGCAGGGCGAGCCGATTCTTGAGCCATCGATTCCAGGTGTCAGTCAGTGCAGGCATAGAGGGAGGGAGTAGGGAGTAGGGAGTAGGGAGTGGGGAGTAGGGAATGGAGAGTGCGCTTGACAGTCGTCAGAGTTGGTGAGGCTTATAGCTGAGACAAATGTTTAACTGTTGCTTTTTCCACCCTACACTCTAGACCGAATACCCGACATCCCAATATGGTCATGCATTCATGTTCGCTCCGATCGCGGATCAAGCCCATCGCGTAACCCGTCGCCTAAGAGGTTGAAGGCAAGTACGATGAGCGTGATCAACAAGCCAGGAAAGAGTGTTGTCCAGGGAGACGAGAGCGAATAACCACCTTTGAAGGCATCAGCCAACATCGCGCCCAGTTCTGGTGTGGGTGGTTGTGCTCCCAGACCGAGAAAGCCCAGCCCTGCTGCCTCTAAAGTAGCGGTGCCGATCGAAAGCGTTGCTTGTACAACGATCGGTGCAAGGCTGGCTGGCAAAATATGGTCGAGAATGATGCGATCGGTCGTTGCCCCTAAGGCTTGTGCTGCCTGCACAAATTCTTGCTCTCTCAACGACAGCACCATGGCACGCGTTAAGCGGGTGAAGATCGGAATTTGCACCACTCCAACCGCCACCATCACACTTTGCAGGTTAGGACGCGCCACCGTGACGATCGCGATCGCCAACAAAATCGATGGAAACGCCAGTAAAATATCTGTCAACCAGCCAATCACACGTTCAAGCCAGCCTCGGAAGTACCCAGACAGTAACCCCAATACTAAGCCGATCGCCAATCCCAACGATACTGAGGCAACGCTAATCCGCAACGATGTCCGAATGCCGTACCAAACCAGCGTCAGCACATCACGCCCTAGCGAATCAGTGCCGAACCAGTGCTTGAGCGTTGGTGGTGCAAGCCGTGCCAAATAATCACGATCGGTTGTTGCATCGTAAGGATGCAGTACTGGAGCCAACAACGCCAGCACGATCAGGGCGATCGTCAACACCAGCCCGATCCTGCCAGCCGTCGATTGCCAAAACCGTTGAAACGATCGCTGTGTGAGAGATTCCATAGGAGGGAGATGGGAAGTAGAGGGATGGGGAGTAAAGGGATGGGGGCAGAGGGAACAATTCAAACTCAAAACTCAAAACTCAAATCTTTCCTCTCCCCTCACACCTCTCCCCTCACTTAAACTGAATTCTGGGATCAAACAAGGCATAGGACAGATCCACCAGTAAATTGATGAGAACGAAGGCGATCGCAACAGTAATGACTCCACCCTGCACCACTGGATAGTCTCGTGCCAGAATGCCGTCATAAATCCAGGAGCCAATGCCAGACCAGGAGAAAATTGTCTCGGTGAGAATGGCACCACCCAGTAACGTGCCAAACTGGAGACCCGCGATCGTCGTAATGGGCAACAGGGCATTTTTCAGCGCGTGCCGCAGAATCACCCAACGTTCTGGTAAGCCTTTGGCGCGAGCAGTGCGGATGTAGTCTTGTGATAGCGTTTCCAGCATGGCGCTACGGGTAATGCGAGCGAGAATCGCCAGCGGAATGGTGCCAAGGGCGATCGCGGGCAAAATTAGATGAGCCAGGATGTCTTTGAGAGCGACTCCATCCAGTCGAAGCAGCGCATCCAGCACATAGAAACCTGTAAGCGGCTTGAAGTTAAACCCGATATCAACGCTAATCCGCCCACCAGGGGGAAGCCAGTGTAGATGGATCGCAAACAGATAAATCAACAGCAAGCCCAGCCAATACACGGGCAGCGAAACGCCGATCAAAGAACCTGTCATGGTTAGATTGTCCAACCAACGATTTTTGCGAACGGCAGCCAGAATCCCAGCAGGCACTCCCAGCAGCACGGCTACAAACATTGCAGCGATCGATAGCTCCAACGTGGCGGGAAAGCGATTCCGAATTTCATCCGCAATCGGAATTCCACTCATGATGCTGATACCCAGCCTGAAGTGAATTAGATTGTTGAGAAAGGTGAGATATTGAGTCGTTAGCGGCTTGTTTAACCCCAGTTGCTCCCTTAAAGCAGCGATTTGTGCGGGCGTGCCCCGCTCTCCTAAAAGCGCAACGGCTGGATCACCAGGAATAAAGTGCAAAAAGCCAAACACCAGCAGGGTAATACCCAGCAAAACAGGCAGAAGACTGAGCAATCGTTTGATGATATAGAACCACACAAGCGTTAACCAAAAAGCAGTTTAGAGGTTGAGCCAAGCTATGAGTGAAGAAGTGCACGATGGGTGAAAGCCTTGTTCCAATTACTATTCGTCAGGTTGAATCGCAAGGAATCTGCATCCTCCGAGTATAGAGAAATCTGCTGAAACCACTACGTAATTGTCATGACGCTTGAAATTACGAGCAATATTCTGGCAGACCGAAATGTGTGTAGAGCAGAAATCGGGTTTCTTTACGAAAAAGTGCTGTAGAGCCTTTAGAAGACATCTGTTAAGCCGATTTCTTTTGAGCCTAGACTGACCGACCAAATTGATAGCTGGGCAAACCAACACTGTCAGTTTGCACACAAAAAAGATCGCCAGCACAAAAGCCTTTCCGAATCTCTTGTTGGCTCAAGCCCACAGACGCAGTAGTGATGTAGAGATCGGTCAGCTGATCGCCACCGAAGGTACAACTAGTTGGACGCTGTACGGGCAATACCACGCGCATGACTTCCTTGCCGTCTGGATCAAAACGGATAACGCACCAGCCATTCCACATTGCTGACCAGATGTAGCCATCTGTGTCGATCGCCATGCCATCTGGCTCAGGATGCTCATGACTGACATCAATCAGGACACGACGATTCTGAATGGAACCTGTCTCAGCGTTGAAATCATAAGCATAAATCTGTTGCACCTTAGAATCAGTGAGATAGAAGGTTGTTCCATCAGGACTCCATCCCAAGCCGTTAGAAATGGTTAATCCAGTTTCCATCAAGTGCAACGATCCATTTGGATCATAGCGGTAGAGATTTGCCTGATTGAGATCTTCAGAGATCGAACCAAACCAGAAACGACCCTGCGGATCGCATTTGCCGTCATTAAAACGATTGTTTGGTTTATCTGCCTCAACGGTTAAAAGTGGCGTTAGTTGTCCAGTCTGAGTGTCTAAGAAGGCAACGCGATCGCGCTGCGCGATGATGAGCCGATCAACTCCAGCGAGTGCGATCGGTCCTACAACATCACCGACATCAAAAAAGCGATCGTGTCCAGACAGTCGGTTGAACTGATGTACGCGATGATTGAAAATATCAACCCAATAGAGTAAGCGCTGGTCTGCGTCCCAAAGAGGCGACTCGCCGAGACGAGAACGGGCTTCCAGTAAGTTTGTGAGGGGATAGTGGTATTCATTAAGCTGACCAGGGTTCGCGAAAGTCGGCATAGAGTGTCAGTCCACCATCGATAAAGAGCGTCTGTCCGGTAATATAAGCTGCCTCGTCTGATACCAGGAACGCTACACCAGCAGCCATTTCATCAGACGTTCCTGCTCGTTTCATAGGGATATGGCTTTCTACAACTGCCCGCTTCTGCGGATCATCTGTCCAGTCGGCGTTGATCGCTGTGGCTGTGGCTCCTGGCGCGATCGCATTCACCCGAATACCGCGATCAGCGTACTCTAATGCCAATGTTTTGGTCAGATTCTCCAATCCGCCTTTGCTGATAGAGTAGCTGAGATAAAGAGGGCGCGGAATGACTTCGTGAACGCTAGAGATATTGATGATCACACCAGGTCGATTTTGACCTAGCCAATGTTTAATCGCTTCTCTGGCGCACAGATAGCTTCCCCGCAAGTTCACAGCAAGGACACGATCGAAATCGTCCGTAGCGATTTCGTGAGACGGTTTCTCGCTCTGAATGCCAGCATTATTAATGAGTATATCAATGCAACCAAACCGTTCAACGGTTGTAGCAAACAAGCGCAAAATATCAGCTTCCTTAGCAACATCTCCTTGCAGCAGCAGTGTGGCACCAGGCTCAACCTGTCCAATTGCTGTTTGCGCGGCAGCTTGAGTTTTTTGCGCCCCTTCCAGATCTTTGCGGTAGTTGATCGCGACGTTACAACCTTCCTGCGCTAGTCGGATGGCGATCGCCTGTCCAATGCCAGAACTAGCTCCGGTAACTAATGCTGTCTTGCCATTAAGTCCTTGCATAATGCCTCAAGTTTTTGACCATTGCACGGCTTAACATGTCGTCCAGTCGTCCTGAAAAGACGATTTGAAGGAATTTCCACTGACACCCAGAATCATGAAAACGAATAGGGCTTACGCACGTGCCCCTTAAATTCTCCACTTCTTGGGGAGTTAAAGACTAAAGTCCCTTAGAAGTGGGGGTTAGACGGCGAATTTTGGCTGATCTTACCTAAGTTTTAGCCAAGAAACAACAGGTTACAGCCTTCTCCCCGCAAAAGTCAGCACGATGGTTAGAGGAGTTTTTCACCTCCGCATTTTAGAGTGAAGCTGTTGTAAATAACCACGATCGATCTCAAATTATCCCGGGAGCATGTCACCTTTGCGCCCTCACCCTTTTCTTGTATGCCGCAAGGCTTTAAGCCCTTTCCCCAAGGAGAGGGACTTTGAGGCTGGCTCCCTTCTCCTTGGGAAGCAGGGCTGGGGATGAGGGCAAAGGCAGCAACTGGCGAAAGTGACATGCTCCCAATGATCCCTGGCGATCGGTCTCACAGTCGCTCAACTTGGTTTAGTCAGCAATGTGCTTATGCTCCAATCATTGCCGCTTCATTTCAAAGAGCAACGGCTGAGTCCTTGCTTAAATTGCCACGACACTCTCAGCGGCGAGACTCAAGTCTCGAAATGGTACCGTTTCTCGATGACTCATCACGCACTTCAGCGTTGTTCTGCCTCAATTTGTCTCACTGTCGTCAACGCTGAATAGCTCACCCCTGCCGTGCCTTCGCCGGGATGGGTAGAGTCTCCGACTAACCAGAGGTTGCGTACAGGTGTACGGTTCGCAAAGCCAAAGGGACCAAAGGTTGGCACCCGTTGACCGATGCCACCAACCGCACCCCGATCGCGCCCTGTAAACTGTGCAAACGTCCGAGGTGTCGCCGCTTCGACATGCAGAATGGTCTCCTCGGTTAGCTTAAAAAATTGGGCAAGACGAGCGATCGCCTCATCGGTATAGCGCTGCTTCAGGGCGTGATAGGGGTCTTGAGTGTTGTCCTCCCTCAATCGAACCGAAGGAACGTTTGAATTCCCGCTTCCGACTCCCGACTCCCGACTCCCGACTCCCGACCCACCATCCCACCAAATGCTCGTATCCGTAAACGATGATGCAATGATCGTCGCCTTCCCTGCTGGTGCTCGACCATCTCCAGGACGGCTGACTGAAACAAAGAGAGAATTGTTTTCGGCGATCGCGCCCTCATAGTCGTAAAAAAACTGAAGATGCGGTGGACAATTTTTTGGAATGGCACTTTCATCGACACCCAGATACACCACAAACGCGCCAGAGCTAGGCGGCAGTTTCTCCACTCGTCGCTGGTAGCCTTGAGGCGCATTCTCACCCAGCAATTGCATAAGGTTTTGCACCGTCACATTAGCAACCACATGGTCGGCTGGTTCCGTCCAGCTTTCGCCTGTTTTCTGATTGCGAATGGCAACACCTGTCACCCGATCGTTTTCAGTGTGAATCGCTTCAACGGTATGACGCATCAGAAGTTTGCCGCCATCGCGTTCCAGGGCAGCAACCAGGCGATCGCTCAGCGTCTGCATACTGCCGTGAAGATGGAATAACCCCTGCGGTGCCTGAGAGACACTTAATGCCGTCGCAGCGTAGAGCAGTGCCGTTTCATCAGCATTCACCTGAGAGTACAGCTTGAGCTGCAAGTCGAGGAAGGTTCGCAGCCGTCGATCGCCTGCCAATCCACAAACCCGAAGGGCATCACCGACGGTCGAGAACGTGTGCGGCAACGTCACGAGCGTGTCGGGTCGCACTGCCTTGGTCAACTGCCACACATCCCACACGCTGCGTGGAGGAAGCACCGGATCGCGGGACTGAAACGCCCAACTAGCGTGGAAAAGACTGGCTAATAGTTGCCAAAACGGTTCACTGCCCGGAAATTGTCGCTGTCGTTCGGCTTGCCATTGTTGAGGATCACGCCAAACGTTGATCGGCTCTGTTTCTCCTGGCAAATAGACAGCGCAAGCAGGGTCACAATAAGTTGCAGTTGGCAGATCGATCGCTAATTCTGTAAAAATGCGGTGATGAATGCCGCCAGGTTCCAGTCCAGCGACTTGCGTTGCTCCGACATCAAACGTAAAGCCTTGGCGTTTGAATGTAGAGGCGCAGCCACCGGGCACAAGCGCCTGATCGACCATCAGTACAGAGTAGCCTCGATGCGCCAGCAAAGCGCCCGCTGTCAAGCCGCCAATGCCCGCTCCAATCACGACAACACGAGGCATCTGGTGACGATCGACTTGACTGCTTGACATACTTACCTTTACGGTTCTTAACATTTCCATCTTAAAGCGTTCTGCTTGGCATCGGCGACACTCCACGTAAGCAGGCTTAGAAGCGGCACTTCTTTAGCCATTTCAAACGCAGGCAAGTCTCTAGTTCAGATTAAGATAAGTGAAGACCCCACAACAAAGGGCATTGCATGACTTCGACTTTGATCAAAACTGCCGCCGCACAATCTCTCAATGCGCCGACCCTGCATCGTCTCGCTAATGGTTTGACGATCGTCGCGGAACAGATGCCCGTTGAAGCCGTGAATCTGGATGTTTGGCTCAACGTTGGCTCAGCCGTTGAAGACGATGCGATCAATGGCATGGCTCACTTTCTAGAGCACATGATTTTCAAGGGCACAGCCCAGCTTCAAAGCGGTGAGTTTGAACGACTCATTGAGCAGCGAGGAGCCGTCACCAATGCTGCAACCAGCCAGGACTACACGCACTACTACATCACCACTGCGCCCCAAGATTTTGCAGCTCTGGCACCATTGCAAATTGATGTTCTCATGAATGCTCAGATTCCCGCTGATGGGTTCGAGCGAGAACGCCATGTAGTGCTAGAAGAAATTCGCCGATCGCAGGATAATCCCCGTCGTCGTACCTTTCAGCACACGACCGAATTGACCTTCGATCGCCTCCCCTACCGCCGTCAGGTACTGGGTCCAACCACCGTCATTGAGCAACTCACCGCCCAACAAATGCGCGACTTTCACCACCATTGGTATCAACCGCAGGCAATGACTGCGGTTGCAGTGGGCAATCTACCTGTGGAAGAGTTGATCCAGATCGTTGAAACGAGTTTTGCTCAAGCGGTCAGCAGTCAGCACTCAGAATTAACTCAAAACACTCCCCACTCCCTACTCCCTACTCCCCAATCCCTGCATCCCGAATCGCCTTTTCAGAGTATTGTACGCCGTGAATTTACCGACAACAGTTTGCAGCAGGCACGTCTGGTCATGATCTGGCGAGTGCCAGGCTTGAATGATCTCCAACAAACCTATGTGCTGGATGTGCTGGCATCAATCTTGAGCCACGGGCGAACAACGCGGCTCGTACAAGATTTGCGAGAGCAACGAGGATTGGTTTCTAGCATTTCTGCCAGCAATATGACCTATCGGCATCAAGGTGCCTTCTACATTTCGGCGCAACTGCCAGCAGAGAATTTAGCCACAGTCGAGACGGCGATCGTCCAACATCTCCGCACCCTACAAGCAGAACTGATTAGCGAAGCAGAAATTGCCCGCATCCGCACCTGCGTTGCCAATCATTTCGTTTTCGGCGGCGAAACTCCCAGCGATCGCGCGGGACTCTACGGCTACTACCAATCGCTTGTTGGCGATCTTTCCATTGCCCTAGATTATCCAGCTCATATTCAGGCATTGGATGCTGAAGCGGTTAGAATAGCTGCTTAGACGTATCTTTCGCCTGATGCCTATGGTGTAGTGACGATTAAGCCTTGAGAAAGTTTTTAGTTGTTAGTTTTTAGTTGTTAGATGGAGTTACCCGCCAAACACTAACAACAAAAACCAAAAACTTCTCCATGTGGAATCAAATTGCCGCACACATTAGCCGGGTGACTGGAGCATCCTTTGAAATCAGCGATCGGCGATCGGTGAGCGGTGGCTGTATCAATCAAGGCTACGCGGTATCTAATGGCAACCTCACTTATTTTGTTAAGCTGAATCAAGCCTCAGGGCTTGCCATGTTTGAGGCTGAACAGGCAGGGTTACAGCAAATGCAGAGTACAGGCACTATTCGGGTGCCGACTCCCCTTTGCTGTGGTGTTGAGAGGGGCAGTGCTTACCTGGTTTTAGAATGGCTTCCGTTCGGTCGCGGTAACAGTCAATCGTGGGAAGTCATGGGGCACAAACTCGCTGCCATGCATCAAGTCGCAACCGTTGATCAGTATGGTTGGAGGCTCAACAACACGATCGGCTCTACGCCCCAAATCAACACCTGGACAACTGATTGGGCTGAGTTCTGGGCAGTTCATCGCCTTGGCTATCAGTTTCAACTGGCACAGCGTCGTGGGGGGCATTTCCCAAAACACGATCAACTGCTGACAGCCATCCCTAAACTGTTAGTAAATCACAGACCTCAGCCATCGTTAGTACATGGCGATTTGTGGTCAGGCAATGCAGCCGTAACCGATTCAGGAGAACCTGTTATTTTTGATCCGGCGACCTATTGGGGCGATCGCGAAGTTGACCTGGCAATGACTGAACTCTTTGGCGGTTTTCCTACAGAGTTTTATCATGGCTATAGCCAAACCTTTCCACTTGATGCAGGCTATCAGCAGCGAAAACCGCTTTATAACCTTTACCACGTGCTTAATCATTTCAACCTATTTGGCGGCAGCTATGAAGCACAAGCTAACCGCACGATCGCGCAAATTCTCGACAAGGTTTAAAGCTGCGGTATCGCCTGACATGGCAATTCAGACATACGTTCAGCCTCTTTAGACCATGCCTCGGTGGACAGCAAAGCAGTCGTCGTGTTCAGGTTTACTGGATACGGTGGTTCTTGCAAAGACGAATTAGAGTCTTTTGTTTTTGCCTTCACCAGGCTAACAACCCACGGTATAAACGCTAAAAGTTCCTCCGGCAAAACTGTCAGCTCAAAGTGCCAACCGTGGTTCACGCCTTGATGAGGCTGATCGCGCTTGAAAAACGTGATGCCACCAGCACCTTTGTTAATAGCAACTCGGAGAATAAACGGTCGTTCTACTAAGAGATTATCTGGCGCTGTATAAGCATAGATGCTGACGTAATTTAGCTGCTCCCGCTCATCAACCCAAGAGGCAATGGAGGAGCTTCTATTGTACGAACTACCGCTAATTTTTACAGGTACATTCATTGCGGCAGCAAAGAGTGTATAAAACTCACGCCTCAAATTTGAAACCATTTGTACTGCTTCAGGAGTCACACGTTACCTATGCCTCTATAAAATTGGTTGTAGACTATTAACTTGATATACTGCTGGACGGCAAGCGGATACTGGTAGGTGATCAATGACAGTTAGCAATAAAAAGTAGATAAAGCTGTGCAAGCTTGCTTGTCTCTGCATCAGTCATCGTTCTTAAAGCGTTGGCTGGTTATTTCATACCTGGCTTCAAAGCGAAAACTATGAGTTTAAATGGGCTGAAATGAATTGCAAGGATATTTAATACTATGCAGAACGAAGAAATCGACGATAGCTGTGCAACGCAACCCAGTTGCTTAACTACTTTGCTTACTAAAATTCAAGTCGTTACACTGTGTAGAGGTTGATGCTTGAAGCTTTGCTCTCCACATTGCTCAGACTTCAAGCATACCTGTAGCTAAGACGTATAACTTTGACCAGTAATGATCGCACACTCTTCAAAATGAACAGCAACTTAAGCGCTGGTAGAAGGGAATTGATTGTAGCAGTTGCAGCCCCTTTCCTATCCCCTCTAACCAAAACCGTTAAAGGCATTTTTGCTAAATCGTTGCCCTTTTCTTGCTGCCGCTAGCCCAGAAACACTTAAGCTTGGCAATGTATGGTTTTTAACTAAGCAAAGCGCATACGCTCATGGTTACTTCAATAGACTGCGGTTCTGCAAGCTTCATCAGTAACGAGAGCGCTGTCTACGTTGCTTGTGCTTGGCGATCGCCTTCCGCTTCTCTTTCTCTAAAGGAGTTTCAAAGTGGCGCTTTTTCCGCATGTCTTGAAAAATGCCTGCCTTTGAAACCTGGCGCTTGAAGCGGCGCAAAGCGGATTCAATGCCTTCGTTCTCACCAACGACTATTTGGGTCATGCTTGTCCTCCAATTGAACAGGTTGTTGCAACCTACTGGAACTTAGATAAGGACTGAAGGTACAAGGTTTCACAGGCTGGCAGCTTTCGACCTGTAGCAGTAGTATCGTTCAGTTCACAGCTTAGTGATGCGTGTAAAAGCTAAAAACAGATGCAATGTGAGAAGTCTCTGACAGAGTAGAACAGTCGCTTTCATCTGCCAGAGACTCTAGAAAGTTAAGGTTAAGGCAACGCGTACCTTAATAGCGGCGACCACCACCACCGCCACCACCGCCACCGCCACGATTGTTACCACCCCAGCCACCAGAGGAACCACGCTCTTCACGGGGTTTTGCTTTGTTGACTTTCAAATCGCGTCCCATCCACTCAGCACCATCCAGTGCTTCGATAGCAGCCGCTTCTTCTTCTTCGGTGCCCATTTCTACGAAGGCAAATCCACGCAGACGACCTGTTTCGCGATCGGTGGGAAGCTGAACTCGATTAACGGTACCGTACTCTTCAAAAGCTTGCTTAAGGTCGTCCTGAGTAACCTGGTACGAAAGGTTACCAACATAAATTGACATGAATTGTCTCCAAATTTCAGAGTGTGTGAGAGTTACATCCGGAGAAACGCTTGTCAATGAACAAAAACGAATTACACGACCGAAGATAATCCTGTAGGCAAACTATAGCACAGTGATTTGAGTGCTGTGGCGGCAGCCTTTGTAGTCTAGCGTAGAAACGGTAGAACTAGTGAGCGACTTCAGAAGCGTATTCTTCGTGCAAGCTTAATGAACAGGAAGCCGCTTACTCGTGGTGGTTAATTGTCAATCGAAAGATAGAGAGCTGCTTTTGGGAAGTGAGCATCCGTTGACTGCTACAGCTTGCTTCTCTGAATGAATCCGCTGACCGCTTGACCGTTAACTCCCTCGATATGTGCTATATGACCAGGGCGAAGCTAAGAGCGGCACATGATAATGAACGGTCGGATCAGCAATGCCAAATTGGATGGGAATCTCGTTTAAGAACGGTGGTGTAGGCAAGTCTTGAAGGTGTTGAGCAAAGTACTCTCCCACGCTAAAAGCCAGCTCATAGACACCCACTTGTAGTGCGCCATTAGCCAACAGGGGGCTGTCTGTGCGCCCATCTGCGTTGGTATATACGGTTTTTAGCAGGGTTTTCTCACCGGATGGCGCGATCGACCACAGGGCGATCGCTACACCAACCGCCGGACAGCCACGAGCCGTATCGAGAACATGAGTTGTAAGTTTGCCAGACATGGGAGGTGAGGGGTGAAGGCTAAAGAATAAAAGCTAAAAGCTAAAGGCTAAAAAGTGACGGCTGACGGCTGACGGCTGCGCCAACGCTATGGCTTTTCTTGCTATTTGACTGTTTTTGTTGCTTTCGATACGCAGCGACTGAAACGGTGTGATTCTATGAGTAAATCGTGAATTCACCGTAATCTATTCATTCTCCCAGGTTATCAGCGTGTCTCTTAAAGCGTTTCGTGGTGCTTTTCTCGATTTTATTGATGATCCATTTTATGTCTCAGAAGCGGACAGTGTTCGGTACTTTTCGGATGGACTGCTGATTCTAGAGAATGGCAAAGTCAAGGCATTGGGGACTTATGACAGTCTGCACCAAACCTATGCAGATGTTCCTGTCATGACGTATCCCGATCGGCTCATTCTGCCAGGGTTTATTGATACGCACATTCACTTTCCACAAACGGAGATGATTGCAGCGTATGGCGAGCAACTGCTGGAGTGGTTGAGTAAGTACACCTTTCCCATCGAAGGTAAATTTGAAGACAAAGCCTATGCTCAAGAGATTGCCTCTTTTTTCTTGGATGAATTGCTGAAGCATGGCACAACGACAGCGTTGGTGTTTGCAGCGGTTTATCCCCAGTCAGTGGATGCGTTTTTTGAGGAAGCGAGTCGTCGGCACCTTCGCATGATTGCAGGCAAGGTGTTGATGGATCGAAATGCGCCTGCCTTTTTGACGGATACGCCCGAAAGTGCCTATGCAGACAGCAAGCGACTAATTGAGAAATGGCATAAGCACGATCGCCTTCTCTATGCCATCACACCCCGCTTTGCGGTGACATCCAGCGATGAGCAACTGCGGCTAGCGGGTAAGCTGCTAGCTGAGTTCCCCGATGTCTATATGCACACTCACATCTCAGAGAATGTGAATGAAGTGGCGCTGGTAGCAGAGCTTTTTCCTGACAGCGATGGCTATTTAGATGTGTACGATCGCGCTGGTTTAGTCGGCACCAAATCCGTCTTCGCTCACGGCGTACAGCTTACCAATGCGGAGTTTCAACGGTTGTCGGAGGCACGATCGGCGATCGCCTTTTGCCCCACATCGAACCTGTTTCTGGGCAGCGGCTTGTTCAACCTGAAAAAAGCGAAGTCGGTGGACTGTCCTGTGAAAGTGGGCTTGGGTACTGACGTTGGCGGTGGCACAAGCTTTTCGATGCTTCAGACAACCAGCGAGGCTTACAAAGTCACTCAACTGCGAGGTGAAACGCTCTCATCGTTTCAGGCGCTTTTTCTAGCAACATTAGGGGGTGCGAGGGCACTGTCTCTAGAAGACACATTGGGCAACTTTGAGCCAGGTAAAGAAGCTGATTTCATTGTGCTCAACCCTAGAGCCACTCCATTGATGGCACGGCGCAATCCAACGGCGATCGCACCCTCTTTACCTGAACTGGCTGATCAAACCTTTGCCACCATGATCCTGGGAGACGATCGCGTCATCCATGCGACTTACATCATGGGCGAATTAGCCTATGAGAATGAGGCATACAAAGAAAATGCGGCGTACAAGTAAGTAGGTGCCGTTTAGCAGAGGAAGACAAAATGGTTGATGATCCAGTTGTGCTCAACGATTGGCATCCAGTGGCACGATCGGAGGATGTACAAGAAGGCGCACTGTTGCCCGTTCATTTGCTAGAAGAAGACATCGTGTTATGGCGATCGAGCGATGAACTTCATGCCTGCCGCGATTTGTGCGCTCACCGAGGAACGAAGCTCTCTGGCGGGCAGGTGCATGACGATACGTTGGTTTGCCCGTATCATGGCTGGGCATACAACAGCGACGGTCAATGCGTACACGTTCCAGCGCATCCTGAGCAAACCATCCCTAAACGCGCTCAGGTGAAGACTTACCATGTTCAAGAGCGCTACAACCTGATTTGGGTGGCGATCGGTGAACCAGCCCAAGACATACCCGTCTTCCCAGAATGGGATGATCCCACCTATCGCAAACTGCTGTGTGGACCCTATGGCGCGTTTGATCTCTGTGGGCTGCGGGCGATCGAAAACTTTCTCGATGTCGCTCACTTCCCCTTCGTCCACGAAGGCATTTTGGGCGACATTGCCTACCCAACCATTGAAGACTACGGCACGACGATCGAGTCAGATGGCGTACTGTCTAAAGGTGTAAGCGTCTACCAACCCGATCCCTACGGCACGGGGCACGGTGATGTCGTTGCGTACACCTACCGCGCCCTCCGACCCTTCACAGCCTATCTGGCGAAAGAATCAGAGGGTGCCCGCTTTTCAATTCTTTTCTGCGTCACGCCCCACACGGCGCTCAAAAGCACACTCTGGATGTGGGTCGCGTTGAACTATGATCACAAAACGCCTGCGGCTGAGTTGATTGCGTGGCAAGAAAAAATCCTGAACCAGGACATTCCCATCATTCAGGCGCAACGACCCGCGCTGCTGCCGCTCTATACGCAAACGGATTTGCTTTTGAATAGCGATCGCACTCTAATCGTCTACCGCAAATGGCTACAGGAGATGGGCTTGCGCTTTGGCACCGTCGGCGGTTAAACGATGAACGTTAAGGGCAAACGATAGACTAGAGATGGCTGTCCTGTAAACTTTTTGATGCAGTCCGTATCAATCCCAACTGCAAAAGTGGCATGACGAGAGTAGTCTTGGCGATCGACGCTGGCTCACGCCTTTAAATATCATCCTTATCGCCTTATAGAGACTCTAAAACTATGCTTGAATCCTACCGCCAACACATTGCCGATCGCGCGGCTCAAGGGGTGCCTCCCCTGCCCTTGAGCGCAACCCAAATGTCTGAATTGGGCGAATTACTGAAGCAGCCACCTGTCGGAGAAGCAGAATTTTTGCTGACGCTGTTGCGCGATCGCGTCCCGCCCGGTGTGGATCAAGCAGCGTATGTGAAGGCAGGCTTTTTGACGGCGATCGCGAAAGGTGAAACGACCAGCCCTCTTGTATCGCCTAAAGAAGCGGTTGAACTTCTGGGTACAATGATGGGCGGCTACAACGTTCATTCGTTGATCGATCTGCTGCAAGTCCCCGATGCCGAGATTGCCGCAACTGCCACCAAAGCATTGAGCAAAATTTTGCTGGTCTACGATGCCTTCCATGATGTGCAAGAACTAGCGGCAAATGGCAACACTTACGCCAAGCAAGTTTTAGACTCCTGGGCAAATGCCGATTGGTTCACGAGTCGCCTGGAGCTAGCCGCCGCGATCACCGTCACAGTGTTTAAAGTGCCGGGAGAAACCAACACCGATGATCTCTCGCCTGCACCCCACGCCACCACCCGTCCCGATATTCCCCTTCACGCTCAGGTGATGCTAGAAACACGGCAACCAGGAAGTCTGGAGACGATCGCCGCCCTCAAACAGAAGGGTCATCCGGTTGCCTACGTCGGCGATGTGGTGGGTACAGGTTCGTCCCGCAAATCTGCCATCAACTCGGTGCTGTGGCACATTGGTGATGATATCCCCTTCGTACCCAACAAACGCACAGGTGGTTACATTCTGGGTGGCAAGATCGCGCCGATCTTCTTCAATACGGCTGAAGATTCGGGAGCGCTGCCGATCGAGTGCGATGTCACCCAACTGGAAACGGGCGATGTCATCACGATCTACCCCTACAAAGGCGAAATCACCAATGAAGCAGGGACTGTTGTTTCCACATTCACCCTCAAGCCCGACACCATCCTGGATGAAGTTCAGGCAGGCGGTCGCATTCCCCTGCTCATTGGTCGTACCCTAACCGATAAAATTCGCGCCGACATGGGTTTAGAACACAGCCCCCTCTTCCGCCGTCCCACTCTGCCAGCAGACACGGGTAAAGGCTTCACGCTGGCACAGAAAATGGTTGGGAAGGCTTGCGGACTTCCTGGTGTACGTCCCGGTACGTCTTGTGAACCTCTCATGACCACGGTTGGATCGCAAGATACGACCGGACCGATGACCCGTGATGAACTCAAAGAACTTGCCTGCCTGGGCTTCAGCGCCGATCTGGTCATGCAAAGCTTTTGCCACACAGCCGCCTATCCCAAACCTGTGGATATTAAGACCCACAAAGAGCTGCCCGACTTTATGCATGAACGTGGGGGGGTGGCACTGCGTCCCGGTGACGGCATTATTCATTCCTGGCTCAACCGGATGCTGCTGCCTGACACTGTGGGGACAGGTGGCGATTCTCATACCCGTTTTCCGTTGGGCATTTCGTTCCCAGCAGGCTCTGGTCTGGTTGCCTTTGCCGCTGCCCTCGGTGCCATGCCGCTAGATATGCCCGAATCGGTGCTGGTGCGCTTTAAAGGGACGCTGCAACTGGGTGTAACTCTGCGGGATATTGTCAACGCCATTCCTTACGCTGCGATGCAACGAGGACTGCTGAACGTCTCCAAAGAGAACAAGCAGAATGTTTTCTCTGGTCGCATTATGGAGATGGAAGGATTGCCCGATCTGAAACTGGAGCAAGCGTTTGAACTGACGGATGCAACCGCAGAACGATCGTGCGCTGGCTCAACCATCAAACTGAGTACGGATACTGTCGCAGAATATTTGCGATCGAACGTCGCTCTCCTGAAAAACATGGCAGCACGCGGTTACGGCGATGCGCGTACTATTCTGCGTCGCGTTGCCAAGATGGAACAGTGGTTAGCAACCCCAAGCCTGATGGCTGCCGATGCCGATGCAGAGTATGCCGAAATCATTGAGGTGGATCTAAATCAAGTGACGGAGCCGATCGTGGCGGCACCGAACGATCCCGATAACGTGAAGCTGATGTCTGACTGTGCAGGCGATCCCGTGCACGAAGTCTTCATCGGCTCCTGTATGACCAACATCGGGCACTACCGCGCCGCTGCCAAAATTCTCGAAGGCGCGGGTCCCGTCAAAGTGCGCCTCTGGATCTGTCCCCCAACCCGCATGGACGAAAAGCAACTGCGCGAAGAGGGAATGTACGGCATCTTTGCTGCGGCTGGAGCCAGAACCGAAATGCCAGGATGCTCGCTCTGCATGGGCAATCAGGCACGAGTAGCAGATGGCACCACAGTCTTCTCTACCTCCACGCGCAACTTTAACAACCGCATGGGCAAAGGCGCTCAGGTCTACCTCGGCTCAGCAGAACTGGCGGCAGTGTGTGCGCTGTTGGGCAAGATTCCTACGGTTGAGGAGTACATGGCGATCGTCACCAAAAAAATCGATCCCTTTGCTGCTGACCTCTACCGCTACCTCAACTTCGACCAGATCGCCGACTTTGCAGACGAAGGGCGCGTCATCCCGCTCGATGAGATGCCTCGGATTGAAGACATTCTAGGAATGCCAACAGCAGCACGATAGCGGCAGCGTTAAGCGGGGAGCGTCCAGGCAAACTGCAACCTGTGTGCCCACGCTACTAGGTACGTCTTAACGCTTCTGCCACCCAGCTTTACTTAAAGACCACCGTGCTAAGGTCTCCCGGTAGAAGTCAATTGATTGTTGGGCAACTACTGCTGGCGTAAATCGCTCAGCGCATGTTTCGCCAGCCTGATGACCAAGTTGAGCTGCCAAATGTGGATTTTTCAGGAGGCGACTAATCTGAACAGCAAGATCGGCTGCATCACCAGGTTGGAACAGCAGTCCCGATTCGCCATCAGTGATGATTTCGGGAATTCCTCCAGCCCGCGCTGCCACGATCGGGCACCCCAGACTTAAAGCTTCCAGTGCCGTGTAGGGGAAATTATCGTAACGTGATGCCACAACAGTCATTTGAGCGCGCCGACGCAAGTCAGTTAACGCTGGAGGCGGTTGCTGCCCCAACCACTGAAGCTGTCCTTCTCGTGCTCCAGGCAGGCGATCGCGCACATATTCTTCCAAATGCCAGGTGCGATTGGCATCATCCACGTAACCTCTATCCGGTCCGGCAAAGATAAGCCGGGTTTCAGGAAAGTTTTGTAAGACCTGTGCGAAAGCATCAATAATGAGATCGCCACCTTTATGACGATCGAAGCGACCGATGAAGGCGATAACGTTCGGTTCACAACGTTGCGCCTGCCAGCGCTGCTCTTTAGGTGTACAAGCAATGGGGCATGGGATGACTACCGCCCTCTCCAAAGGCAAGCTGTAGTAATGACGGGTCTGCTCTAGAACGTCTTTTGAAGGTGCCGTAATGGCAAACGCGTTAGCAATGGTCTCCCCCTCGACTTGAACGCGACGCAAAAAATTTTCATCTTGCGAAGCTCCCATAACGGTTCCATTTAGAAACCAGGGACCATGAAGGCGCACCACGATCGGCACAGCAACGCGATCGCGCAAGAAACCTGCCATCCCGAAGCTCTCTTCCATTTCGAGCAAATCCAGGCGACTACCAGCGGTTAAGCGATCAATACCTCTACATAGCCCACGGGCAAAACTATCTCTAAACGCTAATTCTGGGCGCATTCGTGCCAGAATGGCATCGCTCAAACGACCAACGATTTCGCCTGAGCGACGAGAGAGTAGTTGAAAAACACTCTGGCTGCTAAGGTCTAAATCGTTCGAGCGCTCCAAATAGTGAGTTAGAACATGAGCTTGATGACCGAGATCACCCATTCCTTGTAGCATTGCCGCAACGTAAGTAACAATTCCATTCGGGAACGTTGCAGGTGGCCAGCCCGGTGTAAAGTAAGCGACTGATAGTTTGTCTCTGCTAGATGTGCCTGAAATTGGGAGAGTGTCTAGTTTGTCGTCCAGTGTGTGCTTTTGCATGAATTGCTTAAAGGTTCGATGCGAAACTTTTTGAAACGGTGTGGCTTAACCATCTGTTTAGTGAGCGACAGCAAGACCGTCAAACGGTGAGCCAGAACCCAGAGCCATGCGAACCGCAATCACTAAACCTAAGAGAGCTAAAAACAACGCCGTCATCAGGAGGTCTTGCCGCATTGCCAGGAGTTTCTCGCGCCAAAGCCCGTACATCACTACGCACCAGATGGGAATGTTGCTAACAGCGACTGCTAACACTGCACCCACTTCATGCAGGGGAGAATAGAAACCGAGCGGAATACCGATGGCATAGCAGAGAAAGCTCAGGAAGCAACCAACCGTCCAATAATTTGGCTTGCCCAGTGCCCATAAGCCTTGATCGATTGTTTGAATCAGCACTAGAGGCCACATACCTAGAGCTAACATCGGGAACATCCAGGACGCTGCTATATAGCGATCATCATACAAAAAACTGATGATCAAGTCTCCTAATCCCACAATTAGAGCGTTAGCGATAGCTGACACTATCAGCATCGGTCGACGGTGGTGAACAATCTTGGCTCGAAATTCTGATCGGGGGAGATCGACAAATTTTGAGTACGCGGGGTAGATTACCTTAGTCGCAACAGCAAAGACGATCGAGCGAGGAACATCGGATAGTGTAAGCGCGATACCATACACGCCCAATAACTGAAGCGTAAATAGCTTACCGAGAATCAAGCGATCGGTTGAGGAAGAAAGAAAATAAATGGCAGTGGAGAGAAAAATCCACTTACCAAAGGAAAGAAGTTCCTTGACCGCGCTGGGATCCCAGGCGAACCGATTGCGTGCTTTCTCGTTTAGTCGATGGCTCAGAATCAGTTGAAAAACGGATGAAACCAAGCCGCCCATAACGAGCGCTAGAACAGACGGGTTTAGCCATGCCCAAACAAGTGTGACCACCAGTGCTACAAGCTGCCCACTCAACTCAAATAAAGCGATATGTTTCAGCGCTAAATGTCGATTGAGCGTGGATAGAGACGTTGAACTAAACCCTCCAATTAAGGTGCTGAGACCGACTAAGGGAATCAGCCACAACAGCCTTGGCTCACGGTAGAACTGGGCAGCCGGATAAGCGATGCCAAGACAACACACCCATAGGACTACGCCTCGCAAGATTGACAAAGTCCAGGCTGTGTTGAGAAAAACTGGCTCGTCCCCACGCTTACTCTGAATAATGCTGGCGTTTAGACCTAAATCAGAAAATAGGTGTAAACCAGTAATAAAGATACCGACGAGCGCCATCAAGCCAAACAGTTCGGGAAAGAGCAGATGTGTTAGTACAAGATTGCTACCGAAACGCAGAATTTGACTGCTACCGTAGCCAGCGATCGTCCAAACGGCACCGCGAATCGCTAGCTTCTTAACAGATGGTGTACTGGTGGATGACATGAATACCTATAGTTCTGGTTCAACGGACATCAGATTATGGATTGCTTACTGGAGTCGCTTGCTCAAGGTTGACAGGTCTGGCAGAGCGATCAGCCGTCCGGTTTGGCGATGATCGTTCAATACTGGACTGAAACAGAGTGACTAGCTTGCTCGATTCGATCGCCACACTATGACGGCTTGCAACCCGTTTAGCACCAATATTCCCCATTTGTTCTAGTTTCTCAACAGGTGCTTGAAGCGCTTTTCTCATGGCGATTATCAGTTCCTCAACAGAACCAGGAGGCACTAGCCAGCCACAAACTTCAGACTCGACTAATTCTGGAATGCCCGCTACATAAGTGCTAATGACAGGGCGACCCAGTGCGAGCGCTTCCATGATTACGACTGGCAAGCCTTCTGCAAAGCTAGGAAGCACTAACGCTTGAGCCGATAAGATCGTCTGGCGCACTTGATGGCTATCAGCCCAACCCGTAATTTTGACGCGATCGTGCAAACCCAGTTGCCTGATCAGGGCTTCAAGTTCGCTCCGTAAAGGACCGTCCCCTACAAAAATAAGCTTGAATGACTCTCCCTGTTGCATAAGCTGACTGGCAGCTTTAAGCAACAGTAGTTGCCCTTTCTCGGCGCAAAGACGACCGACGCAAACTAAAGATGGCTCTGAGGAAAATGGTATGGGAGTCGGTGCAGACACAAGAAAATCTGCATCGACACCACAGTGAACGACATGAATTTTTGACCAATCTGACAATGGGCACCAGCGATAGAGCTGGCTTCTGCCAAAGTTGCTGACTGCGACGACAAAGGCGGCTCGTGCCACTTTTCGTGCTAACGAAATTGCTTTGACTTTATCAAACTCTTCTGGTCCGTGTACGGTAAAGCTGTAAGGCGGTCCGCCCAAAGCATTGCAGAGCAACGCTACAGTCGTTGAATTGGTACCAAAATGAGCATGAACGTGCTCAATTTTAGCCTGTGAAAACCAGCCTAGCAGCACACAGGCTTCAGCCAAATAAGCCAGGTGATGTAAAAGCCCCTGTTCTGCCCCCCGGCTGAGTGAGAGAGACACTCCTAACGCTTGTAAAAAGCGAACAGGACGGTTACTGGCAACGCGGAGCAGGCTGAGCAGTAAGCCGATCGCCCCCACACTAAGTACCAGTCGAGTCCGGCTCAGTTCTTGCTGATCGGCTGGATCAACTAATTCAGCGCTACAGGCTCGCATGGCAAACCGCTCAATGTGCAGACCGTGCGCTTCGACAGCAGCAATCTCTCGCCGAATGAAGCTATGGCTGACTTTGGGATATTGATTAATTAAGTAGGCGATCGTTGGCGACATTTAGTACTAGAGCACCATTCAAGGCAATAGGGTAAATCTAATATGAATGAAGAGTCTAGCCAGTTGGGTAAAGCCAGCAGTGCCTTTACTGATTCTTATTTGTTGATCCTGATTATCTGGAGAGGAGTGAAGATTAGATGAATTTTGCTAAAGCTATTTGTGGGAGCACATGCAGTAGTGCTTGAGGCAAAGCCAGACAATAGCCTTGAGTAGAGCAGTCACTTACGCGTAACTATTATGAATTACTTCGCTCACTACTGTTCCCTCGGTAATTACGGAAAGGTTGTTAAGGTTCACTAAACTTTTACAAAATTTTAATTGCAGTAAATCTTCAGTGAATACAGTAGCAGCGATTTAAGTTCTCAAGCAGAATGTCAGCATGTTGTCCGGCCTTCCAGAATTTAGCAAGGGTCATTGGAGCAGGCAACCGGATTTTTTATTTTAACTGGAGGTATAAAGGTGCAAATCTCTTTGCGAACGATGGTTCCAGCAATTGTTGTAGAGCCTACTATGATCTTTGCTCATCCTACCTGTGCCTCTGATGTTTTTACACCGAAAGTGGAGCGGCTCTATTTGCCAGCAGAAGAGGTGGTTCCAGCCGTTCCAGTTGAGATTGAAGTTAAGACAAAATATACCTGGAACATAGGAACGAAAAGCTGGAAGTGGAAACTGTTTGAACGTGTCATGCGGGTTAGACAGCACAATCAGGCTCTTGATTATGAAGGGCACTTTATCTTTGATGCTCGCTACGAAACTGATAAGAATATTGCTCATATTCTTGAAAATGTTTGTACTAATGTTTTATTAGCAAAGCAACATCTTTCTGAGTATTTGAATCGACCTGTTGAAATTAACGTTGTCCTGAAAGAAAATGTTTCTGAGCTGGCACGAGATCTTTTTGATACGTTAGGTATTCCAACTCTCTGCACCAACTTTGAAGTCTATGGGGACATAGTTGATGTCATTCATAACCCGCACTATCGACTTTATGGGGTAGAGGCAGAACTATTCAATTTAGAGTTCAAGAACTACGAGCGAGACACTCCCGATCGCGTTTTTATTGCTCGGCGAGGCAGTCGTCAGTTGATTAACAATGACGAAGTGATTAAATTTCTAGCGCAAAAGGGTTTTACAACCTATTATTTTGAAGATCTTACTGCAAGTGAGAAGTGGTCAATTGCGCGTAATGCGAAAGTAGCTGTTGCCGTGCATGGTGCTGGAACAGGTAACTTCATCTTTAATCGTTCAGGGTTGGCACCTCAAGCGGAAAAAGAAAGTGGCTTACGCATCATTGAACTATTTTCTCCGAGTTTCACCATTCATACCTATCGACAATTTAGCGCTATCTTAAACGGACGATGGTGCGGTGTGCGTGGTCAAATCACTCCTGAAGTGCTGCGTTATCTAGACTTTGACTCTACGCCTCGCGACACACTCAAATCACCGATTCGAGATCCCTTCAAAGTTGACCTGTCAACCTTGCAGATGGCGCTTGATTATCTAGAAGTTGACGTAGTGGAACCGCCTAAAGAAAAGTTGGTGTATAGCGTACATAGCGGTGTTTAAAGGCTCCACCCTCCACGAAAAACGTCCTTTGAACCGTTTGGATTTACGGAACCCCGATCGGCACCAAGGCATTCTCCGGTAGGTAGCTGCGATAATGTCCACCGTCAGACAATATCAGAGCCAATTGCAGCGACCAATCTGGCTGGATTTGCAAGTCTGCCCAGGGAACGGCTAATTCTACACAAGTATCCAAGCCAATCTGAGCACGGGTTCTGCGTGACTGCCAGCGATAGCCTGCCTCCGCTTCTTGCAACCAGAGCGTTTGGGTCAGTAAATTAATGCCCAAATGGTGGTGAAACAGGTAGTTAAGCGGTGCTTCGTCAGGCAGTCCCACTAGCGGCGCTGGGCTGTTGTGCATTGTTTGGTTTGGATAAAACCAAAGCAGGTTTAGCTCTGGTGGAAAGTCGCTTCCCGGTTTGGCTCCTGCTTTAAAGTCCAGCCGCAAATAAAAATTCAGATGGTCTACGCCATACCAAAGGCGTTGGATCGCACTACTACGATGCATGGTACCCCGTGCACCACCAATCTCAATGCGACCTGCCTTGTCCCAATCCTGTTCATCGCCACGTCCGTCAATTAACGGGTGGATAAAGCTGTGGGGAGCATGGTCGCCGCCGCCCGTGTGCGCTTCTATAGGACGGCGCACATTCGCAGGAATCGGTTCATTTAATGCTTGATAGATGGCAGCAAGATGTTCTCGAAAAAGTTGGTCAAAAATTGCGTCCTGGTTAGACGAATGCCCTTCACCAAACCACCAGAACCAGTCTGAGCCTTCAGCCGCGTAGAGTGCTTCCCAGACCGCTGGATTAGCTTCCTCCGTCGCTTCAGGGTGGTTTGCCAGTACCTGTCGTGCTTCGGTGAGCAAATCCCAGGCACGATTTTTAGCCGGATCACCGATCCATGTTGTGAAGTTGCCATCAACCCATGAGCCGCTGTGTAGCTGGGTTGCGGAAATGGTTTCTGTGGGCGGGAACTCATCTAGAAATTCGGAGACCGTCACAAGCTTGATGTCTGATGTGTTGCTGAAGGTTTCGTAGAGCGATCGCAAAAACGGTATGCCATCTTGCGGATAATATTCCCAGCAGTTTTCGCCATCAAGCGCGATCGTCACGAGCCAGGGCGCTTCCAGAGCTGTACTGCCGCTTGCTTGTTGGGTTTTTAGGGAACGCGCGATCGCTTCTAAGTGCCCCACTAAGTCACTGGCAGCCTGCTTTGGCTCCATAGTGCTGTAGGTGAAGCCAATGAGATCAGAAAGGCGATGGTCGCGGAAGACGATCGCAAGGTCGCCAAACTCAGTCTCTAACCGATAGGGGCGATACAGCAAATTGGGTTCAGACACATTGCCCGACCCATCCCGATGGAAGAAGTGCTGGATACTCCAGCCCAAGACTGCTTCATCGGAACAAATCCACTGGAAGCCTTCTTTGGCGATTGGGTTTAGAACCGCTGGACTCACTGACTGTTCTGAGGGCCACAAACCACGAGGCGATCGATCAAACCGCTCCTCATACATTGTCCGGGCTTTTTGCAAATGGCGTGGAATGTCGTTTGTCCACTGAAAACGCTGGTGTGGCAGCGTCATGTTGGGCACTGCTACGCGTCCAGCGTCAGTATCGGCTAACAGCGGTAGAATCGGATGGGTATAGGGCGATGTAATGACCTCAAGCTGCCCTGCATCCTGCATTCCACGGTGCTGTGGGATGATGCGGCTGAGGATCTCGCGCTGCTTGGAATAGATGCGCTGGCGATCGCCCAGCGTAAAACCTCTACCTTGCTCTAGCAAACGAGCGATTTCTGGATCATCCCAAAATAGCGGATCGATCCATGCAAGATTGTGCCACGCCAACAGATCGCTGAAGTCTTGTAAATCCCAGTGCTCTAGACACCAATCGCGCCCCTTATTCTGTTGCTGGTAGTAAAGCTCGGCATAGCGAGGATGCGGATCAATGAGCGTGTGGTGGTTGCCGTCAAAGAAATGATCCACCACAAACGCTTTCTGCTCTGGCTTTAGTTGCTCTGTTGGCAAGAGTGCTGCTGTCAAATACGGGTCGAATGCAGTGCCAGCAACATAGTCCTCAATTTGTAGTATGAGTGACGGCACCAAATTTACCGTCTGATGCAGTTTGGGATACTGTTCCAGCAGTAGCACCAGATCAAGATAGTCCTTCGTACCGTGCAGTCTTACCCAGGGTAAGCGGTATTGCCCAGCCAGTAAGGTCTCGCGCTCGACCCGACTTTTGTAAAGAGGCTGGTGCTGATGCCAGATAAATGCAACGTAAAGGGGATGAGGCATAAATGAGGACAGATGAGAAATTAAAGATAAGGGCTGAGGTGTGTGCAGTATTGATGCAGCCTTCAGCCCTTAGCCCTTAGCCTTTCTAAAAAACTTGCTCAATTTCAGCAATTTCAGGAATGAATTCACGCAGGCGACGTTCAATACCCATTCTTAGGGTCATAGCAGAACTAGGGCAGGAGCCACAAGCACCTTGCAGACGCAGCTTGACGATCGGACCATCAATTTCGACTAGCTCTACGTTGCCACCATCTGCCATCAAGTAGGGGCGCATTTCATCCAAGACTGTTTCGACATTTACTGTAGTCAGTTCTAGAGTTTCAGACATGATTCACCTATAACGTGTTAACTGCATCTTGCATCTCGATCGTAGCGGAGAAAGAGGTTAAGGGGAGAGCGGGCAGCAAAGGGGGGTTGAACATGGAGGCTAACTCGAAACTTTAGAAGAAAGAACATGAGACGCTTCCGCTGCTCCCCTTGCCTCCTCTACCCTTTATCGCTCCATTACACCGCGACGGGTGTTAACAGCTTGATATGAGAGAAGCCATACTCGGTAACAACGGCTTCCCCTTTTTGATCTTCCGTAATCACCCGGCGAGTCAGGATGTAGTAGTTACCAATCTTCTCATAGGTATCTTCGGATTGGCTTGAGCCTTTAAGTTCATTTGTTGTAGCGTCGTGATACACGGAATCGTAGCGTTCTGCGAGGTAGCCTTCGCCTGTATCGATCGTGCTGAAGGTATTAATGGTGACGACGACATTGTGAATGTGGCGATGCACGAGGGAAACTTCGTTGTTGCGAACTTTATAGCCATCGCCCATTGCTTTACCGCTGACGGAGATGGCAACGGCTCCCGTTTCGTCCGTTTCGCCCAGTTCAAAAACATTCTTGCCGTGGGTTTCTTCAAACGGCTTGCGAACACGGTGAACAGCGATCTCCCATACCTGACCCTTGATGAGTTCATTGGCTTTTTCATCGGAGACATCACTGATCTCATAGGTGAGATCGTGGTTGATGCGAGCTTTGCCAGTGTAAAGCCGATCGCCTTGCTTGACTGTAATGTCGGTGCTGTAGCCGGGAAAGCTGGAATCCCAGGTGTAACGGTTTTCGTAGGCAGCCCGGAATAAGTCACGAGCGGACAGTGTCTCTGTCATGCAATTCTCCTTACTTCGTCATCCACTCTCTAGTGTAGGAGTTTTGGGGAAGATGTTGTGGTAACTATGTGGAGTTAATTGAATTGACTGTGGACATCGGGTGTAGGGTATTGGTTGCTGGATGTCAGGAATGAGCTATGCCCTTTGTTTATGAGCGGACAGTGCGGTTTAGTGATACAGATGCAGCCGGGGTGGTGTATTTTACGAATGTCTTGAGCATGTGTCATGAGGCGTATGAGGCATCTCTTGCAGCAACAGGCATTGATTTAAAGGTTTTTTTTAGCGGTGTTGATGTGGCACTGCCGATCGCTCATGCCAGTGCGGCTTTTTTTCGCCCGATGGTGTGCGGCGATCGCCTGAACATTCGCTTGATCCCCAGCGTATTGAAGGACAGTGAGTTTGAGATCGCTTACGACGTGTTTTTGGAACATCAGCCCGATCGATCTGTGAGTCAGGCACATACACGCCATGTTTGTATCGATCCATTGACTCGCAAGCGGCGATCGCTGCCAGTAGAGGTTAATCAATGGTTGCTACGGTGGACAGCCAAGCCTTAGCGATCGCCTCTACGTGTAGTCGATTCACCTTACCTTGAACATTGCGGGGCAACTGTGCAACCGCAATCCAGTGTTTGGGGCGCTTAAATTTGCTCAATTTGTCGGTTAAAGCAGCCTGGATCAGGACGGCTGGAGTTTCAGCAGCAATTGGAATATAGACGGCTGCGATCGCTTGTCCCCAGTGGCGATCGTTCACCCCAAGCACGCAGATATCTTGTACCAGAGCGGTCGATCGAATTGCTGCTTCTACTTCTGCCGGAAACACATTCTCGCCACCCGTGATGATCTTGTCGCTGTGCCGTCCGATGATGTGCAGGTAGCCGTCAGTGTCGAAGTAGCCGAGGTCGTCGGGTGGGGTGTGGGGTGTGGGGTGTGGGGTGTGGGAGGGAGGGAGGAGGAGATGGGGGGATGGGGAGGTGAAGGGATAGGAGCCGATCGCTAATGATTTTGCCTGGATTGTGACGTTACCAATTTCGTGAGCGTTCAGAACTGCGCCGGATGGTTTGCGGATGGTGATGTGAGCGTGGGGCAAGACCTGTCCAGCATTAGTGTGTCCGTTGAGAAAGTCATCTGGTTTGAGGGTGGCAATCTGGGATGCAGTTTCAGTCATGCCGTAGGTGGGCGCAAGGCGGATGCGATGGCTTCTCGCCTGTTCTAGCAACCCTGACCAGGCGGGTGCGCCGCCGAGGAGAACGGTGTGGAAGCGAGATAACCAGGCGATCGAGGAGTGGGGAGTGGGGAGTGGGGAGTAGGGAGTGGGGAGTGGGGAGTGGGGAGTGGGGAGTGGTGCTTCGCCAAAGAGTTTTGAGTTTGGTATGAAGAAAGCCTCTCTGCGTCTCTGCGTCTCTGCGGTTTTCCCCTCCGCCTTTTCCCCATCAAGCAACCGCTGAAGCTGAGTTGGTACCAGAGATAGAAAAAACTCTTCCGGGTTAACAGAACTGCGATCGCCCGCTTCCACCGCTTTAAACGGCAGCACAACGAACCGACCACCAGAGGTGAACGATCGCAGAAACTGCATCAAACCGCTGACATGATAGAGCGGCAAGACACAGAACGAATTGACCTGATCAATCTCAAAGTACTCACGAAAACCCTGAACGGATGCCATGAGTGTTTCCCAGGTATGAATGGCAAAGCGAATTTTACCGGAGGTGCCACCCGTGGGGATCATGATGTGGGGAGTGGGGAGTGGGGAGTGGGGAGTGGGGAGTAGAGAGTGGCTGTTGCCTTCTGCTGCGTCTCTGCGTCTCCGCGTCTCTGCGGTTCTCCATTGGTGAATTGCCCGATCGCCCCACACTAAATCTGGCTCAACCAACTCAAACACCTGTTGCCATTCAGCATCAACCCAGTCGGGGTTAGCGAGAAAAATGTGGCAGTTAGTAGCGCAGGCAGCAATGAAATGAGCCAGAAACTTCAGGGGATCACGTTCTGCCAGGAGGATGGTGAGGGGTAACTCGCGGTGAGGGCACGATCGCAACTCACCCAGCACTCGCTCCGCCAAAGCAAAAAAGTCTTGGCTGTCGTAACCAACTAGCCAATCATCGTCATACCGTTGCTTGAAGTAGGTTAAAGGGTCTGCCATAGCTGCTCAAAGTCGTCGGTTGCGGCATCATCAAACCAGTGTGTTGTCCCATAGCCCACTGCTCGATCGGGGTTCGCTAACTCTGCTGACAGTTTTAGCCCTGCTTGCCGTCCGATCGCCGTTTCAAACGCAGATGAAAAGACAGCATCGATTGTATGGGTCTGACAAAACTGGCGCAGGCGAGAAGGCGAACCAATGATCGCAGGCTTAATCACAAACACTCCCGTCCAACCCTTTTCATAACAGGCTTGTAGCTGTTGGAGCGTGGCAACGGATTCATCCAGGGCGATCGGCGTTCGATAGCGCTGGCTCAAGTCTTGCATTGCTTCAAACTGGGATGCCTGTAATGGTTGCTCAACGTATTCGATCGTGACTAACAGGTTTGGCTTGGCGGCGATCGTGTCACACCGTTCTAGCCATTGCGTTGCGTCATCAAAGCGGAGACCACCGTTTGCATCCAGGCGCAATTTTGCTGCTTCAGGCAACTCTTGAGTGAGTCGGTGAAGGATCTCAAGTTCGATGGCGATCGCGTGAACCCCAATTTTCCACTTAAAGGTACGGAAGCCTTGCTCCCAGAGTGGTTTCCAGGCGTGTAGGGCGGCTTCTCCCGCTGGTAGGAGGGCGCTGTGGGAGGGTGAGGGGGGAGGAGTGAGGAGTGAGGGGGGAGGAGTGAGGGGGGAGGAGTGAGGGGGGGGAGGGAGTAGGTCAGGTTTTGAGTTCTGAGCTGCAATGTTCGAGTTCTGAGGTCGAAGTGTCGAGTTCTGAGGTCGAAGTGTCGAGTTCTGAGCTGCAACGATCGAGTCCTGAGGTCGGAGTGCCGAGTTCTGAACTGCAACGATCGAGTTCTGAACTGCAACGATCGAGTTCTGAGGTCGGAGTGCCGAGTTCTGAGCCGCAATGTTCGAGTTCTGAGGTCGAAGCGTCGAGTTCTCAAGTACTAACGGCACCTGTCTCTCTGCGTCTCTGCGTCTCTGCGGTTCAGCATTGTCGATCGCCTGCTCTCTCACCCCCTCCCATGCCGATTCAAAGGCAAATTGACAGGATGGCAGCGTGTCAGGGATCGAGAAAATCAGATCGCTGGAAAGCGCTGACGGCAGTTGACGACAAAATGCCAACGCTTGCTCAATGGTTTCGGAGCCAAACCAGGGTATAGGCGCAATTTCGCCCCAGCCGATGTTACCAGCATCATCCACTAATCGCAAAATGATGCCATCGCGCATGACCCAAGCACCGTGGCTGGTTTGCAGTGCTTGTTTAAAGCGCCGTTGATAGGGATAAAATTGCCATTGGTAAAGCATTTAAGTTGGCAAGACTGCTCCAAGTCCCAAAAGCTGTGGCAGCACGAAGCCCAGACCCAGAAAGATGCCGCTCCAGAAGTGTAGCGCGACGGCAATGAACTTACAGTTACTGACCTTTTCGGGCTTGTTGTGGTTGGTGCTGACGTGCTTGCAGAGTTTGATGGCGATCGGCAGACTGGCAAACACCAGCAGCGTCGTCATGGGGAAAATGCCCAGCCACACGCACAGTGTTGTCAGCGCAAAAATGGTGCCACAGAGCCAGGGTAGTAATTGTGCGGCTCGTTTTGTTCCCAAACGGACGATCGGCGATCGCTTGCCCACAGCAGCATCATCGTCCTCCTGGTGAAAATGTGAGCAAAACAAAATCAGGCTGGTGGAAACGCCCACGATCGCGGAAGCCGCAAAGTTTGCACTTGAAACGGCTTTGGTTTGACTGTAGTAGGCTGCCGCAAACGCAAGGGGACCAAACGCAAAGAAGCAAAGAATCTCGCCCCAACCCTGATAGCTGAGACGAAACGGCGGTCCCTGGTAGATATAGCCCAGCACGCAGCAGATCAGGATCATGCCAACCACTGTCAAATCTTGTTGGATGGCTGCGATCGCCCCAATGCCAAACAGACCAGTGGCAAGGCACAAATTTCCCAGCCAGAAAATCAATGGTTTATTCTTGGTCAGGTTCACCAGAGAATGTGCTTTATGGACATCAACGCCTGTCTCCGAGTCAAACACATCGTTCGCCAGGTTTTCCCAAGCAAGGATGAGGATGGCGGCGAAGGTAAAGATTGCAAAGATGCCTGTCTGTAAGGTCTTGGTTTCAGCAACGGCGATCGCAGTACCTACCATGATTGGCATAATTGCAACACTGTACATCGGTGGCTTAATCGCTGCCAACCACAACTTTTTTCGCGTCCCCGGCGTTTTTGCCAAAACATTCGCTGAAGGAGCAACCGCTTTTGTTGTCATTTTTTCAAGCGTCAAAAATTACATTCGGTTCTAAGAAGCTTACTCATTCTACGATCCAGTGGATCGACAGCCGATTTTAGCCGTCCAGACTTCAAACTTTGCAACATTTAGGTGAGGAGTGAGGAGTGAGGGGTGAGGTGTCAGAATCAAGGAGCTAGCAGTCAGTGGTCAGCGGTCAGTGGTCAGCGGTCAGCGGTCAGCGGTTAGAAAACTCAAAAGGCTCCCTACTCCCTACTCCCTACTCCCTACTCCCTATTCCCTACTCCCCACTCCCTACTCCCTACTCCCTACTCCCTATTCCCCACTCCCCACTCCCTCCCCATGACCGTTACACCTCGCCGCACACATCTGTTTCAAAGCCGTAGAGAATTGCATCAACTTCTACGCTCGTACAAACAGATGGCACAGGAGAAAAAACAGGCACAGATTGTTAGCATTTCTGTAGAAATTAATGCTGTTGATCCACTCGTTTTTTTGCAGACATTTGCAAAAGCAAATCAGCTTAGTTTTTACATTGAAAAGCGAGAGTCTGGACAAGAAGATTGTGCCAGTAATGGGATTGCGATCGCGGCGATCGGTGCGGCTGCAACGTTAACGGTTAATGGTGCAGCACGGTTTGAGGCTGCCAAGCAGTTTGTGCAATCAACTCTTCTTAACACCGCTGTTTATGGCAACGCTCATCTACCGTTAGCGGGACCCCATTTCTTCTGTAGCTTCACTTTTTTTGAAGAGTCTGATCACAATTCGCCCTTTCCATCTGCCACGATCTTTTTACCGCAGTGGCAAATTTCTCACAACGAGCAGCGCTGTCTGGTCATTGCCAATGTGATGCTTCATGGCGCTACAGAACTTGAAGCAACGGTTGATGATTTGTGCCAGACCTGGGAGAGAATCCAATCAATTCATCACAATTTGTTGATGCCTGCGATCGATCAGCGGGCACTGCTAAAACTTTGTGATGTTGCCCCAACTTGGCACTTTAAGCGATCGGTGCAGGCAGCATTAGCGTCGATTCAACAAGAAACATTCAATAAAATTGTGCTGGCTCATGCCGTGGATGTTGTGTCGCCTCTGCCCTTCGATCGGGTTGCGTCCCTGCATAAGCTGCGCCAACTCTATCCAGGCTGTTATGTGGTTTCAACCAGCAACGGGAAAGGACAACAGTTTATCAGCGCCAGCCCAGAACGGCTGGTGAGTTTGCGCAACGGTCATCTTGAAACGGATGCTTTGGCAGGTTCAGCCCCGCGCGGTCAAACAACAGGTGAGGATGCTCATCTGGCAGGGCGGCTTCTGACTAGCGTTAAGGAACTGCGCGAACATCGGGTAGTCAGTCAGTTTATTCGCCAGCAACTGATGAAATTAGGCTTGAAGCCACGCTGTTCGCCTTTGCGTTTGTTGCAGTTGTCAAATATCCAACATCTGCAAACGCCTATTTGTGCCGCCGTTCCAACAGAGATTCATCTCCTGGATATTGTAGCGACGCTCCATCCTACGCCTGCCGTTGCTGGGATGCCTCGTGAAGTCTCCTGTCGCCACATTCGCCACTATGAACCCTTTGAGCGATCGCTCTATGCTGCCCCGATCGGCTGGCTTGACCACCAGGGCAATGGTGAGTTTGCGGTTGGCATTCGATCGGCGCTCCTCAACGGGTGTCATGCCCGATTGTTTGCAGGTGCAGGCATTGTGAAAGGGTCAGACCCCGATCGTGAACTGGCAGAAGTACAGTTAAAACTTCAAGCGCTGTTGCAAGCGTTGATTTGAACCTGAGACGTGGGCACATGGCTCACTAAGAATTAGAGTTAAAGAGACGCAATCGTCCAAGTCCTTATGACTTCTTTCGCTGAACTGCCCAATTCTGCAACCAAATTACCCGACCACACCCAGCTACCAGAGTCGGACGGTACGTTTGTGAAAAATTCACTGGAGCATCCGCAGAGCCTTTTGCTCACCGACTCGATTACGCCAACCCTTGACGCGCTGCATCCCAACGCACAGTACTTCATTGGGCAGGACACGGGGATTTACTGGCGTATCGCAGAGCCGCCAGAGCCGCTGGTGCGCGGAGCCGAATCGCCTGATTGGTTCTACGTGCCCAATGTGCCGTCGATGTTAGATGGGACGTTTCGGCGATCGTATGTGCTATGGCAAGAGTTTATTGCACCGCTCATTGTGCTGGAGTTCGTTTCTGGGACAGGTGCGGAAGAGCGAGACAGAACACCCTGGACAGGTAAATTCTGGATCTATGAACAGGTGATTCGTCCCGCGTTTTACGGCATTTACGAGGTCACAAAAGCTAGCGTCGAAGTTTATCACCTCGTCGAAGGGCAATATCGCTTGTTGCCTACCAACGATCGTGGTCATTTTCCCATTCCACAAATGGGGGTAGAACTGGGCATCTGGCACGGACACTACATCAACCTGGAGTTGCCTTGGCTGCGCTGGTGGGACGATCGGGGCAATCTACTGCTGAATGGGCAAGAGAAAGCAGCGCTGGCAGATGTCCGCACCGAACAGGCAGAGCGTCAACTAGAGCAGGCAGAAAGCCAACTAGAGCAGGAACGTCAGCGTTCTGAACGGTTAGCCGCATTGCTGAGAGCGCAAGGGATCGAACCGGACGTATGATGCGTTAGGCTATTTGCCTATTCTCAGCGTTCCTATGTCCCTTGATTTTACGAATACGAATCTGGTCTGGACTTCGATTTTGGCGGAAACGTTGTATCGACTGGGACTTGCCACCGCGATCGTGTGTCCAGGTTCACGATCGGCTCCACTGGCGATCGCGTTTGCCAATCATCCTCACATTGAAGCCATTCCAGTGCTTGACGAGCGATCGGCTTCCTTTTTCGCGTTAGGACTTGCCCGTCAGAGTCATCGTCCCGTTGTACTCGTCTGCACCTCTGGAACGGCAGGTGCAAACTTCTATCCGGCTGTCATTGAAGCGACAGAAAGCGGTGTGCCTCTAATTGTTCTGACTGCCGATCGCCCACCTGAACTGCGGGATTGCAACGCGGGACAGGCGATCGACCAGCACAAGCTCTACGGCACCTTTCCCAACTGGCAAACCGAACTGGCAATCCCATCACTGGAGCTACCCATGTTTGCTTATCTCCGGCAGACCCTCATCCATGCCTGGGAAAAAGCCCTTTACCCCGTTCCCGGAGTGGTTCACCTCAATTTTCCCTTCCGCGAACCCCTTGCTCCCATTCTTCAACCTTACACTCAGTCGATCGCTTCCACCTTCAACACCGAAACCTTTTTCGCCTCTGTTACTCCACTTCAGGAGTCAGCGGGCAGTGGTCAGTGGTCAGCGGGCAGCGGTCAGCGGTCAGCGGGCAGCGGTCAGTCGTCAGTTGTCCTCCCTGTATCCCCTGTCTTATCTACTTCTCACTCCTCACTCCTCACTCCCTACTCACCCAACGGCATCATCATCGCAGGTACGGCTCAGCCCGTTGCGCCCGAAGACTACTGCCGCGCGATCGCCCATCTCTCTCAAACCCTTGGCTATCCCGTTCTTGCAGAAGGACTTTCACCGTTGCGAAACTATGCTGATCTCAACCCCAACCTGAACACGACCTATGATCTGATACTGCGAAATCCGACGCTGGCAACAAAACTGGCACCTGATACGGTCATTCGCGTTGGTGCTATGCCTACCAGCAAGTCACTCCGCACCTGGCTGGAGCAAACGCAGCCGCGTCAGTGGATCATTGATCCAGAAGGGCGGAACCTCGATCCACTGCACGGCAACACGACGCACATACGGATGTCGATCGCAGCCTTTGTCCAAACAATTCCCCAGCAAGCCTCTATGGTAAGTCCTTATCTTGATCTATGGTGTGCAGTAGACGCTCAGGTCAGACAAACCGTTGACCAAACGATGCGCGAGACAGATACTCTGTTTGAGGGCAAAGCTGCCTGGTTGCTGTCTCAAGTGCTGCCAACGGGAACACCTCTATTTATCAACAGCAGTATGCCTGTGCGGGATGTCGAGTCTTTTTGGGCACCCGGAAATTCTCACGTGCAGCTATTTTTCAATCGGGGTGCCAATGGCATTGACGGTACGCTTTCGACCGCATTGGGCATCGCGCATCGGCAGCAGAGTAGCGTCATGCTCACAGGCGATCTGGCGCTGCTGCATGATACGAATGGTTTTTTGCTACGACAGCATTTCGTCGGACATTTGACGATCGTCCTCATCAATAACAACGGTGGCGGGATTTTTGAAATGCTACCGATCGCGCAAAACAATCCGTCCTTTGAGACGTTTTTTGCCACACCGCAAGCGATCGACTTTGCCAAACTTTGTGCGACCTATGATGTCGAATATGAGCGTATAACAAGCTGGAACCACCTGGAACAGCGGTTAAATCCCTTGCCAATCAGCGGCATTCGAGTGCTGGAGTTGCAGACTGATCGCAAAGCCGATGCCCAATGGCGACAGCAGTATTTGGGTACATTTGCCGCTAATATCAGCATTTAGCCAGTATCTATTAGCGATCAGCTATCAGCCGTCAGCTATCAGCGGCAAACTCAAAACTCTCCCCTGCTTCCCCTGCCTCCCCTGCTTCCCCCTCCCCTCACTCCTCACCTCTCATGCAAACCGACTGGCAAATTGTCAAAACTTACGAAGACATTCTTTATCACAAAGCCGATGGGATCGCCAAAATCACGATTAACCGTCCCCACAAGCGCAATGCGTTCCGTCCCAAAACGGTCTTTGAGCTTTACGATGCGTTTGCGAATGCTCGTGAAGACACGCGGATTGGAGTCGTGCTGTTCACGGGTGCAGGACCACATACTGATGGGAAATATGCGTTTTGCGCGGGTGGTGATCAGAGTGTGCGCGGTCATGCTGGTTATGTTGGCGAGGATGGCGTTGCCCGTCTCAATGTGCTGGATTTGCAGCGGTTGATGCGATCGATGCCCAAAGTGATCATCGCGCTCGTGGCGGGCTATGCGATCGGGGGTGGGCACGTTCTCCACATTCTCTGTGACCTTACTATTGCCGCTGATAACGCTATTTTTGGGCAAACGGGTCCCAAAGTGGGCAGTTTTGATGGCGGCTTTGGTGCCAGCTATCTATCGCGTATTGTCGGACAGAAAAAGGCGCGGGAAATCTGGTATCTCTGTCGTCAATATTCAGCAACGCAGGCGCTAGACATGGGCTTAGTGAATTGTGTGGTGCCAGTGGAGCAGCTAGAGGCGGAGGGCATCCAGTGGGCGCAGGAAATTCTAGCGAAAAGCCCGATCGCGATTCGTTGCCTCAAAGCTGCCTTCAACGCAGATTGTGATGGTCAGGCAGGTTTACAGGAACTGGCGGGAAACGCCACGCTGCTCTATTACATGAGCGAAGAAGGCGCGGAAGGCAAACAGGCATTCTTGGAAAAGCGTCCACCGGATTTTAGCCAATACCCGTGGCTACCATGAAAAGTGACCTTGGCAAGATTGACTGCCTATTTTTGAGCAACCCCTTTGACTTCGCGCACGTAGTTAGTGGTTGATGCTAGACACTCGCCGACCAGACCTGAGCGATCGACCTCGTTTTTTAACCACTGCCACGTGCTTTTGCTATCAGTCACTTCCGTAAACGTGCCGTCAATTTGTAGACGTTCCCGCGTGGCATCAATGTAAACACCATCACTACGAAAGGAGAGAGTGCTCACAATAATCTGTTGGTTATTGGGTGCTTTGGCAGGAGCATTCACCAACTTGATGCAAAAGTGTCCATTGCCACTGCTAATTTCGCGGTAAGACTGGCTGAAGGGCGAGATTGTGGCAATATACTTTCCTGGGCGAGGCAGCCGTTGGTAAAAGTTGTTTTTAAGGCTAAATGTAGCAGGCGATGGTACAGCCGAGGCGACTGTTGCGGCTTCTATTTCTGGTGCATTGGCGTAACGCTGTACTAATTCTCGATAGGCTGTGATGCCGATCAAACCAAGCACCAAGACGCTCATGCTAGCGACACTTGCCTGCAAGACTTTTTTAAAGGGCTGTCTTGCGATCGCCAGCGTCTGTCTAGTGATGGGTGGCTTCACCCGTGCCGATCGTTTGTCACCATGGGAGGCGATGTGAGGTAGCAGCACCGCTTCTGGTGCGATGGCAGCGTGGTTGCTAAGGCGAGGCAATTGGGTTGGCTTACTGTAGCTAAGGTTGACTTGAGGCAGGCGATCGTGCAAGTACTCAAACAGTTGCGCTATGGTAGCGTTCGGGCTACGACTCTTTAGCCGTAAGCCTTCTAGCAACACATAGGCAAACGCGCCCAGTTGGACGGCTTCAAGCTCCTGCGCTGTTTCACCAAGAGAGGTGGAGAAGAGACTGATAACACCGTTGGGATCAGTACCAAACCCCTGTCCAAACTTTTGCTCTTCTGTGCGGCAAGCGTCTAGAAACAAGACGATCTGGTCGGTACCGCTACGACTCAAGTAGCCTGCCAGCGCCTCTAAAGTCATTGCCGTTGTTTCTGCTGCGTCCGGATCGGCATCGCTGAGCAGTAAATAATCATCATCAGCGTACTGCAACCCGTAACCGCTGAAGAAAAACCACAGCGTGTCACCCTGCTTTAAGAACGGAGCCGCAAACCGCAGTTCAAGGAATCGCCGCAGATTAGCAACCGTCGGCTGAGTGGAAATGGAGACACCTTCCAAAACAATTTTGGGAGAACGATCGGAGAAATAATACACCTGATCAAAGCCAGCATCGCCGATCACAAAATCCCGGAATGCCTGAGCATCTCGTTCTGCATAGCGAAGGGGTTGCAAGCGCTGGTACTGATTGATACCAACCACGATCGCCCATTTTCTTGCCATCTCAGTCCAAATCCGTAGATTGCTGCACACGTGCTAGATCAAACCAGGCACCCTCAATGGCAATCGATGTAGGGGTGATTGCCCATCTATCTGCCATCAATTTTCCAGATTTGCTACCACAATCCGGATACTTTAGAAGCGATTTGCTCACCGCTCATCTGCCGTTTTTGCGACTGGGCATAGACTGGCACGCAGGGCGCTGCATTATACTTGACCTCAATTCACCCCTTTGCTGTGGCAACGACTCATGACGACGATCGACGGTAACGATGCTTGAACTCTTCTTGGCGGAACTAACACGGGCAGGCATTCAGCTACGGCGCTACCTGTTTGAGTCGATCGGTGGCATCGTTATTTCTACGTCGGTGTTCTACGGTCTTTTCCTGAGTGCCAGCTACATTGCGGGTCCAGGGCTGCAATTTGGTAATCGTCTGGATGCCATTATTGTGGGCTATGTACTCTGGACGCTGGTGCTGTTCATTATGGCGAATATTTCTGGCACACTACAGCGAGAGGCTCAGACAGGCACCCTGGAGCAACTCTTTATTTCGCCGTTCAGCGCGTCCCAAGTCTTTCTGACGCGAGCCGTGGCTGACTTGCTGCTGCAATCAGGCTTGATCGCAGCAATCTTGGTCATTATTATGGCGTTGACGGGACGATGGTTAGCGTTTCCACTCAGCCTCTTGCTGCCCTTGCTGGCGGTACTGCTGGGAGCGTACGGGCTGGCGTTTGCGATCGGCTCTTTAGCGCTGATCGTCAAGCGGTTACAGCAGGTGTTGGGCATTTTCCAGTTCGCGCTACTGTTTCTGATGAGTGTGCCAACCGAAGAATGGACTGGTAGTCTGCGAGTGCTTGGCAACATCCTGCCGATGAGTCCTGGTGCAGGACTATTGCGTAATCTTATGGCACGACAGCAGCCGTTAGATCTGCCGCAGTTGGGGGTTGCGCTCGTGAATGGTGCGGTGTATTTTGCGATCGGGCTATTTCTCTTTCGCTGGGCAGAACGCCAAACTAAGCGTCACGGCAATCTCAGTGATTACTGAGATCCCGTGAGAAAGTAAGCGTGTAGGTGGAGCAGTTAGCAGGCAGCGGTCACTTGCCCGACTGAATCAAGCATCTGCTGAACCTGATGATGCGCCCCCCTGCACTTAAAGGTATCGATTTGAAACTATTGAGGTGAAAAACTGGGGCGCTAGGATTCGAACCTAGGGATGGCGAGACCAAAACCCGCTGCCTTACCACTTGGCGACGCCCCAACGCATTACCAGAATCTATATTAGCAGTTTAAGTCCCAGGCATGTCAAGAATCGGGAAGCAAAAGGCGAAGTGATGAACTGGTGGAGCTTTTAACGCAATGCTTCCTGCTTGTCCGTTCTGCTTTAGGGCAGTTTATAGCTGGCGACTCGTAGCGTTAGTTTTCCTTGTCTGGGGTCGCGGCTGAAGATAAACGCCCCTTCCTCTTTTTTCCCGCCAGACAAAAAGTCGATCTCTAGATCGCCTGTCTCCACGATCGCGTCGCCGACTCGTAGCTCTGCCAGTATCTGCACCGATTCTGCCGTTTCGCCGCCGCGATTGATGACTGTAAAAGGCACATAGAACTGTCCTTCGGCAGCACGGGTCGTTTCGGTATTGAGTACAGAGAGAAGCGGTGGCTGTTGTTGCTGCTTGTCTAGCCAGGTATAGCCAACTAGCCCCACGACGATCGCGAGGACAAACGATGCCATACCAAACGTTAGCCATTCGGCGCGCGATCGTGGCGGCTGTTCCGACTGATTTACTTGTGGTTTATCCGTATCAGAGGCTTCGGTGGGCTGGTTCATACTGCCAACCTGCCAGCAGCACCGCCAATGGTAGCTGGCAAACCTAACAGCAGGGTTTGCTCTAGCCACATTGTCCAGGGGTCGCTCAACGTAAGACGCTGGAAGAACCATAGCATCATCATTGCTGCTGCCAGCGACACTAGATAAGACATCACGGTTTCACTTAAAGGACGTTGAAAAATGCCTTGCTGCTGCCGACGTTTGCGTTGATCAGAAAAGCCCGCTTCAAACACAATGCCATAGGAAATAAGCAGGGAAGCAGCGATGATTCCTAATAGCCACGGTGCTGAAACAGCCGCAGCTAACATAGAGATCTCGTCGGTGGGTGAAATGTTAAACCCAATGACGATCGCGCCGATAAGCGTGGCACCGATATCAGCCAGGGTCGCGTTGAGTGCATCGGATGCATCCGTTTGGGGTTGCGACTCGTCTGATGGCTGTGACGCGACATCGCGGGTATCGCCCAAAAACTGACTTGCCAAGGCGACTCCCAGGGCAAACGGTACGGACTCAAAGATTACCTTGCCCAGCGACTCGCGCAGAGGCACATCAAACGTCAGCTCTCGCAAAAGAGTCAGTACCAGGGCAGAGCAGGCTACACCGATCGCCATTGCCTCTATGGTGTCGGTAAACGCTTCGTAAGGGCGCGACCGTCTTGTTTTGCGAAAGCCCTCAGTGCGGTTGAGCCAAAAAACGGCAATGAACGTGCCTGCGATCGCCATCATGATTCTAGGCGGTTGAGCCATTGAGCCAATCCACCAAACCTCCATCGTGTAAAGCAGCGGAATGCCAAATAAAAAGCCGCCGCACGCTCCCCGTACCAGATCGTTCAGCTCAGTTGCCCACGCTGACTGATGGCGTTTTTTCAGTAGAACCATGATTAGCCCCTCGCCTCAACCTGATGGCTGCTTGAGCCGTCCATTACTAGCTTAAGAGTGATTGACCGACAGCAGTTGATGGTTGAGAAACATGACTAATTCTTTGACTGTAGTGAAATCTTGAGGGTCAAAGCGATCGCTCAAATCAATACCGAAAGCGGCTAAAAAGTCTTCATTAAAAGACGTGTGCCAGTCAAACCAACAAACCAGCGGCAGGTAGAGATCGTCATCCAGACGATCATCCGGGCGTACTCTGGCAAACTCTAGTCCAGAATACGTTTGCATATGGGTGTAAACAAAGGTGGCGATCGGCTGTGTAATCCCCTGTGGTTGCCAGAGTTGCTCAAACCACTCGTCGTTACTCAGAGCGGGGCGATCGCGCAAAAACTGGTTTACACGGTGGCGAGTCCGCAAATCAGGACTGAGATCAGCGTAAGCCCTCAAGCTATCAAAAATGTTCCTGAGCCGTCGCCACATGCGTCTAACGTTGCCAAGCTTTCCTTCATTATTCCCAGCCTCTGCGGGATATCTCAGATGAGGCAAACTCTACCTTCGGTGCATTCCAGGCGCACTGACTGGTTAAGCGCTCTACCATCAATCTTGCACTCATTGCTAATCGCTCCACTACTCCTGATGCCCCAAGTGCTATGTCTTGTCCTTGATCGTGGCATCACTCGCCACAACTAGGTTAAGAATTTCTTGAGCCGCTCGATCGCACACACCAACCTCACCAAGCATACGGCGCATGTCCTGGTAGCCTGCCAGCATCGTTTGACGGCGATCAGGATCAAGCAATAGGGCAAGGGCAGCTCCGACCAGGTTTTCAGGGGTTGCCTGGTCTTGTAAAAATTCGGGCACGATCGGCTGCATGGCTACCAGATTAGCTGGCGAGACAAACGGTACCGAAAATTTGAGCAGACGATCCATAATCCAGGCGGTGACTGGGTTAACCTTGTACATCACCACTTGCGGTACATGCAGCAGAGCAATTTCTAGATTGACGGTGCCTGACTTGGTAATGGCTAAATCGGCAGCCGCGATCGCCTGGAGTGTGAGTGATGTTGCCGCAGAGTCACTGGCTACTGCCTGCGGTTCTGCCAGAATCGTTGCCTGCAAGCCATAGCGCTGAATAGCCTGTTCGATGAGCGCACGATACTTGGTCAACGCCAGCGGAATCCAAAAATGCACATCAGGAAGCTTTGCTTGAATTTGCTGTGCGGCTTCAAACATCACTGGCATGAGGTACTTCAACTCCTGCTGTCGAGAGGCTGGTAACAGCACGATCGCCACCTGGTCAGTCGGTATGCCCAGCGCCAAACGAGCGCTGTTTCGGTCAAGAGCACCTTGCATGCGATCGAGCAGCGGATGCCCCACCCAGGTAACCTGTCCCCCCTTGCGACGGAAATAGCTGGCTTCTCCGGGGAAAATTGCCAGAATGCGTTTCGTGGCTTTGATGACCAGATCAGACCGGAAAAGCTTGACACCCCACTCCCATCGATCGCCCCAAACCCATTCTTGGGGCGCAATGTAGTACACGATCGGTACGTCTGGAAAGCGCCCTGGCAAGTATTCGCAGAATGCCAGATTAGGTCCCATATAGTCGATCAAGACAATCAAATCTGGCGGGTGTTGTTGCAAGTATTGCTTTGCCTGGCGCTGCACCTTTAGCGTCGGCAAGACAAACGGCAGTGATTCCAGAATGCCCATCGACCCGATCGCGCTGGTATGAGCCAACAGCGTTGCTCCCACTGCTGCCATGCGATCGCCGCCCATTGCCAATACTTCTAGCGTGAGACCTCTATGCACGGCTTGACGGTTCAATGCCTGAATGAGCAGCGAACCTTGAAGATCACCAGAGACTTCACCGGTGCTGATGAAGAGGCGAATGCTTTGGGCAGGGATGGGGGGAAGGGAAGATGAGGAGATGGGGGGATGGGGTGAGGGTTGATGGCGATCGACATTTTGAGTTGTTTCGTCGTCCGATTTCGATCGTGTTAGCCCCTGTCCCTCTGCCTCCCCTGCTCCCTTGCTCCCCTGCTCCCTTACTCCCCAACTCCCCATCCCCTCATCTCCCCCTCTCCCCTGCTCCTCTACTCCACTTGTCTGCTCAGTCATCATCATCACCCAACGCTCCCACGCGTCTACCAGGAATGGGTCCACGTCGCCCTGCTTGCTGAGAGAGCTGTAGAAACCGGTGGAGGTGATGTACGTGTTCGTCATAAGGCAGCATTTCTAGCTTTTCCAGGGCTTCGTTGAGGGTTAGCCCAGAGCGGTAGAGAATGCGGAACGCTTGCTTTAGCGCTAAAAATGTTTGCCCGCCTGTTGCATCCAGAAAGCCTGCCCGCTTGAGACCAACCAGATTAAGCGATCGTACTTTGGCTGGATTGCCTTCCACGAGCGTGTAGGGCGGTACATCACGACTGATGCGACTCATCCCACCGACCATAGCATGTCGCCCGATGTGAACAAATTGATGCACACCAAACACACCGCTCAAGCGTGCCTTTGACTCAATGTGCACGTAGCCTGAGAGCGCCACCGCATTTGAGATCACCACCTGATCGGCAATCACACAGTTGTGTCCGACATGGACGTATGCCATCAATAAATTGCCATTACCGATTAAGGTTGCCTCATTAGCAAAGGTGGGTCGGTTGATGGTGACGTACTCGCGGATGTAGTTATCATCCCCAATTTTGACCAAGCCTTCCGAGCCATCGTACTTTAGGTCTTGTGGCTCTGAGCCAATGGTAGCGCTTGGGAAAATGCGCGTTCTGGCACCAATTTCTGTCCAGCCATCCAGGACAACATGGGGACCGATCGTGGTCTCTGGACCAACCTTGACCCGTGCTCCAATGACAGCATAGGCACCCACCTGCACTGTTGGGTGCAAGTTAGCACCTGGATAAATCACAGCCGTTGGATGAATTAAGGTTGCCATAAAGTTATCAGCGATCGATGATGAGGTAGGAGCGTTTGTACGTTATGAGGTGAAACTGATAACTCAGCAAACTCTCAGCCATTTAAGCGCACTAGAGAAATTTTAGACCAGTTGTAGAACTAGACAGATTGTAGAGGCATCCTGCCGCAAAACTCACAAGACGCTTAATCAACAAGCGCAAACGTCAGTTCACCCTCAGCAACCAGCCGCCCGTCCACTTCAGCGCGTCCCTGCATTGTTCCGAACCGACGGCGCTTCACAGACAAAAGTTCCACTGTCATGATGAGCTGGTCTCCGGGTACGACAGGACGGCGAAACCGCACTTTATCAATACCAGCAAACATAAAGAGTCCTTCCTGAACGTCTGCCATCTGCGTTAGCACCACGCCGCCCACCTGTGCCATTGCTTCTACAATCAGAACACCAGGCATAATCGGTCTGCCCGGAAAGTGTCCTTGAAAGTGCGGCTCGTTGAAGGTGACGTTTTTGATGCCAACAGCCAGTTTTCCTGGCACATACCTAATAATGCGATCGACGAGCGAAAAGGGATAACGATGTGGTAGGAGCTTCTGAATTTCTTCGATCGAGATTCTCACCTCTGCTTCTGGATGAGAGTGATCGGGGGCAGTACGATCGGCTTCAGCTTGAGACTGAGGTGCTACATGGCTGGAAGACGCGCTGGAAGTATTGACATCAGTAAAGATCGACATGAGTTTTGAGCTTCGATAGAGGTGCGGTAGGGTTTGCAGAGGTTGCTAGTGTTGCGAGAGGGCGGGCTAACAACGTTTCTGGTATACCCGGAGGGCTGTACAACCAATAGCTAGCAGGAGAGAGCCGCGATCGTTCGCGCCAGTTGAACGTGCAGATGATGACTAGCCTTGTACGCCAGAAAATGAGCGATGGGAAAATTTCCTAGCAGGCTCAAATCTCCTATTAAGTCTAAGAGTTTATGACGCACTGGTTCATTTAGAAAGCGCAACGGTGGATTGAGCCAGCCATCTGAACCGCAGACAAGAGCGTTGGTCAGGTTGCCGCCTTTAATCAGCCCACGATCGCGGAGGGCTTCAATCTGGTGCTCTAGCCCAAAGGTACGGGCAGGTGCGATCGCAGTGGCAAACGTGGTTGTGCCATCGCCTGCCTCATCTGGCGACCAACTGTGCCACTGCTTGCCGATCGCGGGCAAGGCAAAATCAATGCCGTAGGTAAAGCGGCGTTCACTCGACGGCAGTGCTGCCACAAAAGCATCACCGTCTCGTACCCAGAGCGGCTCTTTGAGGGTAGAGGTGGTATAAGGCTCGGCTTGGGCAACGATACCAGCCTGCGCGATCGCATCAACCCAGTCTTTTGCAGAACCGTCGAGTAATGGCACCTCTGGACCATCGATTTCGATTCGGGCATTCGTCACGCCCATCCCTGCTAGAGCCGCAAGCAGGTGCTCTACCGTCCGTACCCCAGCCTCCCCTTGTACCAACTCGGTCGAGAGCGTCGTCTGGCGCACGGCTGCCACCTGTGCTGCCACCTCTGGTGAGCCTGGTTGATCTACACGTGTGAAGTAGCGCCCTCGCCCAGCGGCGGCAGGCAAAACCCGTACCTGCACAGCCAGCCCTGTGTGCAGCCCCACACCCGATCGCACAAACTCAGTGTTTAGAGTATGTTGCGGCAACCTTTTCCCTGCTAACTGGGTTGTTTCAGCTTGACGCGTCCTTGCAACGCCCGTAGCACCAAGCGTGTTGCCTTCTAGCTTCTGACCGTCGACTTCTAGCTCCATCAGAAGCGCTCTCCGATACCGAAGTGGAACTGAGTGTCACCGCTGTCATTCAGACCAAAGTCAATCCGAATGGGACCAAGCGGCGACTGAATCCGTAGACCCAAACCGTAACCAAAGCCCTGACCAGGTTTTCCCCTTACACCCCCTGGGTTACCTGGAACATCTTCGCCTGTACCAAAGTCGGTGGCAGCGTCAACAAAGAGCGCACCAGAAATCACTGAGAAAACCGGAAAGCGGTATTCCACTGTTGCCTGAATGAAGCTCTTGGCGCTACCCAAGTCGCCTTCATCATAACCCCGGATGGAATTACTACCGCCTAGCGCAAAGGCTTCGTAAGGCGGTAGATCGCCTAGCACTGTGCCACCTTGAATGTTAAAGGCAAAGGCTTGGGGGCAGTCTGATGGCTTGGCTTTAGGATCTCGGCACGCTTGAGTCAATCGTAGGAGGCGTGTTGGCACATAGAAACTATAGCTGCCACGCAGACGGTTGAAGAAAATGCTTCCAGTGCCGATCGGTATCGACTGTTCGCTACCCAGTCGCAGAAGCGACCCTGCTGTTGGACGCAGTAGATCGTTACGGCGATCGCGCACGACTCCAAACTGCACTGTAAACAGGTCATCTTTGCCTGTACCGCTGAAGCTGAGATTGTTACCCAGTTCGTCTCTAGGGCTAAGTTCGCCGTCACCATCATTAATCCGAACGCGTTGATACTGCAAGCCCAGCGAACCAGACCATTCCGGTCGAACGTAAGGGTTGCCGTTTAGAGGACGGGCAAAACTAATGCCAGCACCTGTTCTTACCACTCTAGGCGTATCGCCATTGGGCAGGTCAACATCCCTATCACCACCATCAAAGATGAGTGAGATTGTTTGCCGTCGAAACAGATTCACGGTGTAAGAGGTACGGAACGGGTCGCCTCCAATCCACGGGTCGGTAAAGTTCAGGTCAAACAGTGTTTCTCGCAAACCAAGTTGTACTTCTGCGCCCAACTTTTGATTATTGCCCCCCAGGTTTTGCTGCTGGTAGCTCACCGTACCAAAAAGACCGCTGGCAGAGCTAATCCCGGCACCCGCTGCGATCGAGCCTGCGTTCTTCTCGACCACATTAGCGACCACAACCACCTTGCGCGGGTCTTGACCAGGCGAGAGCGAGAGCTTCACATCGTCAAAAATCCCTAAACCAAAAGTCCGCTGCAAGTCACGTTCAACTTTGGTACGGTTAAACACCTGCCCTGGCTTAAGCTCAAACTCACGTGTGACGATAAAGTCACGAGTGCGAACTCGACATCCAGAAGGCTTGCCCTCTTTATTCAAAACCGGATTCCCTTGAGGATCGCGGAGAAAGAACTGACCCTGGTCGTTTCGTGCGCATTCGTTGCCATCCTTGTCAACGTAGCGAACCTGGATCTTCTCAACAACGCCTTCGGCAACTTGAAGGGTCACGATCCCGTCGGGCGAAACCTGCGGTGCATCGACCACTTGAGCCAATACATAACCGTTGTCTTGATACCACTTATTGACTTTTTTGATGCCCTCTTGTAGCTGCACCAGGTTTAACACTTTGCCGTATTGATCGCTAAACGCATCCGTAAGGACGGCTTCGGGCAACAGGGTTGTGCCATCTAGCTGCACCTTCTGTAAAACGGGGTTAAGCTGCACCTCAAACGTGACCCGTACGCCTAAAGGTGTATCAGTGGGTACTGCTCGCACATTAGAAAAGTAACCTGTTGCAAAAATTGCGTTGATATCTTCCTGCAACTGTGTGCGCGTTGTGGTGCGACCCGGCTGGGTGCGAATCACTTGGTAAACCTGTTGCTGAATGTCTCCCTCCACGCCTTGCACAACGACTTCACTCACCAGAACGGGCGGTTCTTGCGCGGAGGGCTGTGTCGTTTCTGGGGTGCTGGTAGGGGGTGTTGGTGTCGTCTCTGGTGTAGAAGGTGTTGGGGCTGGCGTTGCTTCTGGAGTTGGCGTTGCTTCTGGAGTCGGCGTTACTTCTGGAGTTGGCGCTACTTCCGGCGTCGGCGGGGTTGTTGCTGGTGCTGACGGCAGCGGTGCTCCTGGAGTGAGCTGAATTTGATTAGGAGTTTCTTGTCCAGGTCCTGCTTGGGCGATCGCAGGCGATACCCGCGATCGCCTGCTCCCTGTCGCCTGTATTTTTGTCGGTGGTGCCGCAAGCCCACGTAGCAGGTCTGACTGCTTCGCGGCGATCGGCTTTGTTGCCGCTAAAACACCGATGCCCTTCGCAGCACTACCTGCTGTGGAAGCTTGACGAGATGCCTGCACGAGAGCTGGGTTAGCGGTCTGCCCCTTGGCTGTATCAGACAAACCCAGCGTTGCCGTAGCGGCAAGAAGCGCCACCAAAACTGGAGAAAACCGCATATTGTTCAGATTAGTTGACACGTCCACACACCACGCCCTGTCTAAAGCAGGACCCACGAAACAGCAATAACTTAGGAGATTAAACTTGGGCGAGATTAAAAGAATTGACAAACTGTGAAATTTTACCGCATTGATTGGTACCAAGATTGAGCTTGCCGTAATCAGTTCTCCATCATTGAAGCGAGAAGCCCAGAGAAAAGGTGCTGCTGCAAGTATCACATCGTTGTAATGTGGGCTTCAAAATAATGTGTGCTTCAAGACTCGCTCCATTACTTGCTGGTACGCTAACGCTACATCACCCAAATCGTGTCGGAAGCGATCTTTGTCCATCACGCGCCGCTTTGGGTCATCATCGGTTTGATTCCAAAGGCGACAGGTATCAGGGCTAATTTCATCTGCCAACATGATCTGCTGCTGCTGATCCAGCCCAAACTCTAGCTTGAAATCTACTAGAGTAATGCCGCATTGACCAAAAAAGACGTTCAAAACATCATTGACTTTAAGTGCCATGACTCGTAGCTGGTTAACTTGTTCTGGCGTTGCTAGTGCCATTAACAAAAGGCGATCGACCGTTAGCAATGGATCACCAAGTGCATCGTTTTTGTAATAGAACTCCACTAATGGTTGCTGCAGCACTGTTCCTAAACTGATTCCGGTCTGTTGACAGAGACTACCGGCTGCAATGTTCCTGACGACCACTTCGATCGGCAAAATTTGTACAGCTCGTACCAGCATCTCATTAGCACTCGTCTGGTCGATAAAGTGAGTTGCAATGCCGCTAGACTCAAGTTGCTTGAACAAGTGGCTGGCAATCGCGCAATTGTACGCACCTTTCCCCTCAACACTGCCGCGCTTCTGAGCATTGAACGCAGTGGCATCGTCTTTGAAGTAGGTCAGCAGTACCTCTGGATCAGCAGTGGCATAGAGAATTTTAGCTTTGCCTTCGTAGAGCTTAGGACGAACAGTCATGAAGAGATGGGTTTGTGGACTAAGATGTTTCTCGACATCAAAGCAGGCTGTTGTATGGTAAGAGCCGTCGCTATGTTCGATTCCTTGCTCGACTCGATCCATTGCTCACGGCTATGGTTGCTTACTGTATTGATCTGATCATTGTAGCCCTCTACGCTGCCATCCTCTCATTCTTAGTTTGGTTGAGGCAAGATAGGACTGAGAGAGTGCGGCGACAGTGTCAGTCTGGCGATCGACCGAGTCTCCCGTTACCCACGATCGAAGAACAATGCACTATTTGCGTTTAACCATCGCCTTCTCAACAGGCATTTTGCTACTGACCAGTTGCAACGCTGGCGATCGCGGCTTTGCTGATAATTCAAGTCAGGCGTTAACAAACGATTCGACTCAGCTAGCGACAGCATCATCACAGGACGCTTCAGCGCTCGGTAACTTTGTCGCTGCCCGCAGACTTGCCTGGGAGGCAGCCGTAATGGTACAACGTCCACCCCACCCAGTCGAAACCTGGCAAACCGCACGGGTCAAGTGGAGACAAGCAATGAGTCGGTTAGACGCGATTCCTCAAGGGACATCAGTATCTGCCCAGGCAAAGGAAAAAATGGCGGTTTACCAGCTTAACTACGCAGCTATTAACGATCGCCTGACAACTGAAACCACTGCTGTTGAACAGTTTAAAGCGGCTCAAACGTTAGCATGGCAAGCTGCCGTCACGGTGCAAAAACCACCCCACTCGCTCAAAATTTGGCAGCGCGCCAGCAGCAAATGGCAGGCTGCGATCGCCTCGCTAGAGGCAATTCCACCGACAACCGCGATCGCGTCGCAAAGTCAGGCAAAACTGATAAACTACCGCAGCAATTACAGCGCGATTAACCAGCGCCTGCAAACTGAAAATCAGGCACTCCTGACGTTAAAACAGTTTTCCGAAACTGCTGCCAGACTGAGGAGCGTACCAGACAATCTCTATCAAGCCAATCTGCCACCACAACAAATTGGCGTTGCCTACGAAGACTACACTCGCCTTGTACAGGGTTTGCAGCAGTCTTTCAGGCAATTGGCGACCCAGCCAGATGCCAGAAATCATCCCACTTATCCAGTGCTTCTGGCTGCGATCGAGGATCATCAAGTGGTCATCAAACTCTGGAAAGCGTATCGAGAGTTTAAGGCTGCTAATACACAGTGGCTCTACGATGACGTGTTTGACCAGCTAGTGCCCGTTTCCCTCACAGACGCTGCTATGCTGGAGCAGAAGTATGGCTTAAAAACCTACTCAGGCGGCACAAAGGTCTCACTGCGCTACAGTGCGTGGGCAATCTGGCAAAAAAATAGTCAGCAACTTCAACAGGCACAACAAAAGCTGCTCAGCCTCAACGCACGGTGAGGCATATCGCTTGCTTCCGCTGTGACGTGCGGTAAGGAGTGAGACGATAAAGTTAAGTAGTCGGCAAGCGAGAGCGAAAGGGTGATGGGCTAAAGACCGCCAAAATCTGCAACGATCGTCGTGCGATCGCTTCACCTTACCTCGCTCATTGGAAGAAGTGAAAAGCGATGTGTCAATTTGAGTTCTGAGTCTCATGCTAATTCTGACTTCTATATCAAACCGTTGACCAACCACTCTCCATTCCCCATTCCCCATCATGACGATTGAACGCCACACCCCAACTTGGTTGGCAATAGTTCGGCTTCTCCGCTGGGATAAACCAGAAGGTCGCTTGATTTTAATGCTTCCAGCTCTGTGGGCAGTGGTTCTTGCAGCACGAGGCAAGCCACCGTTACTGCTGGTAGGAGTCGTTGTTTTAGGTGCTCTTGCTACCAGTGCAGCAGGTTGCGTCGTTAATGATCTTTGGGATCGAGACATTGATCCCAAGGTGCAGCGTACCCGCAGTCGACCTTTAGCTGCGCGCGACCTTTCTGTCAAGGTTGGTCTAGTCGTTGCACTCGTTGCCTTTGGCTGTGCTTGGGGGTTGTCGCTCTATCTCAATCCGCTCACCTTTTGGCTCTGCGTAGCAGCCGTGCCTGTCATTGTTCTTTACCCACTTGCAAAACGCATTTTTCCCATGCCGCAGTTGGTGCTAGCGATCGCCTGGGGTTTTGCAGTTCTGATTAGCTGGAGTGCTGTTAGCTGCAACGCAATCGCTGCCCCCACACCCTGTCTAGGCAACGCCACCTGGCTTTTATGGGGTGCAACCGTGCTCTGGACGCTTGGATTTGATATCGTGTATGCCATGTCCGATCGCGACGACGATCGCCGCATTGGCATCAAATCGGGTGCCCTCTTCTTCGGTACGTACGTGTCTCACGCGGTAGGCAGCTTTTTTGCTGGTACTGTTGCCTGTCTAGCAAGCTTAGGCATTGTGATGCTGCTGGGGGTAGCATTCTGGCTCACGCTCACGATCGCCGCTATGCTCTGGGCTTGGCAATACTACCGTCTCTGCCAGAAAACGATTCCCCATCGCCTTTATGCCCAACTCTTTAAGCAAAATGTGGCGATCGGCTTTGTGCTACTAGTTGGCATGATCCTGGGCGCGAGGGGATGAGTTTTGAACGTTCCTGACTCCTAAGTTCTTCTAACAACTAACAACTAACAACCAAAAACTCTTCTGACTTCAGACAGCCACTAAAAAGCTGGATCAGCGGCAGCCAATCCAGCACAGGATACTAGTTACTTAGTGAAAGCGTAACCGAACAATGAAGCGTTTAAGGCTTAGGGATCGGTCTGTAACACTTGGGGTTGAAGGAGCGTGACCATCTGCTGAATGCCACGGTGGATACGGCGCGTGACGGTCATCGGGCTGACACCGATCTGTTCAGCCACTTCTTTGCGGGAGAGATCTTTGATGAACACAAATTCGATCGCCTGCCGTGTCTTGTCCTCTAACTGATTCAATGCCCGCTGAAGCTGCTGCCGATCTTCTTCCAGGATTTGTAGCGTTTGATAGTGGGCATCAGGCAGCGTGTCACCGAGCGTCATGGGCGAGTCAATTTGCTGACAGATGGTAGCATCCAGGCTAAGCGGTAGGCGGTTCTTCGTGGCTAGCTTGCTTTCACGCCATTCAATGACCGTTACGCCTAATGCTGTAGCAATTTCGTCATCTGTAGGCTGACGACCCGTCTCTTCTACCAATGCTTCACGTACGCGTTGACCTTCTTTGTTGAGTTGTTGCCAGCGACGGGGAATTTTAACTGTACCGCTGCGATCGCGCAGAAAATGCAGCATCTCACCGCGAATGTAAGGCACCGCAAAGGAACTAAACGCACAACCTTGATGTGGATTAAAGCGTTCGATCGCGCGAATTAAGCCCAGGTAACCAATTTGTTCGAGATCTTCATAGGGTTCAGCGCACTGGTGGCTAACGCGATGGGCAATCTTTCTCACCAAGCCTGCGTTTAACTGCACCAGTTGGTTGCGAACTTTAACCGAAGGATGCTGATAGTAAGACATCAGCAATTCCATACCGCGGGTACGAATCGAAGGTTGAGTAGTCATCATTTGCAGGTCACCTTTCACTTCTAGAGTTGAGCTTATTGTTCTTCAGAGAAAGGGGTTACAACCATCGTCGATCTACGGTATTGACGAAGGAGGTTGCGATGAAGGTTCGGCATAAACACGTAAACCCCTTGAGCTGATAGCCAAACTGCTCTCTACAGAAAAACAGCGATCGCAGCGGCGAAATCTCAGTTTTTCCTGGGTCGGTTTCCCAAAATTCAGGCGAAAATAGAGAGTATGACAATCCATTACTGTTTCTAAAGCGAGAGAAAGTAACGTGAGCAATACCAGTAACTTTCGGCAAGCCATGCGTGAGGCTAAAGGTCACGCCCTCGTTGGTCCTAACGTCATTGCCAACGCGCTGCCCTGGCTGGGTGGCGGACTCATTCTGACGGCAGCAGGCACGTTGGGTGGTCTCAAAGTTTTAGAGAATAATCCAGAAATCTTCTTTCCCACAGTGATTGGCGCAGTGGTTCTGGAACTCATTCTTTTCTTCGTCGCGTCTAATGTTGCCTCTAAAGGTAATAACGCGGTTGCCTTACCGCTGCTGGCTACTTACAGTCTGCTGTCAGGCTACACGCTTAGCGGTCTGGTTTCGATCGCCCTGAGAACCGAAGGAGTCGGTATTACAGGTGTTGGCATTGCCGCACTTGGTTGCGGGATCGCTTTCATCGCTGGTCGTCAGATTGGCTCCAACCTAAGCGATGCGGACGGTATGGCGCTCGCCAAAACGGTTCGTCTCGGCATTATTGCCCTCTTTGTTGTTGTGCTGTTGCAGTTTGGGTTGAGCTTCTTCGGCATCTACACGCCTACATTTTTAGAAGTTGCCATCTCAGGTATTGGCGTACTTCTGTTTGCTGGAGCCGCTGTCGTAGACTTTTACATTCTTCCGCGCACCTACCGGGACGATCAGTACTTGCCTGCTGCGCTTTCAATGTATCTGACCTACATCAACCTGTTTGTCTTTATCCTGCGGTTGCTGATTGCCTTAAATGGACGGCGCTAACCGCACAAAATGCCAGGTAGTTCTCTCGTTATATTCTGTTACAAAGCTGTAACGAGTTTTCGAGAAATTTTAGAGAAACCGAGTTTCTAAACGCGACCTTGACGCTCAAGCGGTATTGTCTCGTCAAGAAATTCGGTTTTTTCGTTAGCCTTGTCAGCTCACTTTGTGCCTCTGCACGAGAATTCACACTAAACTGGTGATCCACCTGTTTTATGAGTAACGATCGCAATGGAAGCCCTCGAAATCAAACGAGAAGTCGAACTGTTATCTGAGCGCCTGGGTAAAACTCAGGACTACCTTTGACGTACCCGCCCTCACAGCCAAAATTCAAGATTTAGAACAAGTTGCCGCACAACCAGCGTTTTGGGACGACCAGACCAGCGCTCAGCAAACGCTACAAGAGCTAAACGACCTCAAAGCTCATATCCAGCAGCTTGATCAATGGCAGGCAAACCTGGATGATGCCAGAGCCGTACTGGAGCTTCTAGAGCTGGAGGAGGATGCGTCTCTGCTGGAGGAAGCGCAGTCAAACGTCACTCAACTCAGCCACGAGCTTGACCAGTGGGAACTACAGCAACTGTTGTCTGGCACCTACGACCAGAAAGGCGCGGTTTTAACTATCAACGCTGGTGCTGGTGGCACTGACGCTCAAGATTGGGCTGAAATGCTCCTTCGCATGTATTTTCGGTGGGCAGAAGATCATCGCTACAAAGTGCATGAAGTGGAGCGATCGGACGGCGACGAAGCCGGGATCAAGTCTGTCACCCTGGAGATTGACGGGCGCTATGCCTATGGCTATCTGCGATCGGAAAAAGGAACCCATCGCCTGGTTCGCATCTCGCCCTTTAATGCAAACGATAAGCGCCAAACGAGTTTCGCGGGCGTAGAAATCATGCCGCTCATCGACAACTCTGTGCAGCTTGACATTCCCGCTAAGGATCTGGAGATCACCACCACGCGTGCAGGTGGCAAAGGAGGGCAGAACGTCAACAAGGTTGAAACAGCCGTGCGCATTTTGCATATTCCCACGGGGATCGCGGTTCGTTGCACGCAGGAGCGATCGCAGTTGCAAAATAAAGAGAAAGCCCTAGCTATTCTCAAAGCAAAGCTGCTGATTGTTGCTCAGGAGCAAAAGGCGAAGGAAATCGCCGATATTCGTGGTGATATAGTCGAAGCCGCTTGGGGCAATCAGATCCGCAACTATGTCTTCCATCCCTATCAAATGGTAAAAGACCTCCGCACAGGTGTTGAGACCACAGCCATCACGGATGTCATGAATGGCGAGCTTGATCCATTTATTCAGGCTTATCTACGTCAGGAATCTCAACTTGTTGACGTTTGAGTTATGCGCTCAAACACTTGTCGCTTAAACCAACGCGTAGTAGCTGAGATCAATGCCGATGCCGTTTAGACAGATAAAGATTTTGCAAAGCCTGATTGCACAATCCATGAAGTCTAGAGGTTGAAAGTTTACGCACCCTAACAAATTTGATAGCTTACGCAAAGGAGTCTGTATCACGACCCCCCATTTTACTCGAACCTTTAAGCTGGGCGCATTATGGCTAATCTTGCTAGACATCAGTTAGATGTAGATGACTCGATTCACTCTATGGATTTAGCGAAAGAGTCGAACGCCTCAGCTAAAGATGCAAGAAAAGGGATGTTACTGGTACTTCCGGTGCCCTTTCGATCGGTCGATGGTCAATTATTTTTTGAAGCACAAGCGTGCAATGGTTTAGAGCAGTGGGCGGATAACTTTGGCTTTGTCACTGTTGCAGCGTTACTGATGCCAGAACCCCTGGTCGCACAGCAAAAAACAATCGTCTGGCGCGATACGGCAACGCTGGCAGATCCTCAGCGCTTTGAATTTGTGCCCTTACCCTGGGCATATTCAATTCCCCTTTTTCTCTCTCACTATCGCTCAACTCAGGTTTTGTTAGGTCAACTGGTTGAGCGCAGTCGCTATTTGCAGTTTTGCATCGGTGGATTGATCGGTGATTGGGCAGCAGTGGCTGCGATCGCGGCGCATCAGCAAAAACGAGCCTACGCCATTCATACTGATTGGGTTGAACACAAGCATATTCTGCAAGTTGCAAAAGATGAGGCACTGCCAAAGCGCTTGAAAGCTCTCGTCTTTTCAGTCCTGATGGAAAAGTATAATGCCTGGATTATTCGGCGAGCCGCACTGGGTCTATGGCATGGGGCAGACTGTTACTCAGCCTATAGCCCGCTCTGTAGCAACAGCTTCTTGATCCATGATATTCATACCAACGCACTAGACGTGATTGCCCCAGCAGCACTCGCTGCAAAAGTGAGCCGCGTTATGACAGAGCAAACGATCCACCTTTGCTACGCAGGTCGGATGGAGCCGATGAAAGCCCCTCTCGATTGGATTAAAGCGGTCGAAAGAGCACACCGTTTAGGTGTTGGCTTAAAGGCGACATGGTTAGGTGCTGGCAGCCTGCTAGACGAGATGCAGCGCATGATTACCGAGCGTGGTTTGAGTTCAGTCATTGAGCTAGTTGGCTTTGAGAGCGATCGCGATAAGCTGCTTCAGAAAATTCGTGAATCTCATTTAATGCTGTTCACACACATTACATCAGAGTCGCCGCGCTGCTTGATCGAATCACTGATCAGCGGCACTCCCATTGTTGGTTATCGAAGTGATTATGCTGAAGATCTCGCAAAAGAATTTGGTGGTGGCGAGTTTGTGCCCGTTGGACAGTGGGAACTTCTGGGCGATTTGCTTGCCACCTTAGCGCGCGATCGCTCTCATCTTGCACGTCTGATTCAGCAAGCGGGTGAAAACGGGAAGCGATTCAGTTCTGAGGGTGTCTTCCGTGAGCGCAGTGAGTTGATGAAAGCGCATCTAGGCTGATGGGCAGTTCCTCGGGATTCAAGCTTGAGGGCTAAGGTGTTCTTGAAGGGGTCTGAGCCTCTCTTGCACGATCGTCGTCCCTGATGATCGGTCTACTAAAAATATGTATCTATGAAAGGCTTGCTACTATTGATGGGTAAGGTCATCAACGCAACTTCGCATGGAAACCCAGAATGCCAGCTCTGAATCTAACCTTTCTGAGCCTGCCGAAACCGCACCTGAGCCAAGCACTGTGCAGGCGGAACCAACGGCTGAAGACGGTGCGCCATTAACTGACACAGATGCAACCAGCATCCGGGCAACAGTGACGACTGAGCCGAAACCAAGCTACGTGAAGCTTGCCATGCGAAATATGGTGCGTAAACGCGGTCTTTCGCTCCAACACTTCACCCTGACGACGATCGGTCTTCTAGCATTCTTTGTGGGACTGGCGTACTTGACCCGTTGATGCTCTAGAACAGAACGTTGCAAGAGGGAATTTTTACCGTGGATGTTGAAATCTGCGTGCAGGGATGCAGCCGTGAGGCAGGCGATGGCGAGTTAAGCGATGACGATCGTCGAGATTGGGCGGGTGATCTCACTGCCTTACCCTGCCCGGTTGCGACTGAGCTTTGGGAAGATTGGTTCCAAGCCTGGCTAGTCGCCTTGCAGCCGAACCTTTCTCCCATTGAGTCTTATGAGCTAAGCCTACGTCTAACGGGCGATCGTGAGATGCAGCAGTTAAATCATCAGTATCGTCAGCAAGACCAGTCAACAGACGTGCTTGCTTTTGCGGCTCTCGAATCAGCTCTCGTACAACCACAGGCGCTTCAGTCTACACTACCGCTGTACCTGGGAGATATTGTGATTTCGGTGGGCACAGCACAACGGCAGGCAAACGCGCAGGAACATTCGTTGGATGTGGAACTAGCGTGGCTGGCTGCACATGGGCTACTCCACCTACTGGGTTGGGATCATCCTGATGAAGAGAGCCTGAACCGAATGTTAAAGCAACAGCAAGTTTTGCTTGAGATCGTTGGTCTTAACGGCAAGACCGGATAGAATTCTTCGTAGTCCTTAAGCTTTAGGCTAGGGGCTAACTGAGGCTTAGCTTAGCGGTATTTATCTTGATGAAGTATCGATCTTTACTGTGGTTCTATAGAGTATTAGTAACAGTGCGTTAATACCTTTGAGTCGCTTCACGGTTCTTTCTCCTTGTGGTGTATGCCTCCTGAAATTCAAGCCCAAACTCCTGATCGTGCGAATGGTCAAGTGGTGCCGATCGCAGCGCTAAACCGAGACCTTTCGTGGCAGGTTGCGCCGAGTCTACTGGTTAGCTTTAAATATGCTTGGGCTGGTGTGAGCTATGCGTTTCAAACGCAACGCAACTTTCGAGTGCATGTTTTCGTTGGCACGTTTGCGATCGGGTTAGGTCTTTTTCTGCACCTTAGTGCAGTGGAGATGTCCGTCGTTGGATTAACGATCGGTGCTGTTCTAGCGATGGAACTGCTGAATACAGCTCTGGAGTCAGTCGTTGACCTGACAGTGAAACAGTCTTACCATGAGCTTGCTAAGATTGCTAAAGACTGTGCGGCGGCAGCGGTGCTCGTTTCATCCCTTGCAGCGGTTTGTGTTGCCAGTTCGCTCCTGCTACCGAAACTATGGCTTTTAGTGAAGCATCTGCTTTAGTACCAGCACCGCTACAGACAGCGCTTCTGCGACAGTGAACCACATTTTTGTTTGCAGTAAGTAGGGGGTTGGAATCAAATGTAGGATGGGTAAAGCCGTTCCGTCATACAAGAGCGACAGCGTAACCCATGCGAGCGTTGGGTTTCGTGCCTCAACCCAACCTACACAGGTTTTACATTTAATTAGACCTACCTACTTATGCTCTACTAGGAGTGAGCGACTCTCGTTTTTAGACCCAATATTCTTTCTGATGATTCTTGTAATCGACAACTACGACAGCTTTACCTATAACCTTGTGCAGTATTTGGGAGAGCTAGGGGCTGAGTTTCCAGTAGCAGCAGATGTGCAGGTTTATCGCAACGACCAGATTTCGTTAGCGCACATTCGTCAGCTTCAACCAGCGGCGATCGTCATTTCACCGGGTCCTGGTCGCCCAGAGGATGCAGGCATTTCGCAGTCGATTATTGAGGCGTTGGGTTCAACCGTGCCGATTTTGGGCGTTTGCCTGGGACATCAAAGTATCGGGCAAGTGTTTGGTGGCAAAATCGTGGCTGCGCCGATGCTGATGCATGGCAAAACGTCCCCAGTTCACCATACGGGTACGGGCGTTTTTCAAGGATTAGAAAATCCACTGACCGCAACCCGGTATCATAGTTTGGTGATTGATCGGCAGGCGTGTCCTGAAGTGTTAGAAATTACTGCCTGGGTGGACGACGGTACGATCATGGGTGTGCGCCATCGGCACTATCCCCATGTTCAAGGCGTTCAGTTTCATCCCGAAAGTGTTCTTACTGCCTCAGGTAAGCAGCTACTAAGGAACTTTTTAGCGTCGATCGTCAGTCAGGGTTAGTTACAGTCGAGAGTTAAAAGTTTTGAGTTAATTTTTGGTCGTTGGTGTTTAGAAAGCAGATGCCAACTGCCTGTTGATTCAATACTCAACACTCGACACTCGTTTGTGATGGTTTTGGTGAGAGGAGCTTATGAGACGGCGGCAGTTAATGCGCTATGCAGGGGCAGGCTTACTGTCTACAGTGGGTTTGGGAGTAACGTCTAGTTGGCAGGGCTACAGCGCTCAGACGGGGGGTAGTCTTTCCGTGAAGTGGCTGGGGCATTCGTGCTTTCTCTTCACAGGCGATGGGCGGCGGATTCTCGTCAACCCGTTTCGATCGTTGGGTTGCACTGCTAGTTACCGTCCGCCGAAGGTAGCGGCTGAAATTGTGCTGATTAGCAGCCAACTTCTGGATGAAGGAGCAGTGGACGTTGTGCCAGGCAATCCTCGGCTGCTGTACGAACCAGGGGTGTATCAGTTCAATAAAAAGCGTATTCAAGGCATTCGGACGGAGCACGATCGCCTCGGTGGAAAGCGCTTTGGCACGAACGTGGCGTGGCAGTGGAAACAGGGTGGACTGAACCTGCTGCATTTGGGTGGCATTGCTGCGCCCATTTCCCTGGAGCAGAAAATTCTCATGGGTCGCCCGGACGTGCTGTTTGTCCCGATCGGAGGTGGACCCAATGTGTACACACCAGCAGAGGCTAAGCAGGCAATTCAGGTGTTGAACCCAAAGCTAATCGTGCCAACCCATTACCGCACGAAGGCAACCAAGGACTGTGACAGCGTTGGTGTGGATCAATTTCTTTCCCTAATGAGCGGCACTCCTGTACGTCGAGGTGGGGACACGGTGAGTTTGCGCTCATCTGACGTGCCCAAAGAGGGAATGGCGATTCAGGTCTTTAACTATCAGTTTTAAGCCCAGCGGTAAGCCGTCCATCGTTAAACAGGCAGCTTTTCTAAGTCCATCGTTAAACAGACGGCTTTTCTAGCGCGCTCGCTTAAGATGTCTTTAATAAAGACTACTGAGAGTGCGGTGGAAAACTAGTGATGCAAACGAAAACTCTTTCTGACGTGGAGTTGGCGGCGCGGTTTCACGACCTCCAAATGCAGTTGCGCGATCGCTGGCACACCGTCGAACGCTTTGACAGCAGCGATGCCGATATCGTGGTGATTCCATCGCTCAGCCTTGATCAGAGGGAATTGCTCAAGATTGAGGGGGTGCATCACTACGAAGAACGCCTGTTGTTCTCGCTGATTCGGCTGCGGAATCCTCGTACGCGGCTGGTTTATATCACCTCCCAGCCGCTACATCCCAGCGTCATCGATTACTATCTGCAACTGTTACCAGGCATTCCATTTTCTCATGCCCGCGATCGCCTGTTGTTGCTATCAACCTACGATTCGTCACTCGATCCCTTGAGCCAGAAAATCCTGGATCGTCCCCGCTTAATCGAGCGCATTCGGCAAGCGGTACAGCACGATCGCGCTTACATGATCTGCTACAACTCCACTAAGGCGGAACGAGATTTGTCGGTTCAGCTCGATATTCCCCTCTATGCGCTCGATCCAGCGTTACTGCAATGGGGTACTAAGAGCGGCAGTCGCAAGATTTTTGCCGAAGCTGAAGTACCCTACCCCGACGGCAGCAATAGCCTCTGGAATGCTGACGAACTGGCAGTAGCAGCAGCGGCACTCTGGGAGCGTCAGCCAACGCTCAAGCGGATGGTCGTGAAGCTGAATGAGGGCTTTTCAGGCGAAGGAAACGCCATTCTGGATTTGCGTCCACTGCAAGCGGTAGAACCAGGTGCAGCAGACTTTGAAGCGCGAGTGAAGGCTCTACACGAACAGTTTAGCTCCCTCAAGTTTGAAGCAAAAGCAGAAACGTGGGACAACTTCAGCAACCGCATTGCCGAGTTGGGCGCGATCGTTGAAGCGTTTCTAGAAGGTGAGGAGAAGCGATCGCCCAGCGTCCAGGGCAGAATCACGCCGACTGGTGAAGTGGAAATCCTTTCTACACACGATCAAATTCTTGGTGGACCCAGCGGACAGATTTATCTGGGCTGTAGTTTTCCCGCCGATGAAGCCTACCGATTGCGCTTGCAGGATCTGGGTCTGCGGATCGGGAAGAATCTTGCTGCCAAAGGGGCAATGGAACGCTTTGGTGTCGATTTTGTGGCGGTGCATCAACCCGATGAACCAGGAAAACCAGAATGGGATATTCAGGCGATCGAAATCAACCTTCGCAAAGGTGGCACTACCCATCCCTTCATGACGCTGAAGTTTCTGACTAATGGGCGTTATGACCTTTCGAGTGGTTTGTTCTATAGCCAGCAGGGGAGACCGAAGTACTACGTCGCTACAGACAACCTGCAAAAAGAGCGCTATCGCGGGCTGCTGCCCAACGACTTAATGGATATTATCGCCCAGCACCAGCTTCACTTTGATACCAGCACTGAAACCGGCACTGTTTTTCACCTGATGGGTTGCCTTTCAGAGTTTGGCAAGGTGGGTGTAACGAGCATTGGCAATTCGCCCCAGCAGGCAGAGGAAATGTACCATCGCCTCACCCGTGCGCTAGACGAGGAGACAGGATGGGCGAGCGAGGAGGCGCGATCGGCATTCGTAGGGTTGCCGATGGGATGGTAAGGGGAGAAGGCTAAAGGATCAAGGTTAAAGGCTAAAAGTGTGATCAGTAGTTAGTCGTCAGGGGCATAAAGGGGGTAGGGGAACTTGAACTAACTCAAGCCTCAAACCCAAACCTTTTTATCCTTTATCCCTCAGCCTTTATCCCGCCTCGCCCGGAGCCAGAGTGATCAAATCCTCAATGTTGCGGAGCATCGTATCGCAAATGGTGTCCAGGGGCAAATCATTAGGGTCACGTCCAAACGGATTTTCGATTTCGATGCCAATTTCTTCAATGCCGAAGAGGGTAAAGCTGATGAGAATCACGACTGGACCAGTCCACCAACCAACGCTTTCTACCATTTGAAAGGGCAGAGACAGGCAGTAGAGCAGCAACAGTTGCTTGAGGTGAATAGCATACGCGATCGGCATCGGTGTTTTGAGAATGCGTTCGCAGGCTCCCAGCATATCGACAAGGGTATCAAGCAACTTGTGCATAGCGCTGAGCTGGTAGGCGTTCAGGTGGTCTTGCTCGTACTCCTGCTGCAAGTAGTCCCCAATCCAGAACGCAATTTCCAGGGGTGGATGATGCATCTTTTTGAGCGTGTCGTATTTTGCAGGCGGCAAGAGTACATTTAGCTCATCGTTGATGGCTTCCTGCCGCAAATGCAGCTTGGTGGCAACGCAAAAGGCAACTAGCATTCGTAGCACCACGATTTTTTCGTGACGGGCTTCTGGGGTTGCAACGGCGATCGCCAGCCAAATTTGGCGCGACAGGTTACGCACCGTATTGATCAATGTGCCCCAACACTTCCGTCCTTCCCAAAAGCGCTCATACGCCGTATTTGTCCGGAAGACGAGCAGCAGTCCCAGCACAATGTTAGGAATCAGACTGGCTAACGTTGGCATCGCTACGGGTAGCCTAAGGTAAAACAGTACCGAAATGACGACTCCAAACAGACCACAAAGTACCGTTCGCCCTAAAATCGATGGAATGACTGACCCTTTGATTTGAAAGGCAGTTTGAAACCATTGCTTGCGTTCGCTAGCCATAGGGTTTGTTAAAAAAAAGTTTGTGGTTTGAGAGAGCGGTCAGCCGTCAGCTTTTAGCGGTCAGCGGTCAGCGGTCAGAAGTTGAAAGCTTCAACGAAGGCTCCAGTGCTGAGAGGATGGACTTCTTAAAGCTGAAAGCTGAAAGCTGAAAGCTATTTACACACCTTCCTCACAGCAATTACCGGGGTCTGCTGCATCCACACGATAGAATAAACTCAACATAACGTATCAGTAAAAGTACGTCGCGCCAGCAGCTTACGGGAGATCAGAGACGCATGGGCAAGGTAGTCGGCATTGACCTGGGAACCACCAACTCAGTGGTCGCTGTAATGGAAGGCGGCAAGCCAGTCGTGATCGCCAATGCCGAAGGGATGCGAACAACGCCATCAGTCGTTGGCTTTAGCAAAGATGGCGAACGCCTGGTGGGTCAACTTGCACGACGACAGGCAATTTCTGACCCACAGAATACGTTCTACGCCGTGAAGCGCTACATCGGGCGCAAGTATGCAGAACTTAGCCCAGAATCTAAGCGCGTGCCCTACACCGTTCGTAAAGACGATATGGGCAACATCAAGCTCAAGTGCCCTCGTCTGCAAAAAGAATTTGCTCCTGAAGAAATTGCTGCGATGGTGCTGCAAAAGCTGGTGGATGAGGCAAGCCGCTACCTTGGGCAACCTGTTACGGATGCGGTTATTACAGTCCCTGCTTACTTTAATGATTCTCAACGACAGGCAACGCGCGATGCCGGACGTATTGCAGGGCTAGAAGTGAAGCGCATCTTAAACGAACCGACTGCTGCATCTCTGGCGTATGGACTCGATCGCCGCGAGAGCCAAACCATTCTCGTGTTTGACTTGGGCGGCGGCACCTTTGACGTGTCCATTCTGGATGTGGGCGACGGTGTGTTTGAAGTTAAAGCGACCAGCGGCGATACGCAACTCGGTGGCAATGACTTCGACAAAAAGATTGTGGATTGGCTGGCAGAGCAGTTTTTAGAAACCGAAGGGGTGGATTTGCGGCGCGATCGTCAGGCACTGCAACGCCTTAGCGAAGCGGCTGAAAAAGCTAAAATCGAGCTGTCGGGTGTGACTGTCACCGATATCAACCTGCCCTTTATCACGGCGACAGAAGACGGTCCAAAACACCTGGAGACGCGCCTGACCCGATCGCAATTTGAAGGCTTGTGCAGTGATTTGATCGGTCGGGTGCGGAACCCTGTCAAGCAGGCAATTCGTGATGCCAACCTGAGTCCGAGTCAAATCGATGAAGTAGTGCTGGTCGGTGGTTCTACCCGCATTCCAGTGATCCAGCAACTTGTACGGAGTCTCATCGATCGCGAAGCAAACCAGAACGTGAACCCCGATGAAGTGGTTGCGGTGGGCGCTGCCATTCAAGCAGGCATTCTGGCTGGCGAGGTGAAAGACATCTTGCTGCTGGATGTTACGCCCCTCTCGCTAGGGTTAGAAACCGTTGGTGGCGTGATGAAAAAGCTGATTCCTCGCAACACCACTATTCCTGTTCGCCGCTCCGATATTTTCTCTACCGGGGAAGATAATCAAACGCTAGTGGAAGTTCACGTCCTGCAAGGCGAACGAGATATGGCAGCAGGTAACAAGTCGATCGGGCGTTTTAAGCTTGTGGGCATTCCGCCTGCACCACGCGGTCTCCCTCAAATTCAGGTCTCCTTCGACATTGATGCCAACGGCATTTTGCAGGTTGCCGCGATGGAACGCACCACTGGACGCGAACAAAGCATCACCGTCCAGGATGCCTCAACGCTTAGCGAAGACGAAGTGAAGCGCATGATGCGTGAGGCGCAGGAATATGCGGATGTCGATCGCCAGAAAAAGGAAAAAGTCGAGAAGCGCAACCAGGCAGAATCTCAAATTCTTCAGGCAGAGCGCCAACTGCGAGAAGCAACCCTGGATTTTGGGATGCAGTTTGTCAGCAGCTATCGGTCTAAAATCGAACGCACCATTCAATTGCTACGCGAGGCTTTGACCCAGAACGACGATCGCGGTATCGATCGTGCCAAAGCCGATCTGGATGATGCTCTGTACGATCTGCGCCGCGAAGTTTACCAGCGCAACAAAGAAGACGAAGAGAACGACAGCATCTTTGGAGCCATCAAAAGCTTCTTTACCGATGACGATGACGACTACTACGAGGACGATCGGCGCGACTACGATAATTTTGGTGGTGCGTCTCGCCGTCCTAACTCCCCCCGTACTCCTTATAGCGGTGGGGCTACGGAACGACCCGACTCCTGGAATCGTGATCGTCCCTACTATTCGGACGATCGACGCGACACTGGCGATCGGTACAGCGCCAGCAGGTACGCTGGACGAGACTCAAGTGCCAGCAATTCATCCTGGGATGACGATCGTCTTGATACTCGTCGCCCTGACGATCGGACGAGAGAACGACCCATCGATCGCCCAAATGATCGCTTTGATGAACGCCCTACTGAACGTTCTCGCTACGACGACGAGCGCGGTTATGATAGTGAGCGCAGCCGCGACGCTGGCAGACCTCGCAATGAGCCGCGTGCCCCCTACCCCGAAGGCAGTACCCCTCGCAGTGAGCCGCGTCCTCCCGCTGACTCCCGCCCTACCGATCGCAGCGATCGTCGCCCCTCTCGTCCACCTAAAAATGCCCGCCCCAACCTTTATCAAGATAACTGGGATGAAGAAGATGAGTGGCTTTGAGCAGTTTTTGGTCATTAGTTGTTAGTTTTTAGCATTTATTTCTAACAGCTAAGCATCAATAAAACTCAGTTTTAGCTGTTAATTCTTAGCAATTTACTAACAACTAACAACTAACAACTAACAACTATTCACGGACTTACATGCAAGACTTTCGGAACTATTACGACATTCTAGGAGTTGCCAGAGACTCGACTGTTGACGAGATCAAGAAGGCATTTCGGCGACTGGCGCGGCAATTTCACCCCGATCTAAACCCTGGAAACAAGCAGGCAGAAGAGAAATTTAAAGACATCAATGAAGCGTATGAAGTGCTTTCTGATCCCACTAAACGCGCTCAGTATGACCAGTTCGGTAAGTTCTGGCAGCAGCGAGGCTTTAAGGGTGGGCAACCGCCAAAGTCACGCGGCTGGGATGGGCGCAGCGATCGCACGGGCGACGATGTTGATTTTGGTGAATTTGCCGACTTCAACAGCTTTGTCGATCAACTCTTGAATCGTCGTGCAAACAAAGATACCAGTTCATCTCGCACCAGCACCCGCGATTACTACCAGCCTGGTACAACGAAAACAACCTATACCGTACCGCGTGCTACTCGTCGCGATGCCGAAGCACGCCTAGATGTGCCACTGGAGAAAGCTTATACAGGTGGGCAGGAGAGGGTTAAGCTAGAAGATGGGCGATCGCTCGAAGTCAAGATGCCAGCCGGAATGGTAACAGGACAGCGCCTCCGATTGACGGGACAGGGTATTGCAGGCGGCGACCTTTACCTCAAAATTGACGTTGTGCCTCATCCGTTCTTCAGGTTGGAAGGCTCTGATATTCAATGTTTATTACCCGTTACGCCCAGCGAAGCCGTTTTAGGTGGTCAGCTTGAAGTCCCCACTCTGGATGGCTTAGTCAAAATGACCATTCCGGCGGGTGTGCGAACCGGGCAACGCCTGCGACTCGCTGCCAAAGGCTATCCCACCACTAACGGTAGGCGTGGTGACCAAATTGTGGAAATTCAAATTATGGTGCCGCGTGACCCAAGCCAACAGGAACGCGACCTATACGAAAAACTTCGTCAACTCGAAACGTTTAATCCCCGCGCTGATCTCCCTGTGTAACAGGTTGTTTACAGCAAGGTTTGATACTTTATGCCATCAGAAATTCCTGCCACTGTAAATCGAAACGCTAACATTCTTACTATCCTGTCGCTGAGCTCGCCGTTTGTTATTGGCAATTTTATTCGAGCAATTTATCAGGGTAATGAGTGTGGCTATACAGATTTCGTTTTAGACTTCTCTAACATCGAAGGTGTTTATCCAAACGTTTGTGCACCATTCGCAGGACTAATTGAGTATTACAAAGAAAACCGGAGGTTTTCATTCACATACAATAACGTTCCTGATTTTCTCTCACGTACAAAAACGCTTGCGCCTTCTGTTGTTGAATCTGATGATACCCACCGCAGATTTCCACTTAATGTGGTCTGGAAATTCTCTAGTGCAGAAGAAGTTAATTCTCTTGTCGATGCGTATCTTGATGCTGTGTCGCGTTCTGCTGTTTGTCAAGGAGGGGTAATTCAGGGAATCGAATGGTGTTTGAACGAAATCATGGATAACGTCTTGCAGCACGCAGCCACAACACACGGATATGTCATGGGGCAAATTCACAGTACATCGCAGCATATGGCAGTTTGCATCTACGATCACGGACAAGGTATTCTCAACTCACTCCGCACTTCAATGCATGCGCCGACTAATGCAGTAGATGCAATCACTATTTCACTTAAGGAAGGAATTACCCGCGATAAAAATATTGGACAAGGTAACGGTATGTGGGGGTTAAACAATATTGTCCGTTCAAATTCAGGGTTGCTCAATATTACTTCAGGTTCAGGTTTCGTCGGCATACGAGTTCATGAAACGAAAACATCAACTACTGTTCCATACCTTAGCTCCGAAAACAATTGTACTACTGTTGATTTCCAAATTGACTTTGATAAAGGAATTTCAATTGCCAATGCTTTAGGTGGCTATGAACCAGTAAACTTTCGTATTGAAAATCTTGAAGACGAAAGAAATAACGTAGTTTATAAACTCACTGAAAAAAGCTCAGGAACTGGCACACGGCAGTCTGGTGTCGCAATACGAAACGAAATCATCAACATATCTAATCAGACAACTTCTGTGATTGTTTTAGATTTCAATGGTGTTTCATTAATATCTTCTTCATTTGCAGATGAATTAATCGGCAAACTCGTAGTTGAATATGGGTTTATTGGATTTACACAACGTTTTCGGCTGTCCGGTATGAACGAGACTATACAAGCAATTACTAATCGCTCCGTTTTTCAACGTCTAAGTGTTAGCTAAAAGATTCTCAAAGCTATGCAGTGTAGCAATCGCGTTACATCTGAATGACTTAATATGGTTAGCCAAGATGCCAAATTCATCTGTGTCCGGTGAGTGCATAGACGTTCGGAAGTAGATTGTTCAGACCACTGCAATGCACTCAATTTCGACCAGAACATCTTTGGGTAGGCGAGCCACTTCAACGCATGCGCGGGCAGGCGCGATCGCGGCATCAAAATGTTTTGCATAAACGGCATTCATCGCTGCAAAATCATTCATGTCTTTCAGGAACACGGTAGTTTTTGCGACATCAGTCAAGGTTGCTCCACCTGCGTCTAAAATCGCCTTCAGGTTAGCGAACACTTGCTCAGTCTGCGCTGCCACATCTGCACCCACAATTTCGCCCGTTGTCGGGCTTAGTGGAATTTGCCCTGCTACAAAGATGAAGCGACCACTGGCAACGATCGCTTGGTTGTAAGGACCTACAGGAGCAGGGGCACGATCGGTACGAATAATTTCACGAGGCATAGGAAAGAAGGATAAAGGATGAATGCTGAAGGATAAAAAGTTGAAGGCAAGCTGATTTTAGCCTTTATCTCTTAGCCTTTATCCCTTAGCCTTTCCTACACCACTCCCGGTCGAATGCCGTAGTGCCGATAGCACCAATAGTCCCGCAGAATGCGATCGTGATCAAAACACAGGTTCGTTGGTAGCCGCCACGGCTCAAACACGTCCAGATGCTTGGCATCATCGCCTGCCTTTGGTTCTCCTTGCGCGATCGCCAGAAATACAATGCTTAGAGTATGCTGACGCGGGTCGCGGTTGGGATCAGAATACACATTAAACTGTTCAATGAGTTCAACCCGCAAGCCAACTTCTTCCTTGGCTTCTCGTCGGGCAGCCGTTTCTACAGCTTCTCCATAATCGACAAAACCGCCGGGGAGTGCCCAACCATACGGTGGATTCAGCCGTTCAATGAGCACGATCGGTCGATGTGGGCGATCGGTCAGTTCAATGATGAGGTCAACAGTCGGAGTTGGGTTACGGTACGCCACAGTCAGGTCTTTCATCCGATAGGTTTTAACCTTGGAACACCATGATAGAGTCAAACCAACGCCGATTGCACTCCCACTTTACCCTAACGTAATGACTGGTTCTTCCGACTCACACGCTTCTGCGGCACCCTTCAGAGCAAGTGGTATTTTATTGCATCCAACGTCCTTTCCCAGTCGCTTTGGCATCGGCGATTTAGGCTATCAGGCTCGTGAATTTGTCGATTTTCTGGCTGAAACAGGACAGCAGCTTTGGCAAGTGCTGCCGTTGGGACCGACTGGCTTTGGCAACTCGCCGTACATGTGTTACTCAGCGCTGGCGGGCAACCCGTTGCTAATTAGCCCAGAACGCTTGCGAGACAATGGGTTGCTCAACGAAGCTGATTTCAACGGATTACCAGATTTTGCCAGCGATCGCGTCCAGTTTGATCAGGTTGCCCCAGTCAAAATGGGACTGCTAGAGAAGGCGTGCGAAAACTTTAAAAACTGTGCCAGCGATGAGCAAAAGCAGCAGTTTGAGGCGTTTTGTGAGAACAAAGCCTATTGGTTAGAGGACTACGCGCTCTTTATGGCGTTGAAGCAAACGTTGAGTGGTACAAGCTGGCATACCTGGGAACCCGCGATCGCATGGCGCAAACCCGATGCACTCGAAGAATGTCGCCACCGTCTAACGGCTGAAATCTTTTACCAGAAGTACCTGCAATATGAGTTTTTCCATCAGTGGTCTGACCTTAAGCACTACGCCAACGCCAAGGGAATTCAAATTATTGGTGACATTCCCATCTACGTCGCCCATGACAGTGCTGACGTGTGGGCAAATCCCGAAAACTTCTGCCTGGATGTCGAAACAGGTGAGCCTGCGTTAATGGCAGGTGTGCCGCCCGACTACTTCAGCGCGACCGGGCAACTGTGGGGCAATCCTGTTTACGATTGGGAGCATTTACAAAACTCTGATTTCCGCTGGTGGGTCGGACGGTTTCGCGCCATGTTGGACTATGTGGATTTGATACGCATCGATCATTTCCGAGGCTTTGAAGCATTCTGGGCAGTCAAACAAGGCGAAGAGACTGCTCTACATGGGGAGTGGCTAAAAGCCCCGGGCAAGGAGTTCTTTGAAGTGTTACGTGAAAAATTGGGCAGGCTGCCGATTCTAGCTGAAGATTTGGGTGTCATCACGCCCGAAGTGGAAGCACTGCGCGATGAGTTTGAGTTTCCAGGTATGAAGGTGCTGCATTTTGCCTTTGGCTCTGACGCTACCAATTCATTCTTACCGTTCAACTACCCTCATCGCTGCGTTGTCTATACAGGCACTCATGACAACGACACCACGATTGGCTGGTTCAATCAGCTCTCTGATTACGAGAAGGGCAATGTTTGGAACTATCTGGGCAGTGTGAGTCCTGATGGCATTCAATGGGATCTCATTCGACTAGCGCTCAGTTCAGTTGCGAATCTTGCCATCATCCCGCTTCAGGATGTTCTCGGTTTAGGTACAGAAGCACGGATGAATTTTCCTGGTACGAATGAAGGCAACTGGCAGTGGCGTTATCATGGTGGTGCGCTCAACGGAGAAACGAGCGATCGCCTCAAAACCCTTACTAAACTTTTTGGTCGCGCTCCAATCACCTGAAGCAGAGTGTCATTGATTCACTGAAGTTGGCTTAACAACCAGGCTCCTGCTTGCGTTTGATCGGCTTCCTGACTGTGGCGCAAGGTGTCTTCTAAAAGCGCGATCGCCAGTCCTGGTAACACCTGGGAGACATCAATGCGCTTGCTGCCGCGATCGGCAACACTGTAGGCAAGAATTTGAGCTTTCTGCACATCGACAACCCAGTATTCTGCAACCTGCAAATCTTCGTACAGTAACCGCTTTGCGCCCTGATCAGTCAGTAGTGAACTATCGGCAACTTCAATTGCTAAGTCTGGAGCGGGATAGCGATCTAGATCGATAATTGACGTACCGCGTGGGATCAGGCGTGCGCGATCGCCGACATAGTACGAAATATCTGGCTGACACTCCCGACTCTCAATTTTGCGGTAGGTGCAGTTATCTCTTGCAGTAAGCGGGATACCTCGTAGCGTTGCAAAAAGAGTAATTGCGAAAATTAGCATTGCGTGATCGCAAGAATGGTCAGAGCCAACAGGTAGCATCTCAACCCTCATTTGACCGTTGTAGTAATACCCTTTCGCTTTTTCATACGCAGGGTCTTCGATCTGCTTGATGTACTCGTCCCAAGACGCAACGACCCAGGTATCAGTCGGTAGTTGAGTGGTCAGGTTACTCATCGGTGTGCCCTTCGAGTCATAGCTATGAGCTGCTTTTGGTCATCTTAACTGATTCAGCTAACGACCAACCCAGACGTGTTGGCTGTTCGTAGATCCGCTTGAGCGTATTCAAGTCTCTTGCAGAAATGGGTGGTGGCTGACGTACCTGAGCAAAGTACATGACATCGGATTGCGATCGACTGTGCCCCCAAATGCCGATCGCGTGACCCAACTCATGTCGGGCGGCTGCCTGTAGATACTGCGGTGCTTGGTCAGGACGAAGCTGAATCGTGCAGCGATGAGCCAGCATCGGCTTCGATCCAGCATCTTTAGATAAGCTCTTGGCGTAGACTTTGTAGCTTGTTAATGCCGATCGCGCCCGCCCAATCTGTAGAGTTGGTCGCGGGTTGCGTTGTATTTGCCCAGAGACATCGTCCTGATTCGGTGCTGGGGATGCTTCAACCTGTAACGGAGGGGGCGATCGCAAAACTGTAATATCTGCTCCATCAGCTTGATCAACCAGGGTTAGCGGTAAGTAGCGCTTCCACTCTTGTACTGCTTGTGATACAGCCGCAATCCAAACGCGCGATCGCTGAGCCGTAAAGGGACGCGCAAGCTCTGTTGCAGTTGGTGGCTGAATGTAAACCGTTACCGGGAACCGTGTCCAGACCAAATAGCCTACGGGCACCACTTCAATTTGATCAAAATAATCGCCCGCGTTGGGGCTATGCCATTGCGCCAGCGTTGACGGCAGCGGGTGAGGCTGTAGCGGGAAATCGGGTGCAGGGTTCTGGGCGATCGTCTGCGCGGGCTGATCGGCAAAGGCTGCTTGTGCGCTGAGTGGAAAATTACCCAGCAGGTGGGCAGCGAGTGCTAGAACGATTCCAAGGACAGCTAGAAGTGGGAATGTTTGCACCACTTTGGCGGGCGATCGTCCCCAACTAACCCATCGCCTAAACTTCATAAGCCGCCTACAAAGTTTCCCTGAGCCTTAGCCGACATTGGACTCTACCTGGGCAACCAGTTGGCGCTGAGAACAACCGTGAGACCCATAAAAATCACGGTGAGTGCCCATGTGACTCGGTTCAGCGTGGTTTCAGCGCTCTTCGTGCTGGTAAAAAGCTGCGCCTGACCGCCCAATCCGCCTAACCCATCTCCTTTGGGGCTATGCAGCAGCACCAGAATAATCAGACCCAGAGCAGAAAGCGCCCAGATCGCTTCCAGAACATAGTTAAGCGTCATCGTGAAACCCTTCGTAACAGAGTGGAAAGATTGAGGACTGTCGATTCTAAATAAGGGACTTCAGACTCAAGCCCAACCTCTATCTTACAGCCCGAAGCCTCTTCACTGTAAACTTCTTAAGCAATAGTCGCTTAAAATCGACAGCATCCAGTCTAACCGCTTTAGTCCAGCTACGCCTAACGCGACACTTGCACCGGAGTCCGGTTAGGCTTTACGTCAAATTCAGCGGGCTGAATCATTGAACGACCCGTCATTTCAGGTGGTTGAGGCAGCTTCAGAATTTCTAGAATGGTGGGAGCAATGTCGGAGAGGCGACCATCCTCTCGCAGCGGCACCTCAGTACCATGCACCGGAATCTTACGTCCTTCGCCTTCCACCAGAAGGAACGGCACAGGATTAGTGGTATGCGCCGTCCAGGGGTTGCCTTGCCCATCGCACATCAGCTCGGCATTGCCGTGATCAGCGGTAACGATCGTTGTACCACCCGCACTAATAATGCTTTCTAGTAAGCGACCGAGGCAGCGATCGACCGTCTCAAGAGCATTCACCGTCGGCTCAATCTTACCGGTATGCCCCACCATATCGGGATTGGCATAGTTGATCACAATCAAAGAGTAGATGCGCTTTTTGACAGCGGCGATCGCCACATCTGTGACCTTTTCGGCAGACATTCCAGGGGCACTGTCATAGGTGGCGACCATGGGACTGGGCACTAGCTCACGATCTTCGCCCTGCAAAGGGTCTTCAATGCCACCGTTGAAAAAGTAGGTGACGTGGGCGTATTTCTCAGTTTCGGCAGTGCGGAATTGACGCAGCCCACTGTTGGCAATCACTTCACCCAGAATGTTCGTCAGATCCTGTGGCTCAAAGGCAACAGAGACTGGTAAATGCGAGACGTACTGCGTAAAAGTGACGAAGGACAAGGGCTGAATCTGCTTGCGTTCAAAGCCATCAAAGGCAGGATCGACGAGTGCCTGAGTAAGTTGCCGTGCGCGATCGGGGCGGAAGTTGAAGAAAATCACGCCATCTCCGGGCTGTATGGCACCAGGCGCAATCCGCGTTGGCAGTACAAATTCATCGGTTTTGTCGGCTGCATAAGCGGCTTGTAGTACCTCCAGAGCCGATTGACCGTCGCCTTCACCATCGATCGTCATGACATCGTAAGCAAGCTGCACCCGATCCCAACGGTGGTCACGATCCATGCTGTAGTAGCGACCGCTCAGTGTGACAATGCGTCCAATACCGCGATCGGCAATGTAGTTCTGAATCTTTTCGACCGAAACCTTGCCTGCGGTCGGTTGTGTATCCCGACCATCGGTCGTGACATGAATGCAGACGTCGCTCAACTGTTGCGCCTTCGCCATGTCGAGCAAGCCGAACAGATGCGTCAGGTGCGAGTGCACACCGCCATCCGAGCAAAGACCGACTAGATGCAGCTTAGTGCCGTTGCGCTTCACTTCTTGGCAGACTTTTACTAACGCTGGGTTGCTGAGTAAGGTGCCATCTTCCACCGCATCAGAAATTCGCACCAGCTCTTGAGGCACGACTCGTCCAGCACCAATATTGAGGTGACCAACTTCCGAGTTGCCCATCTGTCCCTCTGGCAACCCAACATCCTTCCCCGAGGTGCGAATCAAGGTGTGAGGGTAAGCAGCCCAAAGGCTATCTACGACAGGAGTATGCGCTGCTGTAACGGCGTTACATTCAGTCTCTTCTCGGTATCCCCAGCCGTCTAAAATCACCAGTACTACTGGAGAAACGGGCGCTTGCGCCATAGAAACTCGCCCTTCCATGAATGAGTTCTCCGAAATAATAGCATTGCCGTCTTTATCCTTAAAGCTGTAATGAGTCCGGATTGCCAATCTTTTTACACTCTTGACGTATTGATGAAGCATTTTATGCTTCTAGCAGCGTTTTGCAGATTGGTAGCACTAATAAGGTGACTCCTCTAAGGTGACTCCTCTCTTCTAACTCCTCACCCCTCACTGCCCGGTTTCAGCCCGCCAGTCTCGCTCGATCGCACTCGCAGCGTTGGATTCAGCCACTCATTCAGCCCTTCACCTAGCAGCGATAAGCCTACGACCATGATCGTCATCGCCAGCCCAGGAAACAGCGTTGTCCACCAGATGCCCCCTGTAGAGAGACCATCCAGTGCCTGTCGCAGGTCGTAGCCCCATTCGGCGGTTTCTTCTGGCAAGCCTAAGCCTAGAAAACCCAAACCGCCCAATGTCAAAATGGCATCAGCAGCATTTAAGGTGAACAGTACTGGTACGCTCTGCACCACGTTGAGAAACAGGTAGCGGCTGAGGATTGCCCAGGTAGAGGCACCCATCGCCTGTGCGGCTTCAATAAATAGCTCTGTTTTGACGCTGACCGTGTGGTTTCGCACAACCCGGTAGTATTGCGGTACGTAAGCGATGCTCAGCGCGATCGCCGCATTCAGCACCCCACGACCGACCACAAACGCCAGCGTTACCGATAGCAACAGCCCCGGCAATGTATAGATTGTATCCATCAAAAACAGCAAGAGACGATCGAGTCTGCCGCCCAGATACCCACTTACCATGCCCAACGGCACCCCGATGACCAGACTCAATGTAGTCGCTAAAAGAACCACCTGCAACGCTGCCTGACTACCAAACACGGTGCGAGAAAGCACGTCATAGCCTAAACGGGTGGTGCCAAACCAATGTCCTAATGACGGTGGTTCTTGAATCGGGTTCGCTAAAAATTCAGTGGGGTCTTGAAGCCAGCCAACGCTTTGCAACACTGGAGCCAGCACCACTAAACCAATAAAAAACACTGTGATGACAAACCCCACCTGGGTCATCCGCGTTGAGAGTGAGGGGCGATCGGTAAAGCGAAAAAGCTGTGGCAAAGAGAGGGACATAAGTAAGAAAGGATAAGGGCTAAAGGATAAAGGATAAATAAATCGGTAGTATGACTAACTTTTAGCCTTCATACTTTAGCCTTTAGCCTTCACTCCTTTCACTCAAATGCTGTTGGGCGATCGCGCAATTTGCATCAAAGGAGAGTGCCAGTTCAAACATAGCGATCGCCTGCTGTGGTTGTCTTAGGAGTTCGTAGGCTCGACCAAGACCGCAGGCGGGATCAACGGTGAGAGCGCTTTTGGGGCAGGGATCAGTTTGATAGTAGCTCCCTTCTTGTCCTAAACGGAGGGCAGTTTCAAAGTACGCGATCGCGCCGAGTGGAAAGCCGAGCATCAACAAAACTTCACCTGCAAGGCAATGTAATGGCGCATGGTTGGGGCACCACTCCAGTCCACGTTGGCAAAGTAGGCGAGTGGTTTCCAGGTCTTCTGCGTCGAGCGATCGCCAACCCAGTTCGCAGATCAACGTGGGTACCCAGAAGAAAGGGTCGGGAGGCTCACCGCTAAGAAGGTGCGGCAGAAGGCGATCGAAGGCTTCGGTGTAGCACTCGTGAGCATGATCTGGTTGCCCAATGCGGTTGTAATTTCGTGCGAGACAATCTAGCAGCCACAGGTTTAACTCCTGCTCCTCTCGCATTTTTTCTAGCAGCGGAATGTCTCGATCGATCGTCTTCTGCAAAACAGCCTGTGCGTCGCTGTTACCATAATGCAGAATCTTGAGTCCGCTCAGGGCATCAACCACTAAAGGTTTGCCAGCCTCGTGCCGCAACTGCTCATGATAGCGACCGACGTAGCGCAAGTTGGGATCATTGCGGAAGAGCCGAACGTGCAAGCCACCGCTGAGATCATCTTCTAGCAGGTTGATTTCTGTACGGCTTAGAGCGTAGCCCATTAGCTCGGATGGCGAGGCACTTAACTGCTGGCGTAATGCATTAGTTTCAACAACCAACGTTTCGTCGGCATCAAGAATCAAGATCCAGTCGCCTGTAACCTTGCCGAGAGAGAAATTTCGGGCGGCAGCGAAATCATTACACCAATCGAAGTGATACAGCGTTGCGCCGTAGCGTTGCGCGATCGCCACAGTATCGTCCTGAGAACCTGTATCCACCACAATGAGTTCGTCAACGTGGGCTTTGGCACTGGCGAGACAGCGTGCCAGATGCTCACTCTCATTTCTGACAATCATGCACAGGGACAGAAACGGTTTCGATCGAGTCATTGATGTCATAGGATGCCAAACGCCTATAAAGCAATAGAAATCATCGAACGTACTCCAAGTTTATAGTCTGGGATCAGCAAGAATGCTGGCAAACCCTGGCTCACCCGAATCACAAAAAATGATCTACTCCTACGCTGCTGATTTTAGTTAAAGTGGATAAACCATGTCTAAAGATAGAGGACATTTTCTTCATTCAACTCATGAGCTTTTTTAACGTTAGTGAACCGTTGATTCGTAGAAAGCAAGAGGCATTGGATGTTCAAGACCTACAAGGGCTACTGAGGCTTCGTTGGCGAGTGGGTCGGGTTAATCTCTTGTCTTTGCTCTACACTCGTATCGATCAGGTCTTTGTCGTCTGGGGTTGGATTACGGGACTCATTTTCATTACGGCTCAGTTTTTGCCGCTGAGCTGGCAGCTACAAGCAGTTTTGTGGACTACACTAACGCTGGCTGGCACGGTCATGATGGCAACTCTAGCCTGGTTTTGGGTTCGGGTTGAGCAGCTTTGTTGGTTAGTTTATCTGTGGGCAGCACTCATGCTGGTTGGATTGGGTTTGACGAATTGCGGCATTTTTCTCAGTTGGGGGCAGGTGTTAATGCAGCTCTGTCCGATGTGGTTAGGGCTAAGCGCGATCGGTTATTTCTGTACTGCTTGGGGTGTGCGATCGCGAACCTTCATGCTGGCGGGTATTATGCATTTATTGGGAGTAGCTGTGCTGCCTTACAGCGCTCAGTGGTCATTTGCTACAACGGGTGTTGTCATTGCTGGCACATTGTTGTTTCTAGCCGAGGTGCAGTGGGACATGCGTCCACCTTCTGCAACAGCACTCTTGACGGTTGAGCAGCAACAATTCAACCTCGAACAATACCAGCGGAGACTAGCCAACTAGGGCGCGTATCAAACGCAGTCAATTTGTACCGTTTCATCTCTCCGACAGAACCTCCCTCAAAAGAATTGCTTTCTGATTCGTAGCTTCCTCCAATCGGGTGAGCCAGACTTAGACCCTATGAGTGAGACAATTCAAAATCTCAATCGATATATTGAACCCATACATGGTAAAGACGGTTCACTGTATGAGTGTTGTGCCGCTGTGGCTCAGAACTTTGCCCCCAAGGAGAGCGATCGCAAGGGCGAAGGCAGTGCAAAAGTCAAGCGATATTAGCGGTTGTGGAGTTTTTGTCGCGTCCTCCACTTTGCTCCTACCAACGGGAGGTGAAACCCTCCATCAGAGCGGTCAGAGGTAGGAAACGCTGTGCCAATGGGCTAAATTTGAATTGGGTCTTGGGGTTTATGTGATCCCAAGACTTAACTTCTGTCGCTTTCACCTACAGGTTCGTAAGGCTACTCATTGGTTTAGCACTCATTGGTTTAGCAAGTTCGCCGAGCGGCTTGTTGTGTCTCAACAGTATTGCAATATTGCTTCCTTATTAGTATCGCTGGTGCTGATGGCATCGATCGCCATGTCATTTACGTTTTATTCTGCAAAAACGTTAGCCGAGCCGCGATCAGCGCCAACCATTGAAACCGAGGTGCTACGAATGACACCTGAAGCAGCGCGATCGCTCATTGAGCGAGCAGCAGATAGCTGGATCAAAGGCGATGCCAAAGCATTTGCGGCACTGTTTACGTCTGACGGTGAATTTGTGGTGCCCGGTCAGAAACTGGTAGGTGTTTCAGCGATCGAGAAGATAGCGGCAGATTTTGCCAAGAGCCACGCCCAAGTGAACATCAAGATTCAGCGCATCATCATCGATCGCCAACAAGCTGTGGTCGAATGGCAATGGGAAGACGTTGAAAACAGCACGGGGAAGCATAGTCGGGCTGACGATGCGATCGTCGTTGATTTTGCGGACGGTCGCATCAAGCGCTGGCGGGAATACATCGACAGCGAAACGCCCCGAATGGGCTAGGGGCAAGGCTTTATCATCGCTCACGATCGCCAGGTGTTTCCAACTACAGTCGCTGTAGTAGGCTCAAACCGTGAGTATCCGTGCCGCAGGTATTAAGCAGACCAAAGTTAGCGCTCAAATGCTGTACGCGTTTCGTTTGTTCAGGACTGGTTTGCCAGGGATTAGGGTTGTTGTAAGCGTAGTAGGTTTCAACGCCATCAATACCAAAACGTGCTGACTGAGGGATTAACTCTTCGGGCGATCGCTTGTAACGCACTGGGTGAGCCAGTATGGCTAAGCCGCCAGCTTGATGGATGGCACTAATCACTTGCTCAGCGTCTGCCTCTCCTCCTTGCGGTGCCTGACGTTGAAGGTAACGCTGCATCGAAGGGCTTTCGGGATCAAACGCATAACCGAGAATGTGGACTTCCGTACCCAGCAGTCGTGACGTAACTTCAACACCAACCCAAAGGTGCGGCAGTGGACGGTCTTGCTCTGAGTGCTGTTCATCCAGCCAACGCTGCGCGATACGGTAGCCATTAACGGAGTGATGGTCTGTGATAGCAAACCCTTGAAGACCGATCGCGATCGCCTGCTGCATCAGCATCTCTGGCTGCAACTGCCCGTCAGAATTAACGGTGTGCATGTGAAAGTTAAACGATGTTGGGCAACTGTTAGCGTGAATCTGCTCAAACACCCGTCTCAGTGCAACAACATCACGTGCGGCAGGGACTAACGGATTGAACGCTGGAGCCAGTTCGACAGCCATAAGTGCCTCAGAAAATAGATGGGCTTGTCTTGTCTACTATACATATTTTAACCTTTGTTCATCACGAGTCGTTTTGGCTACCGCATTTTCCACACATAGCAGCTCGAAACAACCGTCAAAGAACCTAGGCGATTTCCAGAAGAGATTCTACCCTTCGACTTCGCTCAGGGTGCAAGCTGGCTGAGCGAAGTCGAAGCTAGTGGTTAGTTTCTCTGTCGGAAATCCCATGCCATTTCACGAAACTCTGGCTACACAGGCAAGCTTCGGCTAGCGGTCAGCGGTCAGCAGCGAAAACGAATCTGTAGGGCGATTTTATAGAATTGGGATTAATTCTGATGCCAAGTCATGCTTAACCACCGTTTGGTGTCGCGTAATTCCAGAATGGTGTAGACAAGTAGTTTCACCAAAGACGAAAGAGACACCAGATCAAAGGTATCTCTCTCATCTAAGTTTTGAAGTTCCAGGCGTTGGTTGTGCCAGCAACGATCGGTGACGACGACAAAGCTAACCGCTGACTGCTCCGCGCTAGCGTTCACAGGTTAAACGGAAGTCTTTGCGGTCTGTTTCGGTTTCATTTGCTCCACACTGTTGCGGTTCAGCCCGCCCAAAAACATCGGCACAAACTTTTCCATAAACGCCTTGGGGTCGCGCTTCCAGGCTCGTTGGACAACATCAATGCGAGTGAGCTGAAGATCGGGTGACAGCAGCGTTTGGGGCAGGCGTTCCATCAAGTATTGAGGACGTTCCCAAACCGACATCGTGTTAGCAATATCAAGCAAGTTGGTAACGCGACGCAGCTCAGCTCCGAGCGTAATATCCATCCCAGACTCAAAGGCGGCTTGCTCGATCGCCGAGTACCGTTGCTTGGCAGTCTCTACCTTGCGACGGTGCTCTGGACTTTTATCCGCTAGTTTTGCCAACCAGCGATTGCCCCAGCGTACATGTCCCGCTTCTTCTGGGAAAATACGCTCGATCGTCTCACGGATTTTAATGTTTTCGTCGGTTTGAGGCGCTTGCTTCAACGCATAGATATGAGCCGAAAAATACTCGCAGCCACGCTTTTCGGTGACATTGATAGCTGCCAGCGTCGAAATTAGGAACCCATCCAGATCGTTTTCTGCATCGTGGAGTTCGGCATCAAGCAGGCGCTCAAACTCTTGGATATAAGAAGAGCCGGGCGGTGTGCCAACGCTGGAACCCAGGTCAACCAACAAATCGGTCAGCCACATAGCATGGCGTGCTTCATCGGAAATATGGCGCGACAGATCCCGAATCAACTCTGGCGACTTGCCATCGAGCTGCTCAATCAAATTTGTGAGATCTTTACAACTGCGCTGTTCGCTGTAACGGTAACGATTGAGGGTAATGAGGTGAATCTCACGATCGCGCACGACCTGATTGAGAATCTCGCGTGCGCCTAGAGTTTTACTGAGCTTGCGGGGATAAGCGACGGTCATGGTTTAATCTCGTTTTGTTAACTAGGGTCGATCGTAGCTGAGCTGTTTTGCGTCGTCCGTTTGGGTTGCCACAAGGGGAGTCGGGGCGATCGGCTTACGGGCAATAAGATATTTGCTCATAAAATGAACCTCCACTGAGACATCTGCAAACCCAGCCTGTTCCAGACGATCGACTAAATTGTCTGTGGTGTAATGACGGTAGTAAGGCTCGTGGAACGTCTCTACGAACCCCTCCATTACAGGAGCAAAGTCGGGTGCATCCATTACCTGGATGGAGTCACAAATCACAAAAGTTCCTCCTGGTTTCAGCACTCGAAAGCATTGCTCAATCACTTGCTGGCGCGCTTGAGGCGGTAGTTCGTGAAACAAAAACACGCTCGTTACCGCATGGAAGTAATTGTCTAGAAACGGCAAGGCTTCAGCATTTGCCTGCACCAACTGTGGTAGTTCACCCGGCTTTTGCGATAAAGACTGATTTGCCTTCCGCAGATACGCCTCTGACAGGTCAATGCCATGCAAAGACGCTTTGGGCAACATGGCGCGAATCTGCTTTAGAGTACGTCCTGTGCCACAGGCAACATCTAGCACTCGGATTTGTTTTGGCGCAATGTCAGCAAACTTAGCCAGTCCCTGTTTCAGGGGAGCAAGTATACGGCGACGCATGGCATCAGCTGCACCGTTAAAGAGAATATCCACTTGCAAATCATAGAGATTGGCTGAAGTATCGCTTAGATAGCCGTCTGTCTGGTGGTGAAAGTTCTGCAAGTAATAGCTTGGGTAGCCACTTGTTTCAACCTGGGCAGAAAATTCTTGATGGCGCTTCTGATTGACACGTCCCCAAATTAGGGGGAGATCAAACCAGACCTGTGGATAGTGGCGAAAGAAATCGTACCAATCATTTTCAAAAAGTAAAGACGCTGGATAAATGCCTTGTTCTGCATCGCGCCAGTCGGTTTCAATGATTTGGCTGAGCTGCTGCTGAATCTTGAGCAGTAAGTCAACCTGTATCGGTTTGGTTGCACGCTGTGACGACTCAACGAACAGATTCGTTAACTGAGTGCTGACAGTTTTGTGTGCCAGACCGAAATAGCTTTTACCTTGCTGAAACGTCTGGTAAGCCAGTTTGGTGAGTGTGTCGGACATGGGAGGCGTGAAATCACGATCGACTGTAAACGATTGTAACGAATTCAGTCAACGAATGCCGCAGCTTGGTCAATAAACCTGAGTTTGAATGGCACACGATCGCATTTTACCGCTGTCGATGACAAAAAACGGCGATCGCCTTCTCCTGTTTTCACTGCCTAAGGTTAGGCATAGGAGACACGATCGCCGCAAGCTATGTAAGGTAGATGTGTCGTTGCTGACAGGTGCCCTGTTAGCAGTCGTAGTACAGCGCGAACTCATAAGGATGAGGACGAATGCTGACTGGAATCACTTCGCGATCGAGTTTGTAGCTGATCCAGTTTTCAATGAAGTCTTCAGTAAAAACCCCGCCAACCGTCAAGAACTCATGATCGGTTTCCAGATTCTTCAACGCGTCCATTAGAGAGCCGGGAGTCGAAGGCACCTTCGCCAACTCTTCAGGGGTGAGTTCATAGATATCTACATCCAATGAAGCACCGGGATCGATCTCATTTTTGATGCCGTCAATGCCCGCACAGAGCATCGCTGAAAACGCCAAGTAAGGGTTACAAGACGCATCGGGACAGCGAAATTCCAACCGTTTCGCTTTAGGATTGCCACCAGTGAGAGGAATCCGAATGGAAGCAGAACGGTTGCCTTGCGAATATGCCAGGTTTACAGGCGCTTCAAAACCGGGCACCAGGCGCTTGTAGGAGTTAGTTGTGGGATTAGTGAACGCCAGCAGTGCGGGCGCATGCTTCAGCAGACCACCGATGTAGTGCATCGCGGTCTTGCTCAGTTGGGCATACTCTTCGCCAAAGAACGTGGGTTGACCGCCTTTCCAAATGGACTGATGGCAATGCATCCCGGTACCATTGTCGCCAAAGATGGGCTTGGGCATGAAAGTAGCAGATTTGCCGTGCTTCTTCGCGACGTTCTTGATGCAGTATTTGTAGGTCAACAGATAGTCGGCTGCCTGCACCAGGGATGCGAACCGAAAGCCCAATTCGCACTGTCCGCCCGTTGCAACTTCGTGGTGATGCTTCTCAATGGGCACACCGCAATGCTTCATTGCCAGCAGCATTTCAGTACGAATATCTTGCAGCGTATCGGTGGGTGCAACAGGGAAGTAGCCTTCTTTATTGCGCGGCTTATAGCCTAAGTTGCCGCCCTTGCCCGTGCTTTGATCAAACTCTTCACGACCAGAGTTCCATACGCCTTCGTCGCTATCGACGTAGTAGTAGCCAGAATTCTGGGTCTGGTCGTAGCGTACGTCATCAAACAAGAAAAACTCGGCTTCGGGTCCAAAGAACGCATTGTCGCCAATGCCTGTTGATTGCAGGTAGTCGATCGCTTTTTGGGCGATCGATCGCGGGTCGCGGCTATATGGCTCACCAGTGCGTGGCTCTTTGATGCTGCAAATCATGCTCAGGGTTGGCTCTGCCATGAAGGGGTCAATCCAGGCAGTGTCTGGATCGGGCACCATTGCCATGTCTGAGTCGTTAATGGCTTTCCAACCCCGGATGCTGGAGCCATCAAAGGCAACGCCATCGCTAAAGCTGCTTTCATCAATCATGTCGTGGAACAGCGTCAAGTGTTGCCACGTTCCTGGGGTGTCAATAAACTTCAGATCAATCATCTGAATCTTGTCACGCTTAATCCATTCCAGGATTTCCTGCGGGGTTGCCATGTATTACTCCTTATTGCGGTACTGTCTCAAAGTGGGAGAAGAGAAAGGGCGATCGCGACGGTTTTGACTGACTGGTGAATGATTTGAATGAGAGGCACTCAAGCTATCGATTCGCGCACGATCGACTCACAAGCTGAAGTGTTAAAGACAAAACATAAGCCTTGTACGAAACATAAACTTGCTTGTACGATACATAAACTTGTCATCTGCTCAGCTTTAGTCATAACCGACCGACTCAACCAACTCCTTCAAAACCCGAAGCTCAATAAGAGCGATTTGAGAGAAAAGCTCTTCAGCAATCGCACTCTGAGCTTGAGTCTTGGTTGTATCTGAACCATCCTAGAGACAGGCTTAGGCGGTTTTTGTATCAACCGTTACAAACATAGGCTGTCTCTCTGGTCTTAAGCTTAGATTAAGATTGCTCAACATCTTTAGATAAGGCGAAAGTGGTTGTCTGAGCCAGCTTCAAAAGCTTGTAACAGTTCATGTTTACAATCGCACTGCAACACGCTTCCGTTTCAGGCACGTGATAAACTTGACCATGCGTCTAGACTTGAAGAGCCGTCCGCTCTGGACTTAAGACTGCTGCATGGGTCGTGGATCACTGCACTGTTTTTGCGATCGCGGTCATTGCGAAGCGAAACATGCTTTGAGTTGCCTTGCGCCTGTGTTGGTCTGACTTTGGTGTTGGTTGAATCCCCTCGTCGAACGGATCAGAAATAGCCAAACGTGTATATAAGGATCATTGGGAGAAGAATCTTATGCGGGATGCAGTGACGAGTTTGATTAGAAACTACGATGTCACAGGTCGCTATCTCGATCGGAACGCCATCGATAGCCTGAAATCGTATTTTGATACTGGCATCGCGCGGGTGCAGGCATCGGCGGTAATCAACGCCAATGCAGCGGCGATCGTCAAGCAAGCGGGTCTACAGTTGTTCGATGAACTACCAGAGTTGATTCGTCCTGGTGGCAATGCGTACACCACTCGTCGCTATGCAGCCTGTCTGCGCGATTTGGACTATTACCTGCGCTATGCAACCTATGCACTTGTGGCAGGTGATACCGATGTGCTGGATGAGCGTGTGCTGGAAGGCTTGCGGGAAACGTACAATTCGCTGGGTGTGCCTCCGGGTCCTACCGTGCGTGGCATTCAAATTTTGAAGGCGATCGTGCAAGCAACGGTAGCTGAAACAGGTATGAGCAACACCGCCTTTTTGGATCAGCCGTTTGACTACATGGCACGTGAACTGAGCGAGAAAAATATTTAGGTCTGCGAACGACGTAGCGGATCGAACAAAGGAAAGAGGGGCAACGCGATCGCGTTGCCCCTCTTTCATTATTAAGTGCTGATACTGTGTGATTCAGTCTTTTGTAAGTTCAGCTACCGCCTTCGCAGCGATTGGTAGTCTGCTAAAGTGTGGCGTTGCTGTTCACGGTCAGCGTCAAGTCTGAGTCTGGGTTGATAACAATGACTTTGCTGTTGCCAGTGCGATCGAGGATGCCACCCAGCGTTGCACCAGCCGCAGCACCAGTGGTCACTTTTTGTGGCGTAATGGTGCGATTACCCGTGATTCCAGCTACACCAGCACCCAAAACGGCACCGATCGCAGCATCACGAACGGTTTTGCCAAGGTTCCGATTCTGATTCGCCCCAATCGCCGAGCCTAACACAGTACCTAAAACCGTCGTCTGCCCTGAAATGACTCGATCGCCCGTGACCCCTTGAATCACAGCCGAAGCCGCTGAGCCTAACGCTGCGCCGCCTAAGATGGTGCCAAAATTGGGATCACGCACATCGCGGGTTTCGGTAATGATATTGGATGAAGCATTGAAGGCAATCTGCCGACCATTCACCACAACTTGATTAGCGACAAACTGCGAACCACCTTGCGCGGGTTGCAGTTGACCAATGACCTGGCTACCCGCTGGAATGACCACAAAACCCTGGCTATTTCGCACATCCTGAGCGACCGTCAGCGCCACAGGAGCGGTTTCATTGGGTGAGACAATGATTCGCTGTGCTGCCGAGTACCTCACCGCGATCGTGCTGCCCGCTAAAACCTGGTTGCCTTGCGCTTGATTCGGTTGAGACTGCGTGGCACCCGCAATGTATTGAGTCGAGATTGTGGAAGCAGTTTGCCCAGTGCCTGCAAGCGACTGGCAGAGAAAGGCGGAGACTTCAGCCCGACTAGCAAGCTGGTTGGGATTCAGCGTACTCACGTTGGGATAGTTTACCACGAGGCGCTTTTCGGTCGCCGCTGCAATGCCTGTCTCAGCATAAGCTGGAATGGCAGCAGCATCAGAGAAGCTAGCATTCAGCGTATTAGCGGTTGGTTGAGTGGGCGCATAATTTAGCCCACTTGCCAATGCAACCAGCACCTGAGCACGAGGAATATTTTGCGCAGGGTTGAAAACGTTTCCAGGATAACCAGACAAAAAGCCTGTTTGGGTTGCGGTTGTAATCGCACTATACGCCCAGTAGTTAGAAGTCACGTCCACGAATTGAACTGCACTTCGCGATCGCGCCACGTTGGGGAACGCTTTGCCCACCATTGACGCAAATTCAGCACGAGTCACTGGCGCACTGGGGCGAAACGTGCCATCTGGATAGCCACTGATGATGCCCTGCTGAGTCAGTGAGGCAATACACGACTGCGCCCAATTACCTTGCACATCGGCAAAACTAGCCTGAGCAGAGGCGGGAGCCACTGTCAGCAGAGGCGCTAAAGCACTGGTCGTAGTTGCCAGCGCTGCAACGAGAGCGGAGATTGATCGAACCTTTGGCGTATGAAGCATAAATGTAATCACCACAACAACTATCTACTACGATGCCCAGAAGTGAAGAGTGTTCCTCAAACTGAGTGCAGTAGATGGCAGTAGAATGACTGGCACAACTTTGGGAGCAGAGTGTGTCTGTTAGCGTCAGGCAGCACCTTGATGACTACCTGGATCGATCAGTTGCATTCAGACAATCGGTTTCGGACGCTACATTGATTGTGCGATCGCCTACAGTACTATCAACGAACTAGCTCCACAGACGCGTTTGAATCTCATTAATCGTGATGGCGCTCCGACATCAGAAACGGTCAGGTAGCAAGCACTATCTTGTTTTCGCTGTCGGGCTAAGTATGTAGTTATTGACTTTTTTTGCGATCGCCTTACCGTATGCACGGCTCACTCAAACGCATTCTGACTGGCACAGGTTTTCTCACCCTGACCCTGGTAATAGCCGTGACGGGCTACATGCTTGCCGGTTGGAGTATGCTCGACTCCATCTACATGGTCGTCATCACTGTTTTTGGTGTGGGCTTTGGCGAAATCGGACCGATGTCCCCGCAGCTCAGAATCTTCACGATGTTTGTGATTATTGCTGGCTGTACCTCCGTGGGCTACATCTTCGGCGGTTTCTTCCAAATGATTACCGAGGGCGAAATCAATCGAGCGTTGGGAGCAAGACGGATGACAAAGGAGATCAAAACCCTCAAGCAGCACGTCATGATCTGCGGCTATGGGCGGATCGGGCAAATTCTGGCACGTCAAATGGTTGATGCAAATCAACCATTTGTCATCGTTGACAATAATCTGGCACGCATTGAAACCGCCGAAGCGATGGGCTATCTCGTCCGTCTCGGCAATGCTACTGACGAAGGCATTTTGGAGTCTGCCGGGATTGAACATGCCAAAGTCTTGGCGACCGTTTTACCAGACGACTCCGCTAATGTCTTCATTACCCTCACAGCACGGGGACTGAATCCCAATTTGATTATCATGGCGCGGGGCGAATATCCTTCCACCGAGAAAAAACTGCGTCAAGCTGGCGCTGATCACGTCGTTTTACCCGCTGAAATTGGAGCACTGCGGATGTCGCACATCATCACTCATCCAGCAGCTCTCAGCTTTTTAGACGATACGGTTGATGGCAGTAGCCTCAATGAATTGCTCTCGCAAATTGATGTGCAAGTGGATGAACTAGCCGTGCCGCTAGGGTCTTCTTTAGTTGGCAGTACGATTAGCATGGTGCAAATACGCGGTAAAGGCACTTTCATTGTTGTAGCGCTCCGCAAAGCTAATGGCGAGACCATCATCAATCCTGGTCAGGACGTACCACTTGACGAAGGCGATACCGTGATTGTGATGGGGCATAAGGGAGATATTCCGAAGTTCGCGCATCACTATGACCTGAAGCGACAAATGCGATGGGGAGCGAGAGGGTGAAAGCTAAAGGCTAAAGGCTGAAGGCTAAAGGCTAAGGGATGAAACTTTGAATCTAAATGCTGACTCTTGACTGCTTCAGGCTGCGATTACGATCGATTCTCTCTACTATAGTGATGACACTCTTCATGATTGAACTGAGATGACTGCAACGATTACTGATTTGTCTGTAGCGACGATCGATGGCAAAGACAAGCCCCTGGCAGACTATGCTGGCAACGTTTTGCTCATTGTCAACGTGGCTTCACGCTGTGGTTTTACGCCGCAATACACTGGCTTGGAGGCACTTTATCAGAAATATCATACACAAGGGCTAGAAGTGCTGGCATTCCCCTGCAATGACTATGGTGGGCAGGAACCAGGCACCAATGAAGAAATTGCACAGTTTTGCAGCACAAAGTATGACGTGACGTTTCCACTGTTCGACAAAGTTAATGCTAAGGGCGCGCAACAGCACCCGCTATACGCTCGCCTAACTGCTGTAGATTCTGCTGGTGATGTATCCTGGAACTTTGAAAAGTTTCTGGTGAATAAGAAGGGTGAAGTCGTAGCGCGATTCAAGAGTGCGGTAAAGCCAGATGCGCCTGAGTTAGTGAGTGCGATCGAGCAAGAGTTAGTAAAATAGCGATTCAGCCGTCAGCTTAAGCCAGTAGTATTCTGATGAAGGGATGCGGTCAGCCAAAAGTAAGCCTTTTAGCTGACCGCTGATAGCTGATCGCTGATCGCTGACCGCTAATGCTCAAACCTTGCCAACCAACGCTTCTAACTCGGCACAGAGCGATCGTGGCGCATAGCCCAAACCAGATGCCTTAGAACTATCCAATGACAAATCAGGCGGACGTTTGGCTGCCATCGGCACATCCTCTTGGCGACAGGCAATCATGCGTTCTGCTGGCAGGGAGAGGATTGCCGCCAGCAAACAACCAAATTCATAGCGCGATACTCGTTCTCTGCCGCCAAGATGCAGCCGTCCGTGTGCCGTTTGAAGCGCTAGCAGCAAGCCTTTCGCTGCTGTTTCACCACTAACAGGCGTACGAAACTCGTCAATAAATAGTTTGAGTTCCTGTCCGGTTCTCAAGGCATGAATGAATGGTTGGATAAAGCTACTGGCAGTCGGCGGTACAGCACCAAACATCAGCGGCATCCGACAAACGACAGTCTTTGGGTAGCGATCGAGCACGGTTACTTCTGCTAGCGCTTTTTGCTCACCGTAGCGGTTAATGGGCGAGACGCGATCGTCTTCCTTATACGGTGCCTTCAACCCATCAAACACCATCTCGCTAGAGGCAAACGCATAGGGAAGGTTGCAATCAGCGCATAGTGCGGCAAGTTGTACGGCAGCAGTAACGTTCAAACGATACGATGCCTCTGGTTGGGTTTCGCAAACGTTGGGACTGGATTGTGCCGCTAAATGAATCACAGCATCGGGCTGCACGTCTTGAAAGAGTTGCTTGAGTGCCTCAAAGTCGGTGAGGTCGATCGCCAACATGGTCGTACCAGGAATGGCGATCGTCTTTGCAAAAGAAGTTCCGTAGACCTTCCAGTCGTTGGCTGCCACCTGACAAAGGTTCCAACCAAGAAAACCGCTGGCTCCAGTGACGAGAAGTTTTTGCATACCTGCTTATGCCAGTTTAGGGAGCGGAGAGCGAGACTCTCTCGCTGCTATGCAATGCCACTATCCTAAAGCAAAGGGAGTACAGACACACTCACCCTACTGCCTTAACGGTTTTTGAAGGATATAGTAATGCAAGATTGGTGGCAGGCGACCTTTCCCAAAGGGCGACAGATGTTGATGATTCAGGATGCGAACGATCGTTCCGTTGCCATCGCTTACGGTGAAAAGGGAGTGGGCAAGCCGCTGGTCTTAGTTCACGGGGTCGCTAGTTGGAGCTACTGCTGGCACGCCAACATCGAGCCATTGTCACAGTCTTTTCGTGTGCTTTGCTTTGATGCGAAAGGCAGTGGGTTTTCGGATAAACCGTTGCAGCCAGAGCAACCGAATCATAAGGTGGTGGAACTAGAGCGGGTTATCCGGGCACTGTGCGAGGAACCCGTGACCATTGTGGCTGAGTCGCTCGGTGCATTGGCTGCACTAGCAGTTGTGCAGGCTCACCCAGAGTTGTGCGATCGCTTAGTACTGCTCAATGTCCCGATTTTTCCCAGGCAGTTGCCAAACTGGGGCATGCGTTTGCTCGCAGAACTACCGCTGAGTCTGATCGAACTAGCGGATCAGCTCCGTTTACCAAAGCTGCTCGATCCGGTTATCCGCCAACTTGTTTACAGCTTGCGTGATGAAGTCGTCGCTGACCCATGCCAGGTCACAACCGACGATGTTTACTGGAGTACCTACCCTCAAATTGAGTTTCCTGGCACTATCACTAAGCTAGCAGCAGAATTTCAGCTTGCCGCCCGTGAAATCCGCCTACTGGAGCGGGGGCAGCCCAATTTCATTCATTCAGTGCAGCAAAATCTCTCTAAAATTACATGCCCAACGCTCATTTTGTGGGCAGACCAGGATCGTTGGTTTCCAGTCAGCGATGGAGAGAAACTGCGCGATCGGCTGACAAACGCCAAACTACAAATTATTCCTCATTGTGGGCATTACGCTGCTGGCGGTCAGCCTCAATTTGTGAACACCGCCATCCTCTCGTTTCTTGCACAATCTAATCGTTCATTAATGCAAAATTGATGGTTAAAAGGCACCTAATTGCTCTCTATAACCGCCTTATTAAGGTGGCTTTTCTCACTGCAAAACCAGCAGCAAAATGATACCTAAGTTGAAGACAGCCGCATGAACAACTCGTTTTTTGGAAAGAGCCTTGCTTAGTGAGAGCGCCATCACTTCGGGTTGAGCGGTACCAAAACGAGGCTTTACGAGGCGATAAAGGCTCATTTTCCATCACAAATCACAAGTTGAGCATGAATCCTCTTGACAAGAAAACATAATATTTGGTAGGCATTACTCGAAATTTGTGATACGATAAAAGAACAATTTACATCAAACGAAAGATGAGTAGTTGCAGGATTAGCTGCCTTCTTTCTTAGCAAACTGAAATGCAAAAGTCGAAAAGTGTGAGCTTTCTCCCATCATCGACATCAAACTACGTTTAGATGTGCACCCAAAAACTTTTGCTCTTGCGTAACTCGCTCCAGTCAATCTATTACTAAGTTGAGTCTTAATTGAAAATTCAAGCGCTAAACATCCAGATGGGCGATCGCATCATCGCCTACTGCAATAACAAAATGCAGATCTGCACAGTGAGACAAATTCTTGATCCCGGTCAAGTTAATATCACGTTGTCCGTTTCAACGTCTGAGCATTCCCGAAGCTCCTTTTCGCGTGTCATTCGCTTTCAGCGCGATGCCTTGGTTGATTTGGCGAGTTGAACGCATTTGTGTTCGGTGAATTCAGTTTTAGGCGAGAATCTATAATCACGGGGTCATCATGGCAAAAGAACAGAAAGGCAATAAAGAGTCTAAGAAGCAAAAGAAGGAATCTGACGGCACGAAGAAGCAAAAGAAAGATCCCAAGCGTCATGATGGTGGGCTGTAGGCTTTCTCACACACTGATGTCCCTTCGCTCAAACGCTAAATATTACACATTGTTACAATGCTGCCGCCTAAACGAACGGGGAACACTTAAAGAAGTGTTATAATATTCGGTGAGAATAAGTAATCGGTTGCAGAATTTGTTTCTAGTCTTGACGGGTTTTTCGCGTTTTGTATTGGCAGGCTTCTCTCCGAAATCTCACTCTCTACGACCTTCTGATTTTGGAGACAATCTATGTCGATTTATGTAGGCAACCTCTCTTATGATGTTGCAGAAGCTGATCTAAGCTCTATTTTCGCAGAGTACGGTTCAGTTAAGCGAGTCCAGCTACCCACCGATCGTGAAACTGGTCGTCCACGTGGCTTTGGCTTCGTTGAAATGGGTACAGATGCTGAAGAAGCGGCTGCTATCGAAGCGCTTGATGGCGCTGAGTGGATGGGTCGTGATTTGAAAGTTAACAAAGCGAAGCCCCGCGAAGACAGAGGTTCTTCCTTTGGTGGTGGTGGCGGTCGTCGCAGCAATAGCTTCAACTAATGGCTGCTCTTTAGTTAGCCTTCTAAGCTTTCTGATGAGTGTAACGATCGCGCCAGCCGTGATCGCTATACACCTTAAAGTTTGACTCACGAAGCTCAGGCATTGATGTCTGAGCTTTTTTGTCACACCAATTTAAAGGGCAAACACGGCAGATTAAGGACGGGGTGCAGGGGTGGAACCCCTGGCTGGGGGCGAAGCCCCCACACCCCCATCTACAACCTTCATTCTTTAAATGGGTATCAGGTGAGTCTACCTACCCGACCAAATGCGTCAACAGCCGCAAACGAATGAGGTCGAGATGAACAGTCTACAGAGGTTGCGCACAAGGTGATCCAGCGCGCCGCATCACCGGGCTGAACGACCTAGCGGTAGGCACTGGCTCAGAAATAGCGGCTTCCGGTGCGACTGGCACTAGCTGTACAGCGCAGGCTTTCAACTCGGGTTGAAAGGAGTCTGGGCAGGATGCCGCGTGCGTGAGAGCATTTGCCTCAGCGTTGTTCGCCCACAGTGCGCCCCAGTGCATAGGCACGAAGACCGTTTTGGGTGCAATGGCAGTGGTGACTTTGGCAGGAAAGCGGGCAAAGCCACGACGCGAGCGCACCTCTAGCCATTCGCCGTCTTTGATAGCGATCGCAGCGGCATCGCGGGGATGAATTTCGATAAAGGGACCATCGTACATCTGGCGAATTTTATCGACTCGCCCCGTACGGGTCTGTGTATGCCAGTGCCCATATAGCCTGCCCGTAGTGAGGACGTAAGGATAATTGTCGTCCGCTGGTTCTGCCAAGCCGCGCGAATGATGGGCAGCAAAATTGGCACGACCATCGGGGGTGTGGAACTGGCGATCGACGTACAGTCGCTTTGCCGCCAACCGAGAGGCTGAGAGCTTCTGTGGATTTCGTATAAAGGAGGGAAAGCGAAATCTGCCTTTTTCAGTCTGCACATGATCGCCCTCATCTTCACCTTGAAGGCAGGGCCACTGTAGCGGACCTTCATGGCGGAGGCGATCGTGACTCATACCGGTCATATCACACGGACGACCGCGAGTAAGCTGCACAAATTCGGCATGAACATCGGCGGCACCATTGAAGGTAAACGGCTTACTGAAGCCTAGACGACGCGCCACTTCCGCAAAAATAACCCAATCGGCGCGTGCCTCACCAGGCGGTGTGCGAAACTGAGGGCAAAGCGTCACACGTCGCTCGGAGTTGGTCATAGTGCCGGGTGCTTCGCTCCACTGGGCAGCAGGCAGCAGAATGTGGGCATAGGGAGACGTTTCGGTGGGATAGTAGGCTTCTTGGTAAACCGTGAAGGGCGATCGCAGCAGTGCTCGTTTAGTGCGCTCCAGATCCGGCATACTTACAACGGGATTCGTTGCCGCAATCCAGAGAAACTCAACCGCTCCATCCTCTAAACCTGTAATCATGTCCCAGGCAGTACGCCCCTGTTGAGCGGAAATTTGTCCCGGTTCCAAACCCCAAAACTGTTCGACTTCAGCGCGGTCTTGAGGATTTTTCACGGAACGATAGCCTGGCAGCAGATTGCACAAGCCACCTGCTTCCCGTCCACCCATCGCGTTCGGTTGTCCTGTGAGCGAAAACGGTCCCGCACCCGGTTTGCCGATTTGTCCTGTCATCAGGTGCAGGTTGATGATCGATCGCACCTTTGCCGTTCCTTCACTGGACTGGTTCACACCCATCGACCACATTGACAGCACCCGCTTCGATTTACCCCAATACTGCGCGGCTGTCTCCAGATCTTCGACGGCAATGCCACAGCGTTTGGCGACGATCTCAGGCTTATAGTCCTCAATTACTTCGGCAAACGCCGTGAAGTGGTTCGTGTGCTTACTGACAAAAACCGAATCCAGATAGCCGCGATAGAGCAGTAGATAGGCAATCCCATTCAGCAAGTCAATATCAGTGCCGGGCTTGATTGCCAGATGCAAATCGGCAACCTCAGCCGTCTGAGTTTTGCGCGGATCGACCACAATCAGCTTGACCTGCTTGTTTTGCTTGTGTCGCTTCCGGAAACGATTGAAAATGATGGGATGGCATTCAGCCGCGTTTGTACCAATCAAAACAGCACAGTCGGTCACATCCAAATCGTCGTAACAACAGGGTGGACCATCTGCGCCAAAGCTTTGCACATAGCCAGCCACCGCAGACGACATGCACAGCCGCGAGTTGGCATCAAAATTATTGGTGCCGAGAAAACCCTTCATCAGCTTCTGGGCGACGTAATAATCCTCGGTGTTAAATTGTCCAGAACCGTACATACAGAGGGCATCAGCACCTTTCGTCTGGCGAACAGTTTGGATGCGATCGACGATTCGCCCCAGAGCTTCATCCCAGGTAACGCGGCGAAAGGGTTCGTCCAGCGAATCGCGCATCATGGGATGGAGCAAGCGATCTTTATGGAGCGACTCGGTAATTGTGGCACCCTTAACGCAGACCATGCCCTGGCTGGAAGGATGAGCACGATCGCCCCTTGCCTGCCAAATCGGAGTGCCTTGCTTATCACGAGTGGTGCCCCGACTCAGTGCAGCAGGAGGCGACACTTCAAGACCGCAGCCAACGCCACAATACGGGCAGAGGGTTTTAATAGGGTCAGTCATAGGCGCTATCGATCCTGGCATCGGCAAGGTTTAATTCAGCGCGGCTACCGTCTCTAACCTGTAAACGCAGACAGGGAATCTGGTCTAACAGCGAGGTGCTACCGCTGGTACGGATTTCGAGCAACGCGTCAGGCAATGCCTCAAATAGAATGCGCTGCTTGGAAAAGACCACACGCTCAAATAACCCGTTAGGAAGATTGGCAATGCGAACAGTCTGCACCTGGCTGGTGGCATTCTCGTAATAGCAAAGGATACGCTTAGACACGTCGCCAGGAAGCGATGTAGAGGTTTGAGCCATAGCTGAGATTCGTTGCGAAAGGGGGCATGAACCGCGGACAGGCAAACACACTAGGTAGGCGAAGACGTTGGACGGGCTGGATGGTGACCGGGTATGAGCGTAGATTGCTGAATTGAGGAGTCAGGTGTGAAAAAGGGGCGAGCTTTGGCTTTCGGGCTGACGTACCACAACTTTACTGAACAGCAAACTATGATGGCTAACCGACATCATCATGAGCAAAACGGTGATACAGGAAGTCGAGCGCGTAGTTACGGAGTTCGTAGTACTTGGGGTCTTCCATCACGTGGGTGCGATCGCGCGGACGCGGAAAGGGAATCGTCAAAATTTCGCCTACTTTTGCCGCTGGACCGTTCGTCATCATCACCAGGCGATCGCCCAGCAGCAGTGCTTCATCAATGTCATGGGTGATCATCAAGACCGTGACACGATGCTCCGTCCAGATTTTTAGCAGCTCTTCCTGCAATTCTTCGCGCGTAATGGGATCGAGTGCTCCAAATGGCTCATCCAAAACCAGTACCTGTGGACGCAACGCCAGCGCACGGGCAATGCAAACGCGCTGCTTCATACCACCAGACAACTGTCCTGGTTTTTTGTGAGCAGCGTCCGTTAGCCCTACCAGCGCCAGATGATCGTGAGCAATCTGCTCTTTCTCCGCTTTGGGCTTATCGGGAAAGACCGAGTGGATGCCCAGGTAAACATTTTCAAACGCGCTCATCCAGGGCAGTAGCGAGTAGTTCTGGAACACCACCATGCGATCGGGTCCCGGCTCCGTAATGCGCTTGTTTTGCAGTCGTACTTCACCCGTGGTGGGCTGTCGAAAACCCGATACCATGTCCAGCAGCGTCGATTTGCCACAGCCAGAGTGACCAATGACGCAAACAAACTCACCCTCATTCACTGAGAGGTCGATGCCATCCAGCACCATGTACTCTCCACCACCCGCGATCGGATAAGACTTGGTCACTTGCTCAATCACCAAAAACGGCTCTGATGGTGGCGACAGTTTAGGTTCGATGGTTGTGCTGTTGATTGTTTGCATAGGAGTGAGGAGTGAGGGGAGAGGAGTGAGGGGAGAGTTGTTGGTTTTTAGATCTAAAAACTAACAACCAACAACTAAAAACTAAACGGCTACTGGTTCAGGGGCATCGATCGCCACTTCTTCGATCCGCAGATCGCGCTTGATTGCCAAGCTGTTGAGGTAGCCAATGGGGTCATCGGGGTTGAACACGCTGCCATCGGCAAAGTGAAGTGGACCGCGATTGGGTTCAATATCTAACAACCCCAGATCGCGTGCGGCTTCACCAAAAACATCGACCCGACGAACGCGATCGAGAATTTCTAGCCAGTTTTTGGGAAAGGGGGTGAGTCCCCAACGGGCAAACTGGGTCATGATCCACAGCCCTTCAGTGCGGTAGGGGCAGTTGGTCTGATCGACGTAGAACTGATTAAAGCGGGGCAGGTTTTCTGGCTCCGAGTCGAGGCTGCGACTGTAGGGATCAAGCAAACCAGGACGAAGATATGCAGGCTTGGCACCTACGTATTCAGGGCGACTCAATAGTTCGACCAGTTCTTCACGGTTGCGGCGATCGTCGCAGTATTCGCACGCCTCCAGTAATGCTTTCACCAGTGCCAGATGCGTTTTGGGATGCTGGTTTGCCCAATCTTCGCGCACGCCCAGCACTTTTTCTAAATGCCCTGCCCAAATATCGAAGTCGGTTGCAATAATAAAGCCCAGTCCTTCTTGTACAGCATGAGAATTCCAGGGTTCTCCAACGCAGTAGCCGTCAATGCTACCCGCCTTCAGGGTTGCCACCATTTGCGCGGGGGGAATCACCGTCAGGTTGACATCTGTGTCGGGGTCGATGCCGCCTGATGCCAGCCAGTGACGCAGCATCAGATTGTGCATGGAGGATGGATGCACAACTGCCAGCGTATGAACTTTATCGGGAGTTTGTGCGATCGCCGTTTTGAAATCTGCCAGCGTCCTCACCCCAGCATCATACAAACGCTTGCTAAACGTGATCGCATTGCCGTTGCGACTGATCACTAACCCTGTCACTGTGGGGACAGGGTCTTTGCCGCCCATGCCCAATGTCATTGCCAGCGGCATTCCGGCTGTCATCTGAGCCGCATCCAAACGCTTCGATGCCACGCCCTCAGAGATCGCTTTCCAGCTTGGTTCGCGTGAAAGGGTGACCGCTTCTAAGCCGTATTTTTGGAAGAAGCCTTTTTCTTTCGCAATGACCAGTGGTGCACAGTCAGTCAGCGGTACAAAGCCAAGTTCCAGGTTGACTTTTTCCAGCCCATTGCGGGCGATCGCCGCTGTTTGGGGTGCCTGACGCAGTTTTGCTTTTTTCTGCTGATTCAGGAAATAAACCACTTCTGCCCGCAGCGCGTAGTAGTTGGGATGATTGACTACTTTCAAGCGATCGCGCGGACGCACAAACGGTACATCCAGAATTTGCCCAATATAGGATTCAGGTCCATTGGTCAGCATGACGATGCGATCGGACAGCAGCAGCGCTTCATCCACATCGTGCGTCACCATCACACAGGTTAGCTGATGCTCTTCGGCAATCTGCATCAACTGGTCTTGCAGACTGCTGCGAGAAAGCGCATCCAACGCTCCAAACGGTTCATCTAACAGCAGCAATTTGGGACGAATCGATAGGGCGCGGGCGATCGCCACCCGTTGTTTCATGCCACCAGAAAGCTGTCCCGGCTTCTTGTCTGCGGCGGGACGCAGTTTAACAAGATCAATGTGGCGCTCAACAATATCCTTCCGTTCCTCAGCAGGCAGATCTTTCAACACCCGATTGACCGCCAGCGCAATGTTCTCCCGCACGGTTAGCCAGGGCAGCAGCGAGTAGTTCTGGAAGACCACCATGCGATCGGGTCCCGGCTTGGTCACCTGCCGTCCTTCTAGCACCACGCCACCTTGGGTGGGGCGATCCAGTCCTGCGATAATGTTAAGCAGGGTCGATTTACCACAGCCAGAATGCCCCAGCAGCGACACAAATTCGCCCTGTTTGATCTTCAAGCTAATGTTCCTCAGCGCCGTGTAGCTGCCTCCGTTGGACAACTCAAACGTGCGATCGATGTGATCAACTTCAACGAAGAAAGACATGGTGTGAGATAAGGATAAAGGATGAAGGCTAAAGGATGAGTTTTGAGTTCAAGTCAACTGTTTGAAAGCTGATCGCTGACCGCTGACCGCTCATTCAAAACGCAAAACTATTTATCCGAGCTGACCAACTTGGCAAGTAACCCAATCATTTTGTCCAGCAAGAATCCAACGATGCCGATGTAGACCAGCGCCAGGATGACTTCGCTGAGGCTGCCGCTGTTGTAGGAGTTCCAGATAAAAAAGCCGATGCCTGTGTCGCCACGCAGCATTTCGGCGGCAACGATCGCCAACCATGCGAGACCAATCCCTAGCTTCAGCCCAGTGAACATGTAGGGCACGATCGACGGCAGCAGAATCTTGAAAAAGTACTCTTGATTCGACAAACGCAGGACTTTCGCCACGTTCTTGTAGTCTTGCGGCATCTGCTGAACGCCAACCGCCGTGTTGTAGAGAATGGGCCAGATGGCAGTGACAAAAATGATGAACAAGCCTGCTGGACCGGAGTTCTTAAAGATTGCCAGCGCGATCGGCAGCCATGCCAACGGCGGCACCGTTCGCAGAATCTGGAACATGGGATCGAAGGCATCGTAAAGCAAGGGGATGGCACCAATCAGCACGCCAGCAAGAATACCGACTACGGCTGCGAGGGAATAGCCGATCGCCACGCGCTGCAAGCTCGCCAAAGTTTGCCAGCCCAAGCCTTTATCGTTACCGTCTGACAAAAAGGGATTGATGATCAGCTCCCAGGTTTCTTCCACTACCTGGATCGGTCCCGGTAGCGTGTCCTGAAACACGGATGATCCCAACTGCCAGAGCGCCAGCACAACGATGAGGGCTGCGATCGGTGCCACAATCTTTCTAATATTTTTACGAGCCTGGATCACTAGATTGGATGGAAGAGAGGCAAGATTGCCACTGTGTGCTCTAACTGCCATTTTTAGGGATTCCTCTGGGACATTGACAGGTGATTCACGGAGACTGTGAGAGTCGATACTGAACGTGATTAAACGCCGGATCTCAGACTGAAACTGTCTTCAATGCACAATCTGAGAGCCGACGATCGACCAAAAGGTTATACAGCCTTGATTTTGAGGCTCTTCAAATAGGCTTCTGGGTTCTCAGGGTCAAACTTGATGCCATCAAAGAACGTTTCCACGCCGCGTGAGGTGCTCTTAGGAATGGCTGCTTGTTGCCCAATACCCTTCGCCGCTTCCTTCCAGATATCTTCGCGGTTGACTTTATCAACCAGTTTTTTCGTATCCGCATCCGCAGCCAAGAAACCCCAGCGCTTATGCTCGGTTAAGAACCAGAGGTCATGGCTCTTGTAAGGATAGGACGCACTCCCAGCGCCTGCCGTCCAAAACTTCATCACGTGAGGGCTGTTTTCCACGACCTTGCCGTTGCCGTAGTCAATCTTGCCCATCGCGCGATCGACGATATCCTTCGCAGGCGCTTTGAAATATTCGCGCTTAGAGACAATATCTGCCATCTCCTTCTTGTTTTCCATCTTGTCGCACCAGACTTGCGCTTCCTGGATCGCCATCAGCACTGCCTTGGCTGCTTTAGGGTTCTTATCCACCCAGTCGGCACGCATCGTGAAGGCTTTTTCAGGGTGGTTATTCCACAACTCACCAGTGGTCAAAGCGGTAAAGCCAACGTTTTGATTCACCAATTGAGCATTCCAGGGTTCACCCACACAAAAGGCTTCCATCTGTCCTTCCTTCATGTTGGAAACCATTTGAGGCGGTGGAATCACAATCAATGAAGCATCTTTATTAGGATTCAGCCCACCCGCTGCCAGCCAGTAGCGCATCCACAGGTCATGCGTACCGCCAGGAAACGTTACCGCGCACTTCGTCTCTTTGCCCGTCGCTTTTGTCTTGGCAAAGGCATCTTTCAGCGGTGCGCTTTCTAAGCCAACGTTGGCATCTTTGTACGTGTTCGAGACCGAAATGCACTGACCATCTACGTTCAAACGCGCCAGGATGTACATTGGGACAGGCTTGCCATCGGTGATTTTGCCCGTTGTCAGCAGGTAAGGCATGGGAGACAGAATGTGTGCCCCATCAATGCCACCACCTTGAGAACCAGTGGCGAGATTATCGCGAGTCGTTGCCCAGGAAGTCTGCTTGACGACCTTGACATCCTTCATGCCATATTTCTCGAAGTAGCCTTTTTCTTTGGCAATGATCAAAGGCGCAGAGTCAGTCAATGCGATAAAGCCCAGGGTTGCCGTTGTGGTTTCTGGCGCATCGGCTGCGCCCACGTTGACAGCAGGGGCAGCACTGGGTGAACTGGCGCTGGTCGAAGCCGTGTTGGAACTGGAGCTACAGCCATGTGCCAGAAGTGTGCTTGCTGCTGCAACGCCTGAAGTGATGATGAACTGCCGTCTGGAAAAGTTAGTCATACGTTATTTCGCTTGTCTTTGTAGAGGTAGGTTTAGGTGTATATCAACACAGGCACAGTCTGACTGGATGAGTCTCACTTAACCGTTCAGTCAAGTGAGACTGTGCCCGTTTTCGGACTTGGCACGATCGCCCCGAACGTTAGGCAGTCACTTCCGGGCGCGGTCTGGAGCCAAAGTGCTCAATGAGTAACGCTCGCAGAACGGGCTTGAGATCCTCACAGGGAATCCCTTTGGTGACACAGGTGCCCAATTCGGCATCTTTGCCAACTTTGCCACCCATGTAGATGTCCACGCCTTCAAGGGTTTTGCCATCCTTGCGAACTTTTGTGCCCATCAAGCCAATGTCGGCAACCTGAGGCTGACCGCAGGAATTGGGGCACCCTGTCCAGTGAATGCGGACAGGGTTGGGCGAATCGAGTTCCGCTTCTAGCTCTTTGATCAGCGCTTGGGCACGATTTTTGGTTTCGATCAGCGCAAAGTTGCAGAATTGGCTGCCTGTGCAAGAGACGAGCGATCGCAAAAGATTTGCAGGCTGGGTAGAAAACTTTGCCAGCAGCGGTTCTTGCAGCAACGACTCCAGGCGAGAATCGGGTACGTTGGGCAGAATGAGGTTTTGCTCCACCGTGAGACGAAGCTCACCGCTGCCATAGACCTCAGCCAGACGCGCCAGATCAAACATGTCGGCGGCAAAGAGACGACCCACTGGAACGTGTAGCCCGACATAGTGCAGTCCGGGCTGCTTCTGGGCATACACCCCGATGTGGTCACGCTTCTCCCAAAGAATTTCGTCTTTGAGAGCGGCAGTTTCCAGCGTTTGTCCCATCCGTGTTGCCACTTCAGAGCGGAGCCGTTCAACGCCCCACTCGTCAATCAGCCACATCAGTCGCGCTTTCTGACGGTTTGCCCGTAAGCCGTGATCACGGTAAACCAGCAGAATCGCTTCGCACAGTGCCACAACCTGATCGGGCGCAACCCAGACATTCAACGGTATTGCCGCTTCACAGCGTTTGCCCGAAAAGAAGCCACCCACCAGCACGTTGAAGCCCAGTGCCTCGTCCTTATAAGCCGGAATAAACGCGATGTCATTGATTTCGGCGTGAACCGAGTTGTCGCGGCAACCCGCGATCGCAATATTGAATTTCCGCGGCAGATTAGAAAAGGCTGGATTCCCTTTACCGTTATTGGTAATCAGAGACTGAACCTGACTAATCAAGTCACGTGTATCGATTAACTCGTCAGCATCAATGCCTGCAACCGGGGAACCTGTAATGTTGCGAACATTATCCATTCCAGACTGGATACTGGTCAGCCCAACAGACTCAAGGCGACGGAAGATATCCGGCACATCCTCAATCCGAATGCCGCGTAGCTGAAGGTTCTGGCGAGTTGTAATATCAGCGTTGCCGTCGTCACCGTAGCGCTGCACAATTTCTGCCAAGACGCGCATCTGAGCACTTGTGACAATACCGCTGGGCAAGCGCAGCCGCATCATAAATTTACCCGGCGTGACTGGACGAAAGAACACGCCCATCCATTTCAAGCGATGGTCACGATCGGTTTCGTCCATCGCCTCCCAACCGATCCGAGCAAAGTGCTCGAGTTCCGCCTTGACGGCTAACCCATCCTTCTCGGCTTTGAGCTTCTCAAACTTATTTAGACTGGTGACTGCTGGAACCGTGCTGGTCATATTGCCCTCTTTGCAGACTGCACTTCAAGCTATGCTCTGATATGGAATCAGCTAATGCGGTTGAAGACTGTTCAACCAAAACAAAGCCTGTATGAGACGGTGCGTAGTCCTTAAAGTAAGCGGGCTGCCCACAGAGATTAGTATCTTTGGTTACAAAATATTTCCAATCATGACGTTTACGCATAGATGTGATGCGGATTAAACGTCTGGTCTCAGTTCGTCTGTTTTACAGCACTGACCATACGATCGCAGACGCTGGCATCCTTGTGATCTTGCAGTTTTTTAAGTCAGCTAACTGAAGTCAGCAACCATTGACCACGTCTAACTGCAACCAAAGGGTATGGAACTGACCGATCGTCTCCAGGAAATTCTTGTCGCCTCACCCGTCGGTGACGTGCTTCCAGCAATGGCTCAACTCAATCTCCCTAACTGGTGGTTGGCAGGAGGTGCAGTGCGAAACACGGTGTGGCGATCGCTGTTCGGAGACGAATGTGCGTTGATCATTAAAGATTTTGACCTCGCGTTTTTCGATGCGAACGGCGTTGGTGCAGCCTCTCTGCAAGAGCATCGAGAACAAGAACTGATCGCAAAGGCAACCCTCACCGCTCAATTTCCTGACTATGTGTTTGATGTTAAAAATCAAGCGAGCTTTGCCCGCTGGCGTTCCGGTCGTAGACCCTACAGCAGCACTGAAGACGGCATTGCTGATTGGCTCCATACCGCAACTGCTGTAGGTGTCCGCTGTGATACCAGCGCCGCTTGGGAGTTTTTTACGCCTTACGGATTGAATGACCTGTTTAACGGCATTGTTCGATCGACTCCAGCGCATGGGCAGAATTTAGATGCAGAGCGGAAAGCTGCGTCATTTCTACAGCGCTGTGCCTCTCTGCGTCTAGCCTAATGGCAGACAGCGCGGGGTTGCTGGAACAGCACTGAGTGTGTATAGCCGTAGCCACACGGGTTAGGACGGGGTGCAGGGGGAAACCCCCTGGCTGGGGACGAAGCCACCACACCCCTTTCATCCCACTGTTCCAACTTCTATGGCGACAGCTATAAACAGTGCCTCTCTCGAAAGCAAGCGTTATGATAGGGGCTGATTGATAAACGTTTGTAACAAATTATCAATGATTGTTTCTCCCACAGGTATTGCCAGAATTAAGGCATCGTTCACTGAGAAAGTTCTTTTCGGCAACGAGCCAAGCGCCGAGTTGGTTGCGATTTTGCTGGTGTATTTTGTGCAGGGCATCCTGGGTCTTGCACGTTTGGCGGTCAGCTTCTTCCTCAAGGATGAACTAGGGCTGAGTCCGGCTCAGGTGTCGGCACTGGTTGGAGTGGCTGCACTCCCGTGGATGATCAAGCCATTATTTGGCTTTATTTCAGACGGTTTACCAATTTTTGGCTATCGGCGGCGACCTTACCTAATTTTGTCAGGTCTTTTAGGCGCGTGTTCTTGGGTTGCTCTGGCAACCGTGGTGCAGTCTGCCTGGACAGCTACCGCCGCGATCGCCCTTGGTTCTGCATCGGTAGCTTTTAGCGATGTCATTGTTGATTCGTTAGTAGTCGAACGAGCGCGGGGAGAATTAATCGGCAAAGCTGGCTCACTCCAGTCACTATGCTGGGGCGCTTCAGCCTTGGGCGGCATCCTCACTGCTTATTTCAGCGGCTCCTTACTAGAAAACTTCAGCGCGCGGACTGTTTTCGCCATTACGGCAACGTTTCCGCTGATAGTCTCGCTCATAGCATGGCTGATTACTGAAACTCGTGTCGTCGATCGCATGAATTGGGCAGTGGTCACCGATCAACTGGGGCAACTGCGTCAAGCGATCAGTCAGAAATCGATTTGGATGCCGACCGCTTTTCTTTTCCTGTGGCAGGCAATGCCAACGGCTGAATCTGCTTTTTTCTTCTTCACCACAAACGAACTGGGCTTTGAACCAGAGTTTCTCGGTCGGGTGCGTTTGGTGACGAGCCTCGCTTCTCTAGCGGGCATCTGGCTTTTTCAACGCTTTCTCAAAACCGTACCGTTCCGAGTCATCTTTGGCTGGTCTACAGTGATTTCTGCTGTGCTAGGGATGACGGCGCTGTTACTTGTCACGCATGCAAATCGCGCGCTGGGTATTGACGATCGCTGGTTTAGCCTGGGCGACAGCTTGATTTTGACCGTCATGGGACAGATTGCCTACATGCCCATTCTGGTGCTGGCAGCACGGCTCTGCCCGCCTGGGGTTGAAGCAACTTTTTTCGCGTTGCTGATGTCGGTGGTTAACCTGGCTGGCTTGCTATCTTACGAATCTGGGGCATTGCTCATGCACTGGCTTGGCATTACCGATACTAACTTTAGCAACCTGGCACTTTTAGTCGTGCTAACCAACGTCTCAACGCTGCTGCCGCTGCCGTTTCTAGGCTGGCTTCCTGGTGCTGATAATGCGACTGAAGGCGCGTCTACAGCAACGCTCCAGCCAATTCCAATTATTGACGCTGATTCTTCTGCTTCAAGACATTTAGGTCAACCGTTTCTGCCAGATCTGATGACTGAGTTTGTATCCCAGCCACGTCAGGTTGAGCCAGTGGGGGAAGAGTGAGAAAAAGGCTAAAGGATGAAGGAAGGCTAAAGAATTAAGTGAGCTGTGTTGGTCATTTCCTAGCTGTCTAATCGTTTCTTCTTCAAAAACTAACCACTACAACCAAAAACGTTACCAGTGTATGCAAAGCTTTCAGCTCAATGAACGTGCTGCTACAGTGCCTCCCGTACTTTCTTACGATCGCAAAGGATGGCAGAAAGGCTACAACTCTTTGAAAGAGGAACACTCATACTGGATTGATGATATTGAGGGCACGATTCCACCAGACCTGCATGGCACACTGTTCCGCAACGGTCCCGGCATGTTGGATGTAAACGGGCAGTCGCTTCAGCATCCGTTTGATGGGGATGGAATGATTTGCGCGATCGCCTTTGACAATGGGCGTGCTCACTTCCGCAATCGGTTCGTTCGCACTGAAGGCTACGTTGCCGAACAAGCAGCAGGACGCATTCTCTATCGAGGCGTTTTTGGGACTCAAAAGCCAGGTGGCTGGCTGGCAAACGCCCTCGATTTTCGCCTCAAAAACATTGCAAATACCAATATTCTCTACTGGGGTGGAAAACTACTGGCACTCTGGGAAGCCGCTGAACCCCACCGCCTTGATCCTGAGACGTTAGAAACGCTGGGACTCGATCGACTGGACGGCGTGTTGCAACCCGGTGAAGCCTTTGCCGCACACCCCTGGATTGATCCTGCTTGTAATCAAGATGAGGGCGCTCCTTGTCTGGTCAATTTCTCCATCAAGCCGGGGCTGTCTTCGACTATTACGCTGTTTGAGTTTGATCCAGACGGTAAACTGTTGCGAAAACATGCCCATGCCACGCCTGGTTTTGCCTTCATCCACGATTTTGCCATCACAGAAAATTACGCGATCTTTTTCCAAAATCCCGTTAGCTTCAACCCACTACCATTCCTGTTTGGCAAGCGCGGTGCTGGCGAATGCATTACCTTCGACCCTGAAAAGCCAACGCAGATTGTCGTGATACCGAGAAAGGCTAAGGGCTTAGGGATAAAGGATAAAAGTTCGGATTTAGCTTTAAGCCCTGAGCCGTTAGCCTTTGAAATTCACGCTGGTTTTGTGTTTCATCACGCCAATGCCTTTGAGCAGGGCGATGAGGTGGTCATTGATTCGGTATGCTACGGGTCGTTGCCAGCGGTAGAGGCAAACGCTGATTTCCGCGAGACGGATTTTGAGACGTTGGCACCAGGGCAACTCTGGCGTTTTCGGCTCAATCTGACCACTCAAACAGTAGAGCGAGAGTTGTTGGAACGTCGCTGTTGTGAGTTTCCTTACGTGCATCCAGCGAAGGCGGGACGATCGCACCGTTACATCTTTATGGGAGCGGCTCATGCACCAGAGGGGAATGCACCCCTGCAGGCGATCATCAAGATTGATGTTGAGTCTGGCGATCGTCAGCTTTGGAGTGCAGCACCACAGGGCTATGTGAGTGAGCCAATCTTTGTGCCACGATCGCCTGCTGCCTTCAAAAACGGATTCCCAACTACAGATATGGCGGGTGCTGAAGATGACGGTTGGCTGCTAACGCTGGTTTACGATGCTGCCCACGAGCGATCGGATGTCGTCATTTTAGACGCACGCGACTTGAATCGGGAGCCTGTTGCCCGTTTGCACCTGAAGCACCACGTTCCGTATGGCTTGCACGGTAGCTTTACGCCACAAGTTTTTGGGGAGTAGGGAGTGGGGAGTAGGGAGAAATAAGGGAAGCAGGGCAGTCAAGGAAGCGGTCTAAGGGATTCGAGGAGGGCAGAGGTTTAGCGCTAGGGTTGATTGAAAATCGCATCATCGACTCATGACGAAACTGAAAAGGTTTGTGAAACCCCTGCTGATTGCGACTCCGTTAGTTTGGCTTCTCGCTCAATGTAGTGTTGGCAATCCACTACCAATCCTAATTGGGAAAAAGATTTGGCTACATAGAGACGATAGTGTTTTGAGAAATGAGGTTCGCCGCATGATTCCAATCGGTAGTTCCATCACATTTGCCAAATTGCTTTTGGAATTTAATGGATTTGAATGCGTTTATGGCAAGAAGTCCGAACTTTGGGCTCATTGGGATACAAGGATAACCCGTAAAGATGGAGACTATCTTTCCTGTGGACGAACACACTCTTATTTGGTGTGTGCATTAACTAATGCCACCACTGTTCGCTACATCAAGGATGAAGTTACAAGTGTTTATGCGTCAACCGGGGGCTATTGTCTCTAGCCTCTCTACAGCACAAAACCTCTTGTCCGCATGGGTTACGCTCACGCTAACCCATTCTACAACTCAAAACTCTTCGTCTAATAACTAAAAACTAACAACCAACAACTGTTTCAACTCAAAACTTAAAACTCAAAACTCTCCTCCGCTGTCTTTTGCTAAAAATCGATAAGATAAAGTTACTTTACCTTCGAGCCTGTGAAAAAACGGGTCACACTTACCTTTCCGAAACGCTCGGTGCAGATGCCAGTCACCTACCGACTGGCAAAAGATTTTAACGTGGCAGCGAACATCATTCGTGCTCAGGTTGCGCCCAATCAAGTCGGTAAACTGGTCGTTGAATTGTCAGGCGACATCGATCAGCTTGATGCGGCACTCGACTGGATGCGATCGCAAGACATCGGCGTGTCGTTCTCCAACCGTGAAATCATGATTGACGAAGACACCTGCGTTCACTGTGGTTTATGCACTGGCGTTTGCCCAACGGAAGCCTTAAAGCTTGACCCAGAGTCGTTCAAACTTACCTTTACGCGATCGCGCTGCATTGTCTGCGAACAGTGCATTCCGACCTGTCCAGTGCAGGCGATTTCGACGAATTTTTAGTAGAGGCAAGAGCAGTTAGCGGTCAGCGGTCAGCGGTCAGCAGTTAGCGGTCAGCGGTCAGCGGTCAGCAGTTAGCGGTCAGCGGTCAGCGGTCAGCGGTCAGC